>CALGYB010000179.1 GCA_937935075.1 uncultured Roseiflexus sp. | reverse complement strand
GGTCAGGGAGGGAGCGCGGCGCCTGAGCCGGTCGAAGCGACGAAGGCCCGCTCCTCGTCGCTCACATCGCTTGGATAGGGTTGACGTGTCATGCTGAAATCATACCACGTGTATCTCTGAAGTGCATAACAGGCTCTAGGGGTTGCTTCAACCTTCGCACCTGCCACCTGTCACCCTGTGCCACGTTCCACGTTCCACGTTCAACATGCAACGTTCCCGCCTTACCCGACCCGCGCCCGGACGCTGCACGGCTGGAGGAGATCGCGGTAGATGCTAAGAATATCGCAGGCGACGTGTTCCCAGCCGAACTGCAATGCGCGTTCGCGCGCGGCTGCGCCCATCGCGGCGCGTTCCGCGTTGTTCTGCAACAGGCGCTCGAGATGGTTTGCCAGCATCGTCGGGTTGCCCGGCGAGGTCAACAACCCGCTAACGCCATCTTCGACAATGAATGCCGGACCTCCTGCATTCGTAGCGATAACCGGTGTGCCGCACGCCAGCGCTTCGAGCGCCGCCATCCCGAACGACTCATAGTGCGACGGCATGGTGACGACATCGGCGGCGGCGTAGTACAGTGGCAGACGATCCTGCGGTTGCGCTCCGGCGAAGTGGACGACATCAGCCACGCCGAGCCGCCGACGGATCGTGTCGAGGCGGCGTTGCTCGACATTCCAGGACGCGCGTTCCTCTTCACTTCCACCGCCGACGATCAGCGTCGTCAGTGCGCCGCGCCATTCAGGGCGGCGTTGCAGCAAGAGCGCGCTGGCTTCGATCAGCGTGTCGATGCCTTTGAGCGGCTCGATGCGCGCCACCAGCAGGATGACACGGTGCGGCGGCGGCGGCAGATCGAGCGCTGCACGCGCCGCCGACAGATCGCGTGGCTGAAAGCGGCGTAGATCGACCCCGGCCGGCGTCACCCTGATCTTCGCCATATCGGCGCTATAGTGCCAGACCATCTGCGCCCGGTCAAGCGGCGTCGCCGCCACGATCGCGTCGGCCTCGCGCAGAATGCGTCCCTCGACGGCAACCCGTCGTCCGGTCTCATGTTCCTCTGTGCCGCGCGCCACCTGATTCTTCACTGCGCCAAGGGTGTGGAACATGTGAACAATGGGTGCGCCCCAACTGCGACGCAGCGCCAGCGCCGCTTCGCCAGAGACCCAGTAGTGGCTGTGGATGATGTCGTAATGCAGGTCCTCGCTATCGGCAAAACAGCGCACCCGGCCAACGAACTCCGGAAGATAGTCCAGCAGACGATTCTTATCGTATGGCGCGGGAGGACCGGCGCGCACAGAGATCAACCGCACCCCCCGGTCGATCTGGACAACCGGCGGCGTGTTGCGTTCCTGAGCGCGGGTGAAGATGTCGACCAGGATGCCACGCCGTCCAAACTCGCGGCTCAATTCACGAACATAGACGTTCATTCCTCCCGCCTCCTTGCCTCCCAGGCGTGCGAGGGGGCTGCTATGAACGCTGAGTGTTGCGATGCGCATGCAATTGTTCTCCTGAAACCTGTGATATGTACGGAAGCGCGTACCTGGCGCTTCTCCGTAGGCAAATACCGTCAGACATCAAGAGGGATGCGGTTGCCGCATCCCTCCTGCGCCTCTGTGCGCTATATTCCCCGACATTATACGATCAAACGGCCATTTTGTATGCACTGCCGTCGCCTGCGAACTACCCCACCAGCAGCACTTTTCCAGGACGGGTCCTTTGTTCAGCGGCAATGACCGCTTCTCGCACATCGGCGAGGTCATACTCGGCTGCAATGAGCGTTTCCAGCGTGCTATCGGCGATCAACCCGAACAGCGTAGTGAAGAGGGTCTGCACCTGGTCTGGCGTGGCGGTCTGAAACCAGTGCGACAGCCACCAACCGCGGATCGAGGCGCTGCGGAACAGCAGCATTCCCGGATGGAGGGTAAGCGGCTCGCCGGCAATGGCGCCATAGACGAGCATCGTCCCACCGGCGCCGAGCGATGCTGCCAGACGCGACCCGCTTGCGCCGCCGACCGAGTCGAGCGCGTAGCGCACCCCTTTTCCGCCTGTGAGGGCATGCACCCGTGCAACCACATTCTCGTCTTGCTCGCAGATCAGTTCATCTGCTCCCAGTGCGCGCAGGTCATCGATAACCTCACGCCGTCGCACGACGTTGATCGTGCGGAAGCCGAGGCGTCGCCCCAGCCGGATGACGTGCCGCCCGACGACGGAATTGGCGGCGTTTTGCAGCACCCACTCACCGGGTTCAACCCGTAGCGTCTCAGTGAGCATCAGCCAGGCGGTCGCCGGATTGACCAGCGCTGTCGCAGCCTGCTGGTCGCCGATTGAAGCGGGAACCGGAATGGTTCTGGCGGCGGGAACGACCACATACTCCTGCCAGAGTCCCGCCGCGCCCATCGGAATGACCCGTTCCCCGATGGTGCGGTCGGTCACCCCTTCGCCGACGCCGACGATCACGCCGACGCCTTCGAAGCCGGGAACGGCGGGCAGTCGCGGTAACGTACCGTACAACCCGCGAATGACAAACAGGTCGGAGGGATTGATCGGGCGAGCCTGCACCCGCACCAGCACCTGACCAGGACCCGGTTGCGGGGCGGGAATGGTTTCGACCGTCAGAACATCGGTGGGTTCCCCAAAAGAGGCGAAACGAACGGCACGCATAATGTGCTTTCTCTCCTGCAATGTGAGCCGGGTGCGTGACAATCGGTAGTGTACCATGAATAGTGCGCGTTGCACGTTGCGCGCGGGAAAGGTGCGCGGAGGGGCGTGAGGCGTGAGGCGTGAGGCGAGGGGCGTGAGGTGCGAGGCGTGAGGCGTGAGGTGCGAGGTGTGAGGCGTGAGGCGAGGGGCGCGAGGCGCGAGGCGCGAGGCGAGGGGCGTGAGATGAGAGGGCGGCAGGCGGCATGTGCGCAGGCGGAAGGTAACCCCTAACCCTTAATAACCCCAGACCCCGCCATGGTTCCCGGTTCTTGGTTCTCATACTACCTTGCGGTCAGTCAGACAAAATGTTCGAGCGCCCAGTCAGCAAGGCGTAACGAAACGCGCGTTTGCGGTCGTGGGCGCATGACTGTGCATTGGCATCAGCAGCCCCAGCGGGGCTTTCACTTGCCTCAGCGAGGGCTTTCGCCCGCAGCGCCCCGGCAGTATGGCACGAATGATCGCACATGAGTATCAGTTCTTGGTTCTCATACTACCTTGCGGTCAGTCAGACAAGATGTTCGAGCGCCCGGTTCGCAAGGCGTAACGATCCACCACGCGCACCGGCAGTTGCGGACGCTGACCGCACCCCGGCATCAGTCCGCCCGGCAGCTAAAGCCGCGGGCTACTGCTGCAAAGCCCGCCTGCGAGGTCTTCACCGGGTGATACCGGATTATGTTCGCAAAAATCATTCAGTGTACAAATGACCGCGCATGAGCATCAGTTCTCGGTTCTGGGTTCCTGGTTCCTGGTTCTCGGTTCTCGGCTCTCGGTTCTCGGTTCTGGGTTCTTGATTCTCCCCCAAAAAGGTGTAGACTCTCAGGTGACGGCATTTCACAAGAGGAGGTCGCCATGAACGAACGCACCATCCTTGAGCCTGGCGTCGTTCTCGGCGAGTGGTGGCACCGCACCGCCGATGGCCGTTTCCAGTGCGATCTCTGCCCGCGCGGCTGCACGTTGCGCCCCGGACAGCACGGTTTCTGCTTTGTGCGTGCGGCGCGTGACGAGGGGATCGTCCTGACCTCGTATGGCCGCGCATCCGGTTTCTGCGCCGATCCAATCGAAAAAAAGCCGCTCTTCCATTTTCTTCCGGGCACGGGCGTCTTATCGTTCGGGACCGCCGGGTGCAACCTAGGGTGCCGTTTCTGCCAGAACTGGTCGATCTCCAAAGCGCGCGAGACGGCGTTGCTCGACGCGCGCGCGACGCCGGAGGAGGTTGCAGAGGCTGCACTTGCTGCAGGGTGTCGCAGCGTTGCTTTCACCTACAACGACCCGGTTATTTTCGCCGAGTATGCGATCGATTGCGCGCGCGCAGCGCATGAGCGCGGGCTGGCGACGGTCGTTGTGTCGGCGGGGTATATTTCACCGCAGGCGCGACCTGCGTTCTTCGAGCATATCGATGCCGCCAATATCGACCTCAAAGGGTTCAGCGAGGAGTTCTACCGGAAGTTGTGTCTCGGCTCGCTGGCGACGGTGCTCGATACGCTCCGCTGGTTGCGCCGCGAAACCAATGTCTGGCTGGAAGTGACCAACCTGATCATCCCTGGCGCCAACGACGCGCCGGATGATATTGCACGCCTGTGCGACTGGTTCGTCAATGAACTTGGTCCTGATGTCCCACTCCATTTTACGGCGTTCCATCCCGACTATCGCATGCTCGATACGCCGCCGACGCCGGCTGCAACACTGAAACGCGCCCGCGAGCAGGCGCTTGCCGCCGGTCTGCGCTATGTGTACACCGGGAATGTCTACGATGCTGATGGGCAGGCGACATACTGCGCCGGTTGTGGTGCGCGCGTCATTGAGCGTGACTGGCATCGCCTGAAACGCTGGCGGCTCGACGCTGCGGGCCGGTGTGCACACTGCGGTCGTCCGCTGCCGGGACGGTTCGACGCCACGCCAGGCCGATGGAATGGACGGATCGTGCCGGTGCGAATTGTGGGGTCACTCGCGTGACCCGTTGTGCCTGCAACGGCGCCGTTGCGGTGGGTTGAGCCGTTGCACTGCAACAGCTCAACTTCCGCACACACCTTCATACCCTCTTGCCTCTTGCCTCGTGCCTCTTGCCTCGTGCCTCGTGCCTCACGCCTCACGCCTCACACCTCACGCCTCACGCCTCACGCCTCACACCTCACGCCTCACGCCTCACACCTCACGCCGGATACAGATGCCCGCTCTCGACACGCCAGCGGCGTGTGCGTCTGAGGAAATCGAGGTCGAAGTCGTCGGTTCCGGTGGCAGTCACGATAGTTTGCTGGTCGGGACGTTCCAGGACGCCCAGCACATGCGCTCGTCGCTCGGCATCGAGTTCGGAGAGCAGGTCGTCGAGCAACAGAACCGGCGCATCGCCGGTGCGCATGCGCATCAATTCCGCCTCGCCGAGTTTGAGCGCAAGTGTGGCGCTGCGTTGCTGCCCGCGCGAACCATACGCACCGATGGGAATGCCGCCCGCCGTGATCAGCAGATCGTCGCGATGCGGACCGATCAACGTTTGCCCGCGTCCAATCTCGTCGTCACGCAGGCGCGCCAGGTGCATCAGAAATGCCTGCTCAATCGCGCGGCTATCGGCAGTCGGATCAATGCCTGCCACGCTGCTCTGGTAGGTCAGCGTCAGCATGGTATCGCCGCCCGACATCCGGCAGTAGAGCGGTCCCGCCAGCGCATTGAGGTCAACGACGGCGAGCAGCCGTTCACGCAGCAGATACGCGCCCGCCATCGCCAGTTCGCGGTTCCAGAACTCCAGTTCATCGTCGGCATAGCGCAACGGACGTCGCCCCTCGCGCCAGGCGCGCAGCAGACTGTTGCGCTGCTGCACGATCTTCTGGTAGTGCGCCAGGGTGCGCACATAGCGCCCATCGATCTGCGAGAGGGTCACATCGAGATAGCGGCGCCGCTCGGCGGGTGCGCCGGTCACCAGCGCAATATCGGCGGGAGTGAACAGCACCACGCGCAGATTGCCGACCAGATCGAGGGCGCGCACCGCTTTCCGGTCGACCCGCACCGTTTTGATTGTTGGCGCCGTGCCGGTCGTCGCCTCCTCTTCGGCGCGGCGCTGCACGACAACCTCGAGGCGCACATGCCCGTCGGCGCGCACAACTTCGCACATCAGCCGGGCGAACGGCGGAACGCCAATATCTCCCTGCGCCTCGAAGCGCACCAGTTCGCGATCAGCGCCGGCGCGCGGTGAACGCGTGGTCGCCAGGAAGTAAATCGCCTCCAGCACCGTCGTTTTCCCGGCTGCATTGGGACCGTAGAGCAGCGTCACTCCCGGTTCAATCCGCAGATCGAGCCGTTCATAGTTGCGGAAGTCACGCAGACTGAGGTATGTCACATACATGGCGGCGACCACCGGGCGCGCAGCGCTCAGATCCGTTCGAGTTGCAGTCGCTGCAGCGCCGACAGGTCGCCGCAACCGGTGCAGAACATGGCAATGCGCAGTTCATCGATATAACGCTGCAAACTCTCGATGACCGCTTCTGCGCCGCGTTCATCAACTGCCGGAACGAGCGCCGGTTTCGCGGTAGCAGCAAGATTGGCGCCAAGTGCGATGGCCTTCGCCACGTCAACGCCGCTGCGCACGCCGCCGCTGCCGATGATCGTGATATCGGGAAGCGCGGCGCGCACCTGACGGATGGCTTCGGTTGTGGGAATGCCCCACCCGGCGAATGCTGCCGCCACCTGCGCGCCGCGTTCGGTTGTGTGGCGGAAGCGTTCGACTTCACTCCAACTGGTGCCGCCGGCGCCGGCAACGTCGATGATTTTTACTCCCACGTCGACCAGACGGCGCGCCGTCGCCGCGCCGATCCCGTTGCCGACTTCCTTGGCGATCACCGGAACGTCGAGGCGGGTGCATACTTCTTCGATCCGGCGCAGCAACCCTTTGAAATTCGTATTCCCTTCAGGCTGAACGGCTTCCTGCAACGCATTGAAGTGCAACACCAGCGCATCCGCCTCGATCATCTCGACTGCGCGGCGGCATTCATCAACGCCAAAGCCATAATTGAGCTGCACAGCGCCCAGATTTGCCAGGAGCGGAATCGTTGGCGCAACGTGTCGAACACGGTACGTATCCGCTAGACGCGGATCGGCCAGCGCTGCACGTTGCGAACCGACCCCCATCGCCAGCCCAAGCGTTTCGGCAGCCTCGGCCAGCGCCAGGTTGATGCGCGCCACGTCCCGCGCTCCGCCGGTCATCGAACTGATGAGCAGCGGCGCGCGCATCCGCTTGCCAAGAAACGTCAGGCTGGCGTCGATGTCGGCAAGATCAAGTTCTGGCGCAGCTTCATGCGGCATACGGTAAGCGGCGAAACCGGTCGTCACCCCTTTGGCGGCAACATCTTCACCCAACACAATGCGCACATGGTCGAGTTTGCGGCTGCTCGTCTGCTCAGATTCGCTCATATCATTCCTCACAGATGTGTAATTGCCATGATACCAGATTTACTTCACCCGTCGTATAGCGGATGTGTACTGGCTGAAACATCGCACCGATGCGCTATAATAGCCGACTGTCTGAGAGACCAGGCGCGAGGCGCGAGGTGAGAGGCGCGAGGCGCGAGGTGAGAGGCGCGAGGCGCGAGGTGAGAGGCGCGAGGCGCGAGGTGAGAGGCGCGAGGGGTGGCAGGGTGTCGGGATGGACGGCGACATGACACGAAATGCCGACCAGGCGCGAGGGGTGGCAGGGTGCACGTAGAGCCGGTGCACTGTAACGGCTGTAACTGAAGGGTTGCACAACGTTGCACGTTCCACGTGCGAAGGGTGCAGGTAGGGGCGCACGGCGGTGTGCTGGTGAGCATGTTGCAGGTTGCAGGTCCGAAGGGGGAAGGCGGTTCTCTCTGCGTTCTCTGTGCCTCTGTGGTGTGAAATGCATACCTGTGGATATGGAATGGAGGAGAGGTGTGAGTCAGGCATCACGGAACAAGAAAGTCCAGCAACCCGCGCCGCAGGGCGTCTCGCCTGCGGGGATCATCGCGGCCGTCGCGGTTATCGCAGTGCTCGTCGTCCTGGGCTTGATGCTCGCGCAGTCCAGCGGCAGGCCGCAGGTCATCGAGCCGACGGCTGCGCCGTTTGCTGCGGCGACGCCGGTGACGGGCGGCGCTCGCGGTTCCCTGCCGGCGGACGTTGCGGCGCGCAATGGGTTCTATACCGCGCCGCCGCCGATGACCATCGATCCATCGCGGACCTATCTTGCGACGATCACGACCCCGCGCGGCGATATTGTCATCCGGTTACGGCCCGATCTCGCGCCGGAAACAGTCAACAACTTCGTCTTCCTGGCGCGTGAAGGGTTCTACGACGGCGTCACGTGGCACCGGGTGCTGCCCGATTTCATGGCGCAAGGGGGCGATCCGACCGGAACCGGTACGGGAGGACCGGGGTACACGATCAAGGATGAATTTACGCCCGATATGATCTTTGATCGACCCGGACTTGTCGCAATGGCGCGCACCCCTATGCCCAACAGCGCCGGATCGCAGTTCTTCATCACCACTGCACCGGCGCCGCATCTTAATGGTCAGTACACCATTTTTGGCGAAGTGATCGAAGGTCAGGAAATCGTCAACGGCATTCCGTTGCGCAACCCGGACGAAAATCCAACCACGCCGGGCGAGCAGATGTTGCGGGTGACCATTACCGAGCGGTAAGGTCAATTCCGGCGGAACAGGCCCCGTTTTTTCTGCGGGGTCTCGACCGTCTGTCGTAGTTTTGCCAGGTCTTGCTCGATGCTGTCTTCGGGCGTTTCCGTTGCCGGGCGCTCGTCGAGGCGAAGTTGTGACGTGCGGCTGCCGCGTGGCTCGCTCTTTGCGGACGACAGAACCGGAGGCGGCGCTTCGACAACGGTATCGAGCGCCGGGTAGGGTAACGGTTCGCGCTCGACCCCAAGCGCCATCAACCACGACCAGAGCGCCTGCTGCCGCGCTTGCGGCTCATCCGGCAGGCGCAGCGGTCTTCCGCGTGCATCGATCACCACGCCAAGGGCGCTGCCGCGAATACCTGCGAGTTCCGATGCGACCTCGGCGCCCGGTGCGTTTCGTCCAATCCGTACACCGGCAGCCGGTCGCAGCGTCAAGGTGCCATACCGATCAGGGGAAAGGCTCAAACGTGCGATCTCACCGTGAGCAACGCGCACGGTGTGGGTCGCTCCGCCTTCCACCCGCAATTCGGCTTCGACGGCCATTTCCCCCGATCGTCCTTCGCCGAGCGTCGTAACGACCGTTGCCAGCGGGGTGTTGCCCATCAGATCGCGCTCGAACAGGGTCAGTGCTGCGTCGGCTTCGGACAAGGCAAGCGTGCCGCAGGCGGGTGTCAACCCCAGGCTATCGAGGTGCAGATCGAGCGCCATGGCGTTCTCTTTCGATGTCGGCTGCAACGCATCGAGCACGGTCAACGCGATCAACCCGGGATGCGGCGCATGACGCAACACGCCGCCGCCCACAAAGACGCGGTCATACCTGGCATCGGGTCGCTCGTCCAGCAGCGCCTCCAGCACGCACGAAAGCGCCTCACGCGCCACAGCGTGCTCGATCAACAGTTCTTCGCGGGTCAGGGGAGGAACATGTGGGCGTAGCATCTTGTTAAGGAGCCAGTGTATCAGATCGCGCTCGCTGATCGGGAAGGGCAGCCAGTGGCGAATGGCATCGACGCCGCGCTGCGCCAGCAGGGCGCCAATGCCATATCCGACGCCGACGCCGCCCAAAACGACCGGACTGTAGCGTCCCTGGCTGCACAGATGCGCCGTGGTGTGCAACGAACCGATATCGATCATCAGAATGTTACACTGAGCCGTCTCAGCGACGAATCGGGCTATGATGCCGGCGGCGTCGCACGTGGTGCGCAAGGGAGAACGCGACAGTTGCTGGAGGCCGGATGTTCGAGCGAAGCGAGCGACAATCTGCTCGTTGTATACGCGCACAATTTCACGGCGCACCGGATCGAGGCGCTCGACTTCCAGGGCCGGTCGAATATTATCGACCATGGTAAGATCAGGGTGATCGGCCAGCGCCGCTGCAACTCCATCGCGCGCCTGACTATTTCCTGCGAAAATGATCGGGCGTTGGGCGATGTTGTGGGTTTGCTCTCCCTGCGCGCCAATCTGGACGCTCCGCGACACCAGTCCGACGATGTGGGCGAGGCGTATGAGCGCGTCCTGTGCGCCGCCTTCGATCCCGCCGACAATCACCACACCATCGGCCCGCACGCCGAGCAACGTCTGTACCTGACGTTCGATCCAGGTCAGGCCCGAGTCTGCCATGACTCCGACCTGCTCCTGGCGAACTGCATCGTCAAGCGTGATAGTCTGGAGGACGCGGGTATACGTTGCGCGCACGGCGCGTTGCGCGCTCCGCGCCGAAATATCGCCAGCGACCGCCGCGATGATCAGGCTCATCACGCCTGCCGCACTGCTACAGACAAGAATGCCGTCAACCCCATCACCCTCCGCCTGTTTCGGCGTCACCAGCGTGTTGTTGTCGATCAAACGGCGGCCGGTTTGTTCTTCGATGCGCTGTGTGGCTTCGATAATGGCGGCAGTTGCGTCTCCTGTCGCAGGAACGCTGCTGGGAGCTTCGGCATGGCCGATGAGTCGGGTTTCACCATCGACAGCGTCAACCAGCCAGACGTGGGTCATTGTGCTGCCGACATCGGCAACCAGAAAGGCATGCAATGTGATCGGGACGGACATGCTGCGCCTGATTTCCTTTTCCTACGCGCCAAACAAACTGCGCACCGTTGCCAGAACAAAGTTCACCCGTTCGACCAGCGCGCTCAGATAACTTTGCAACGCACCGGCGAAGAAAAAGCCGAAGGCGACCATAACCAGCCAGTGACCAATGGCGGCTGCGCCTTTGACGATGCGCCCGCCGCGGCTTTCCGGCGGCGCCGTGTAGTAGAAGGATGCCAGGGTTACGACCGTACCGATTGCCAGCACGACGACCCCGGCAATCTCACCTGTGCCTCCGGACAGAGGGCGCGCCGTGTCGCGGATTTGTGGCAGCAGCGTGCCAACGATGGCGCCGCCGATTGCCAGCGCCCCACCGACGCCGAAGACCAGCGCCAGGGGAATGTTTGCCAGCCACGACGATCGCTGATCGCCCGTGATACGCGGCAGGAGCGACACGCCAAGCAGGAACGGCACGCCGTAGAGCCACACCGCAGTCGTCGAGCCGCTGAGGAGCGCCAGCGCCGCCGGGCGCAGCACCTGATGGTACGCCACAACAAATGCCAGCCCGAGGGAAGTGCCAACGAACAGATACTGCGCAACCCGAAACAACGGATTATCGCCTGCCACCCTGCTCAACACCATGAGCGTCAACAATGCGGCGACGATGTTGACGATGACATCCTGACTCACGAACGCCTCCTGCGTGCTGCGTCAATGCCGCTGATGACCAGACCGGACACGAGCACGACCACAAACAAAAGAATGGTCAGTCGCTGCCGTGTTGCCGTTTCAGCGACTCCTGGCATGTTGCTGCCCTGAGTAAGCGCCGTATACGCCAGCGCGCCGCGTTGCCCGGCGATAGCGGCGACGCCTGGCTGACGCATATATGGCTGAACGATGGGGGCAGCCTCTTCTGGCAGCAGGAATACCAGCGATACCGGACGGTCGCCTGTCTGCGCCTGTGGGTACACCTGTTCCATCCATCCCTGCACATCGGGCGTGTCGTCTGCCAGAACGATAATGAGCGAGAGGTCATTCAGACTCGCAATTGGGCGACCCGTGTCGATACCGGCGATCAACGCGCTGCCGGTTGCATCGTCCCCACGATAATCACTGCGCAACACGGTCTGAAAATCGCGTCCTAACGCTCGCAGCGCTATTTCGCCGCCAGGTTTGTATCCCAGCAGGAGGTATCCCTCGCCTTGCTGCCGGTAACCAGCTTCTCGCAAGGCATCGAGCAGATCGAACTGAAGCAAGGTTCCCTGGGGATCGGTGCTCACCAACACAAGTTTGACTTTCTGGGCGATCAGTTGTCCGATGACTGCGCGCTCGAGTGGTCGCAGTTCACCGACGCGCCTGGCGTCCCATTCGTAGCCGATGAGGACCACATCGTTCTCACCGAGCGAGGCAATCTGCTCGTGTGCCTGGGCTATGGCGGGAATGGCTGGAGGCGTCTCGAGAAACGGGGCGATCCCCGGAAATACAACGGCAATAATGACGAATATCAACAGAGCAATCGAGAGCAGGCGCTCGATCCCGATGCGCTGCAACGTACTTCCTCGCTCCGGCGCAGGCAGCGGTGCAGCGGCAGGAACTGGTTCCTCCGCCAGATGCCTCAACAGACTCAGCGCTTTGATCTGTTCTTCGGTGCGTTGCGGCGCAGGAGGCGGTGCGAGTTTTGGTGCTGCAACCGCCGATCCTACGCTCACCTCGTCCTCGGCGGCGCTGCCGAGACGCTTCAGCCAGTCCAGATTGCGCGCACCGACCGGCGTCGGTTCCGGTTTGGGTTCTGGCTCGACACGCAGCCACTCGGGCAGATCCATGCCGCTGAGCAAGTCACTCGAGGTTTGAGACGTTGCGGGTTCTGTTGTCTGAGATCGTCCATCACGCACACCAGGCGCCGTGATCTCAGCACCTCGCAGCCAATCTGGCAATCCTGCATCGCCTGTGGCGCCGGTGGGGATCGGTCGCCCGTGCTCATCTTCGAGCCAGGGCGGCGTTTCCTGTGATGATGGCGCGGGTGTTTGAAGCCAGTCGGGCAGATCGCTGGCCAGCGGTTCGGGCGCGGCGGGCGCGGCGGGCGGCAGGGGCGCCCCGGCGGGCGTTTCGGCGGTGATGTCGCGCAACCAATCGGGCAAGTCGCCGCCAGGCGGTTCGGGCGCGGCAGGCGCGGCGGGCGGCAGGGGCGCCCCGGCGGGCGTTTCGGCGGCGACATCGCGCAACCAATCGGGCAAGTCGCCGCCAGGCGGTTCGGGCGCGGCGGGCGCGGCGGGCGGCAGGGGCGCCCCGTCGGGCGTTTCGGCAGCGACATCGCGCAACCAATCGGGCAAGTCGCCACCAAGCGGTTCGGGCGCGGCGGGCGGCAGGGGCGCGGCGGGCGTTTCGGCGGCGATGTCGCGCAACCAATCGGGCAAGTCGCCACCAGGCGGTTCGGGCGCGGCGGGCGCGGCGGGCGGCAGGGGCGCCCCGGCGGGCGTTTCGGCGGCGATGTCGCGCAACCAATCGGGCAGATCACCGGCGGGCGTTTCGGGCGTAGCGGGCGGTAGGGGCGCGGCGGGCGGCAGGGGCGCCCCGGCGGGCGTTTCGGCGGCGATGTCGCGCAACCAATCGGGCAAGTCGCCGCCAGGCGGTTCGGGCGCGGCGGGCGGTAGGGGCGCGGCGGGCGGCGGTAGGGGCGCCCCGGCGGGTCGCCCGGACGGGGGCGCAGCGGAAGCAGATGGAGGCATCTGCAACGTACTATCAGTAACCGGCAATTCCCGTAGCCACGCCGGGAGATCAACCGCTTCACTCGACTCATCGACGATACCGCCAGACCAGGACGGAAGATCACCGCTGGTATGCGCTTCAGCGCGACCAGCAGGCGACTCGTCGATGTGCTGTTCAAGACGTTCATCTGCCAGCCACGGAGGTGTGTCCATCTCACCGCTGCCGGCAGACAATCGAGACTCGAGTCCAGCATCCGATACTCCGGTCAACGGCGCTGGTTCCGAAGCAGTCTCTTCGGATTCGGGCGTGTCCGGCATTGTGATGGATTCGCGCAGCGATTGGAGCCAGGAGGGTGGCGACTCCTCAGGCGACGCAGAAGCATCGAAAGGCGCTGTTGGAGTTTGATCGGAAACGGGCGTCCAGGGAGGCGCCGAAGCATCGTCTTCTGGCGTGATGTCTGGCGCCGGACGTAACCACGAAGGTGTGGTCGCCTGTTCCGTCTCGTCTTCATCACGCAGCCACTCCGGCAAGCCGGAGAATAACGGCGTATCGCCTGTGTCCTGTCCCGGCTCCAGCGGCTTTGGCGGCAGCGGCACATCCTGGAGCCATGGCGGCAAATGTGGATTACGATTTGACCGGCTCAACACCTGCTCCCTGGACGCCAGCATGTCTTGCGATGATGAACCGCCACGATTGAGATCATCACTGATGAGAGCGCGTCCATCCCCTCATCGATCCAGATATGGTTGGTCGAACCCGAGCAATACCCGTACTCCTGCGACCAGCGCGCCAATGGCCGCCCCGATCAGCAAACCGCGCGCACCGGCAAGCACGACATAATCTGAAAACCAGCGCACCCCGTCGGCAACCGCCGGCGCGCGTTCCAGTTGCGGCAACGAGGCGGCAAGCAACGCCACCAGCGCCACAGCAACAATGACCAGCGCATCCGTTGTACGGCGGCGCACGGCGCGCAGTGCTGCGCTCAGGCCGAAGAATGTCAGCAATGCAAGCAACGAACTTGCAAGCGGCGTATAAACCGCGCTGAACACCAGTCGCACCGGTTGCTCAATCAGGCTTGATGGAAAGGTCAGACTGCCATCCGGATTTTGCAATGGGAAGAGCGTTCCTGCAAAAATAACCATTACCATCGCCGCAAGCAGTATCAGACTATACCCCCAGTCGGCGCTGCGTCGCGCCACACGACCAATGTGGCTGCCGGTCACATTCAGCAGCCCGATCACCAGCGCCAGCGCCCCAATCAACGCAGCCCAATCGAGCGTTATCTGCGCGAGAGAACTGATGACCGGCAGAGGTCCAGCAAAGTCGAGCAACACCAGCAAACCGGCCACTCCGGCGATCAGGGTGGCGATCAGACGTTTTGGATCGCGTAGAAAGGTCATCGATCCTTCCCGCTTCACAAGCCAATCAGCGATTGCCAGAGCGCCAGCACGATGATAGCGACGATTGCGACCGTGCGCAGCGCATCGTGGGTTAGCAGACGTCCCTGCGCTTCGGGTGCGCGTGAGAGATAGGCTTCGGCAGCGTAGATCTCCTCGCCGATCAGCGTTCCGTCAGCAGACAGGTAGATAAGCGGCAGCGCAGTCGATGTGGTAGCGCCGGCAACTTGCGGGATGCCGGATTGCGCTCCCGTCTCAGTCGCCAGCAGCGCTTCATACCCGAAACTGCCGATCAGCTGGCTGGCTTCGAAGCGTTGTCTCCCGTACAGCGTGACGACCCCCGAAGCATATGCCATCGGGTCTTGCTGTGCCAGCAATTGCACGTTCCCGGCGTCGTAATCCTGACCGAGGCCGGCGCGCTGATATGCCTGGCGCAACGTGCCGCGCAGCGCGAGATGAGCCACGGCGTCGCCAGAACTGGCGATGATCGGGATGCCGCTAAGAGCAGCCTCAGTAGCAGTGCGCTCTGCAGCAAGCAACCCCGCGATCGTTTCCGCTGTTGTCGCGCGCGAGCCAATGGCGCCACTCCCTGGCGAGAGATGAAGCGCGCGACCGGTTTCGGCGCCACTCCCCAACCCGCGCCGCAACGCCTCGAACGCGGGCAGCGGACGACGACTGAAGGTGCGCCGCCGGTCGAGCGCGCGCGCGTGGTAGAGGAGTGTCAGAATAATGACAATAAAAACGATGAGCAGCAGGGCAAGCGTCTGAAGGGGGAGATCCACGAACCGCCTCCGCACAATTCTTTACACAGTCGTGCGCTGTGCTGGCTTTGAGTGTAATTCAAATCAAATCGTTTGTCAACAGTCACGGTTCAGAATATCGCGCAACTGCTCCCATCCGCGTGTGTCGGATAAGGCGTCAACATAGCGCGTCCAGCGGTCTCCTGGAACGAATGGACGGACGAAGAGCGTCATCTGGCTGGCGAGGAATCCAAGCGGTGCAAGAACATCGAAGAAGATACGGGCTGGCGCCGCCAGTCCGCGTTGCACCAGGGCATTGGCGAGTTGCTCGAGCGGTTCGTCGTCAGGGGAAGGGTTCATCATTCGTGCCGGTTGCGCGGTTCACGGAAAATGGCGCTGTCGAGCAGAATAGTCACCGGGCCGTCGTTCACCAGTGCGACCTGCATCATTGCGCCGAACTGTCCGGTGCTGACAGCAATTCCCAGGCGCCGAAGTTCGCTGGTAAAGGCTTCGACGAGTGGTGCGGCGATCTCCGGCGGTGCAGCGTCGGAAAAACCAGGGCGGCGTCCGCGCCGGGTGTCGGCGTAGAGCGTAAATTGCGAGACGACCAGCGCCTCGCCGCCAATGTCGAGCAATGAACGATTGAAACGCCCTTCGTCATCGGCGAAAATGCGCAGATTGGCGCTCTTCTCTGCCAGCAGTTTCGCTTCCGCCTCGCTGTCACCGATGCCGACGCCGAGCAGGATTAGCAGCCCGCGTCCGATTGCGCCGACGACCCTGCCCTCAACGGTGACGGAGGCTTCACTGACACGTTGGATAACTGCCCTCATAACCTGTGGATCACCGTTCCATGGCTTGCGTCAGGTCAACCACCGCAATCGTGCAGCGGGAAATGCAGATCAGGCGTTCCTGCTCATCGACGATGCGGACCTCCCACACCTGCGTCGATTTGCCGATGTGCAGCGGCGCACCGATCGCCGTCACTACGCCGTCGCGCTTCGGGCGAATGTGATTGGCGTTGATCTCAAGTCCGAACGTCGCCTTTCCCGGCGGGCAATTGAAAAATGCGCCGATGCTGGCAACGGTTTCGGCGAGCGCAACCGACGCGCCGCCGTGGAGATACCCGAGCGGTTGATGATGGTCGGGCGTCACCGGCATGGTGGCGATGACTCGCTGTGGCGTCAATTCCGCTATCTGAATGCCGAGCCGGTCTGCCAGACCGCCGTGTGTGAGTTGAGATAAATCTGGTGTTGTCATAGAACCAAGAACTGATACTCATGTGCGATCATTCGTGCCATACTGCCGGGGCGCTGCGGGCGAAAGCCCTCGCTGAGGCAAGTGAAAGCCCCACTGGGGCTGCTGATGCCATTACGTGGTCATGCGTCCATGACCGCCAACGCGCGTTGTGGATCGGTACGTCTTGCGAACCGGACGCTCGAATATCCTGTCTGACTGACCGCAAGGAGAACCGAGAACTGAGAACCAGGAACCGGATCGGGTTCGCCTTACCGCCTGCACCCTCTCCAATCGTTGCCGTTTCACGTCCCACGTTCAACATTCAACGCGCAACGCACAACCTTCCGCCTATCACTCTCTTGCTTATCGCCGTGCGTCTCCCTTCCAAACAATTGTATCATAATTGCCACCCTGCTACTTTTGCTATACTGTATATGAACGATCCGCTCTCCGAGTTCCAGAACTGAGGGTCTTATGGCTTACGCATCACTGATCGGCGCGGAGGTGCGTCGCAGGGAGGATCCGCGCCTGATTTCCGGCGCGGGACGCTACGTTGGCGATATGTCGCTGCCTGGTATGCAGCATGTCGCATTTGTCCGCAGTCCGTACCCGCATGCCCGGATTGGCGCTATCGACCCGTCGGCGGCGCTGCGTCTCCCGGGCGTCACGACGGTTGTGACCGGCGAGGACCTGCGAGGTGCATACACCGAGATGCTGTTCGAAGGCGGCGAAGGAGCAGATGTGGCGGGAGAGGCGCCGCCGAAATACTCACACTATCCCATCTCGGTCGGCAAGGTGCGACATGTGGGTGAAATTGTCGCAGCGGTCATCGCCGTCAGCCCGGCGGCGGCAGAGGACGGTGCGGCGGCGGTTGTGGTCGACTGGCAGCCGCTTCCGGCGGTTGCCAGCATGGAACAGGCGCTCCGTCCTGATGCGCCGCTGCTGTTTGAGGGATCGCAGAGCAATATCGACCATGTGTGGCGTCGTAAGCGCGGCGATGTCGAAACGGCATTCGCCTGCGCGCATCGAGTTGTGATGTTGCGCATGGTCAGCCAGCGTCTGTCGGGTGTGCCGATGGAAGGGCGCGCCGTACTGACGGCGCTCGATCCGATGACGGAGGGGTTGACCGTCTGGACCAGCACACAGGCGGCGCACTGGATCCGGCGCGACCTGGCAAAGATGTTGGGCATGGCGGAAAATCAGATCCGTGTGATCGCTCCCGATGTTGGCGGCGGGTTTGGCGTCAAGATCGGCGTCTATCCCGAAGAGGCGGCGCTGGCGGCGCTCACCCGGCGCCTGGGCATGCCGCTGCGCTGGGTCGAAACGCGCCTGGAGCACATGCAGGCGACGACTCACGGGCGGGCGCAGGTTGCGGAGTATGAAGCGGCGGTGACTGCTGATGGCGTCATTACGGCGCTGCGTGCTCGCGTTGTTGCCGACCTCGGCGCGTACCCGGTGTCGGCAGGCATCCCGAATCTGACAGGACAGATGGCTGTGGGGGTGTACCGCATTCCTGCTGTCGATTACGAAATTACCTGCGTTTACACCAACACCACGCCGGTTGCCGCCTACCGTGGCGCGGGCCGCCCAGAAGCCGCGTACTATATCGAGCGTTTGATGGACGCGATTGCGCTCGAATTGGGTCTTGATCCCGTCGAGGTGCGCCGGCGCAATTTCATTCCACCCGATGCGTTCCCCTACAAAACGCCCGTCGGTCCGACCTACGACAGCGGCGACTACGACAAGGCGTTGAGCAAGGCGCTGGAAGTGGGCCGCTATGCCGACCTGCGCGCCGAACAGCAGCAACGCCTTGTCGCGCGCGCTGCCGGTGAGCGTGTGCCGTTGCTGGGCATCGGCATCGCCTGTTACGTCGAGATGTGCGGCTTCGGTCCGTATGAAAGCGCGCATGTGCGTGTCGAACCTTCGGGGACGGTCACCGTCATGAGCGGCATTTCGCCACATGGTCAGGGGACTGCAACGACCTTTGCACAGATCGTTGCGGACCAACTCGGCGCTGATTTCGAGAAGGTCATTGTGCGCAGCGGCGATACAGCGACAACGCCGATGGGCAATGGGACGATGGGCAGCCGCAGCCTGGCGGTTGGCGGCGGTTCGCTTGTGCGCGCGATTGCGCAGGTCCGCGAGAAGGCGCGCCGGATCGCTGCGCATATGCTCGAAGCGGCGCTCGATGATGTGGTGTTCGACGAGGGGCGCTATCACGTCAAAGGCGCGCCCGACAGCAGTCTGACACTGGCGCAGATCGCCGAACGCGCCTATTCCGATGATCTGCCTGATGATATTGATCCGGGACTGGAAGCGACCGATTTCTTCAAGCCGCCAGCATTGATCTATCCCTTCGGCGCACATCTGGCGGTTGTGGAAGTCGATCCCGACACCGGCGTTGTGACCGTCCGCGACTACGTAAGCGTCGATGATTGCGGTCCGCGCATCAGCCCGCTGATTGTCGCCGGTCAGGTGCATGGCGGTCTGGCGCAGGGCATCGCACAGGCGCTGTTCGAGGAAGTCGTGTACGACGAAAATGGACAGTTGCTCAGTGGGTCACTTATGGACTATACTCTTCCCCGCGCCGATGATCTGCCTGCGTTTGTCGTCGAGCAGACGGTCACGCCAACGCCGCACAACCCGCTGGGTGCGAAGGGGATCGGTGAAGCCGCGACGATCGGCTCGACGCCGGCCATTGTCAATGCAGTCGTTGATGCGCTCAAACATCTCGGGGTACGGCACATCGACATGCCGCTGCGCCCTGAAAAAGTCTGGCGCGCCTGCAATCAGGCTCGAGGCGGAGCGTAAGCGCGATTCGCACATCTGCTGGCTGGCGCCTTGTGACGCCAGCGCCAATGAAAGGAGCGCCCTCATGGGTCTCGGTCAGTTGTTCGGCAAGGATAAGAAGAAGGAAGAGGAAGAGAAGGCGGAGCAGCACAAACTCGGCGAGACGATCAAGAACCTCAGCGATCGCATATACGAGCTTCAGAAGCAACTGAACCAGCGCACTTCCGAAATCGATCAGTTGACGATGCAACTGGCTGAGGCTCAGAAGCAGGCGGATGCTGCGAAAGGCGCTGCAAGCGCAGAACAACTTGCGCTTTCTGCCACTCAGGATGCACTGAAAGACGCAAATGCGCGTGTCCGTGAACTTGAAGCGCAGATCGGGCAACTGGCGAAGGAAAAGGCTGCCATGGAAGAACAGGCGAAGAGTGTCGGCGCTGCCGTTGCAGAACTGGCAAGCGGCAAGCCGGGTCTGGCAGTCGGCGCAACCGCCTGGGTGCAGAAGGCAGGGGGCAAGAACCTTCGTCGCCGCAGCGCCCCCGGTCTCAACTCACAGGTGCATGACGGTCTGGCGCCGGGCACGCAACTGACCCTGCTCGAAGGACCGGTCGCCGCCGACGGTTATCACTGGTGGCGCATCCGCGCCGCCGATGGCCGCGAGGGATGGGTTGCCGGTGAAGAACTGGTGACCGCTCCTGAATGACATGTTGTGAAAGAGACGGTACAGCCAGCCACAGCGCCGCGGGGGCGATCATCGAGGTGCTGGCCGTGTTCACGCGCCTGGGATTGACATCGTTCGGCGGACCGATCGCGCATCTGGGATATTTTCGCGAAGAGTTCGTCGTTCGGCGGCGCTGGCTCGATGATCGCACCTACGCCGATCTGGTGGCGCTTTGCCAGTTTCTACCAGGTCCGGCGAGCAGCCAGATAGGCATTGCGATCGGCGTGATGCGTGCCGGTCTGCCAGGCGGCTTGGCGGCATGGCTGGGGTTCACCCTCCCATCGGCGCTGCTGATGATTGCAGCGGCATACGGCGTTGCATCACTCGGTGCAGACACAGCGGCGCTGCACGGTTTGAAGGTCGTTGCTGCGGCGGTCGTGGCGCAGGCGGCGTGGGGTATGGCGCGCGCGCTCTGCCCCGACCGCAAACGCGCAACGATCGCGATTCTTGCAGCGGTGGCGTTGCTGGTCTGGAGCAATGCGCTGGCGCAGATCGTGATTATTGTCGCTGGCGGAATGATCGGCTGGCGGGTGTTGCGCAGCGGCGCGCCAGCGGCAGCGCCAGCGCGGCTGGCGTCATTTGATCGCCGCCTGGCTGTCGGGTGCTGGATCGCGTTCTTTGGACTGCTCATTGCGCTGCCGCTGGCGCGCACGGCATTCCCGTTCCATGCGCTCGCACTCTTCGACAGTTTCTACCGCGCCGGCGCGCTGGTCTTCGGCGGCGGGCATGTCGTTCTGCCGCTGCTCCATGCCGGGGTCACGCCGCCTGGATGGGTCAGCGATGCGCAGTTCGTCGCTGGATATGGCATGGCGCAGGCTGTGCCCGGTCCGCTTTTTACATTTGCGGCATATCTGGGGGCTGTTCAAACGCCAACGCCCAACGGATGGGTTGGAGGAATGCTGGGGCTGCTGGCGATCTTTCTGCCGGCTTGGTTCCTGGTAATCGGCGCGCTCCCGTTCTGGAACTGGTTGCGGAGCCGGGAAGAAGCGCAGGCGGCGCTGCGCGGCATCAATGCTGCGGTGGTTGGCATCCTTCTTGCCACCCTCTACACGCCGGTCATGACTAGTGCTATCATGACGCCGCTCGACGTTGCCCTCGCGCTGGGATGCTTTGGCATGCTCGTCGTGTGGAAATGGCCGCCCTGGCTGGTCGTCGTTGTTGCTGCGGGGGTTGGTTGGAGGGTAGGGGGGTAGAGGGTAGAGGTCAGAGGGTAGAGGTCAGAGGGTAGAGGTCAGAGGGTAGAGGGTAGAGGTCAGAGGGTAGAGGTCAGAGGGTAGAGGTCAGAGGGTAGAGGTCAGAGGGTAGAGGTCAGAGGGTAGAGGGTAGAGTTACGAGAACTGAGAACCGGGAACCAATGCAGACACAGACACGCGATCACATCTTCACTGTTCACGGCATTGATTGCGCTCATTGTGCGCAGACTATCGAAGTGAGCGTCGCCCGGCTCGATGGCGTTGAGGCGTGTGAACTGAACGCCACGACCGGTCGGCTCCGCGTGCGCGGCGCTATTGAACCCGACGTAATCATCGCGTATGTGCGCTCGATGGGGTATGAGGCGATGCTGCTGGAGGACGCCGGCGCAAAACCGACGACTCCCGGCGCGTCGGTGTCGTTCGTCCGGTTCATGTGGCAACGCCTCGATACACGCCTGGCATTGATCGGCGCTGTCCTGATCGCTCCAGTCGTCGTGCTGCATGAACTCCTTGGCTGGCGCGCGATCTGGATCGATGCACTTGCGTTTGCCGCACTGATCGCCGCCGGTTTGCCAATCGCACGCAGCGCCTGGCGCTCGCTTACGGTCAGCCGAACGATCTCGATCAATGCCCTGATGACCATCGCTGCGGCCGGCGCCGTCATCATCGGCGCGCATGTCGAGGCGGCGCTGGTCATGGTCCTGTTTGCGATTGGCGAAGCAATCGAAGGGTTCACCGCATCGCGCGCACGGGATGCTATTCACTCGCTCATGACCCTGGTTCCCGAAACGGCGCTGCGCCTGCGTGATGGGTATGAGACGCGTGTACCGGTTGCTGAACTGGCGGTCGGGGATGTGATCGTTGTGCGTCCAGGTGAGCGCGTGCCGATGGATGGCGTGGTGCGCAGCGGCGCCACCCACGTCAACCAGGCGCCGATCACCGGCGAGAGCGTCCCGGTCGCCAAAACGCCGGGCGCGGAGGTGTATGCCGGCAGCATCAATGGCGAAGGCGCGATCGAGGTGGTTGTGACGCATCTGGCAAGTGAAAATACTATCAGCCGCATGATTCGTCTGGTGCAGCAAGCGCAGGATCGCCGGGCGCCCGTTCAGCGCCTGATCGACCGCTTTGCGGGCTGGTATACGCCTGCGGTTGTTGGTATTGCGGCGCTGACTGCCGCTGTTCCGCCGCTTCTGTTTGGTCAACCATTCTGGAACCCGTCGCCGGACGAGACCGGCTGGTTCTACCGCAGTCTGGCGCTCCTGGTGGTCGCCTGCCCCTGTGCGCTGGTCATCAGCACGCCGGTCAGCGTGGTCAGTGCGTTGAGCGCCGCCGCGCGCGCCGGTGTGCTGATCAAAGGCGGCGCGGCGCTTGAAGCGCTTGGCGCGATACGTGCCGTTGCATTCGATAAAACCGGCACCCTGACCACCGGCAAACCAACCCTCGTGAGAGTGCGCTCGGTCGATTGCCGTGAAGCGGAACAGAGCGACTCCGTCAGGTGTGATGCATGCGACACGCTGCTCGAACTCGCCTGCGCCGTCGAGCGGCGTTCCGAGCACCCTCTGGCGCATGCCATCGTTGACGCAGCGCGCGCGTGGGGTCTCGCTCAGACTGCGCCGGCTGCGGCGGCAGTCACCGCTCTGCCAGGGCATGGCATTGCCGGCAAGGTCGAAGGACGCACGGTTGTGATCGGCAGCCACCGCTACTTCGATGAAATAGCACCCCATCCCCCTGCCTTCTGTCGCCGCGCAGAACAGGACGCAAACGCCGGACGAACGCCGTTGATGGTCAGTGTCGATGGAGTGTTTGCCGGTATGCTGAGCGTCGCTGACGCCGTGCGTCCTGAGAGCCGCGAGGCGGTCGCGCAACTCCGTAAGGCGGGCATCAGACATGTCATTATGCTGACCGGCGACCGCCGGGAGGCGGCGTATGCCATCGCTGCCGACGTTGGCATCGACGATGTACGCGCGGAAGTGCTGCCTGAACAAAAGGCGCAGGCGGTCGAAGGTCTTCGCAACACCTATGGCGCAGTGGCAATGGTCGGTGATGGCATCAATGATACGCCGGCTCTCGCATCGGCGACCGTCGGCATTGCGGTGGGGGCGGCGCATGGCGGCGCAAATCAGGCAATGGAAACCGCCGATGTGACGCTGATGAGCAGTGACCTGCGCCGTTTGCCGTTCGTCTTCGCACTGGCGCGCGCCGCGCGACGAACCATTATGCTCAATGTTGCCTTCAGCATCGCCGTGAAAGTGGTGTTTCTGGCGATTGTCGCAGCAGGATGGAGCACCATGTGGATGGCGGTGTTCGCCGATATGGGAACGTCGCTCCTCGTGACGTTGAACGGTCTGCGGTTGCTTGGATTTCGTCCCGAGACATAGCGTCTTCCTGAACAATAGCGCCAACCCGTCTGCTACCAACCACGCGCCTTGTTGTGTGGATATGAACCCGATCTTGCCGGCGGCTTTGATAGGCTCATATGCTGCGCTGGCGCTGGTTCTCTTGCTCCTGAGCAGAAAGGAGAAGGGGTATGAGTTTCTGGACAGGCGTTCTGCTGGGGTTCATCGCTGGTTGGGTGGCGGAGTGGATTATCGACTGGAACTATTGGCGCAGGCGGACGCGCATCATCCACGCTGCGACGGGCGAAAGCGCAGCGTTGCGCAGCGACCTCGAACAGTGTCGCACCGAAACAGCACGCCTCCAGAACGATCTGACGGCGACGGCAACCCTGGCGCAGCAACGCGCAAGTGAGGTTGCGATCCTGCAGGCCGCGCTCGATAACGCACGCGCTGAACCGGCGCAGGTTCGCCAGCAACTGAGTGAACGCGAAGAGCGCATTGCTGGACTCGAGACGGTGCGGCGGTCCGATCTTGCAGAGATTGAACGACTGAAAAGCGCATCGCATCATCCAGAACAGGAACCTGTCAGCATGCAGGTAGCGCCGGAGACGACGTTGCTGCAAGAAGTGTCGGCGCCGCCTGCTGCGGCGTATGCCACGGCGCGCCTCGCAGAAGACGATGTCGCTGCCGAACTTGCACGCCTGCGCGCTGAACTCGAAGAGGAGCGTCGCGTCCATATGTTGCTGCGCGGTTCGCGCCGTGATCCCTTCAATCCGGTGGTTGCGGCGGCGCCGCCTGCACAGACTGGGGGGACCGGGACTGGTGGAACGGGTACATCGACCGGCGGCGCTGACGTCCCGGCGGCATTGCCGCGCACCGGCGGCGCTGGCGTTCCGTGGGGCGCATTGGCGGCACTGGCGGCAGTATTGCTGGGAAGTGGCGTCTGGATGCGGTTGTGTCCGAGGCGATGATCATGCGTTTCGCGCATTGAGAATAAATAGGGAGACCAGAGATGTCCGACCTTTTCCGGCTCACCATTGTTGACGCCGCCAATCTGCTGGCGCGCCGCGACATTTCGGCGGTCGAGCTGACTGAAGCGCATCTGAGCCGTATCAACGCTCATGACGCCCATTTCAACAGCTTCATCACAGTCTCCGCTGATCATGCGCTGGCGCAGGCGCGCGCCGCCGATGACGAACTGGCGCGCGGCGTGCAACGCGGTCTGCTGCATGGCATTCCGATTGCGCTGAAAGACCTGTATGATACCGCCGGCATCCGCACCACTGCCGGTTCGACCTTCTTTGCCGACCGTGTGCCGGATGCGGATGCACGCGCAGTGACGCTTCTCTACCAGGCAGGCGCCGTGTTGATCGGCAAACTGAACATGCATGAATGGGCGCTGGGCGTCACCAACATCAACCCGCACTACGGTCCTTCCCGCAACCCCTGGGATACGACGCGCATCACCGGCGGCTCCTCCGGCGGCGCAGCAGCGGCGCTGGCGGCGGGTCTCTGTATGGGAGCGCTGGGGAGCGATACCGGCGGCAGTATTCGCATCCCGGCGTCTCTCTGCGGCATTGTCGGCTTCAAACCAACGTTTGGGCGGGTCAGCCTGCAAGGGGTCGTTCCGCTGAGCTGGAACCTCGACCATGCCGGTCCCATGGCGCGCACCGTGACCGACACGGCGCTGCTGTTGCAGGCAATCGCCGGGTACGACCCGGACGATCCGGTGAGTGTCGCGGCGCCGGTTGACGACCTGCTCGCCGACATCGACGCGGGGGTGGCGGGATGGCGCATCGCGCTGGCGGACGATGCCCACTTTGGTCAGGCTGACCCGGAAGTTCTCTCCGCAGTGCGCCAGGCTGCTACAGTGTTCGAGGAATTGGGAGCGCACATTGAACGCATCGATCTCGGACGCGGGCAAGAGGCGGCGCAGATGAACGCTCTGATGACGACCAGCGACGCCGCTGCGTTCCACCGCGACCGGCTGTGGAACAACCCGGAGAAGTTCGGCGCCGACGTGCGGACGCGCCTGGAACGCGGCGCGGCGTTTACGTCCACTGAGTACATCCTGGCGCGTCGCTTTCAGAGCGAGTGGCGGCGTCAACTGGAGCGCCTCTTCGAGCGATTCGACCTGTTGTTGACCCCTGCAACGCCGATCACAGCGCCGGTCATCGAGGGGATGGATGCTATCGAGGCGGCGCGCCAACTGACCCGCTGCACCGCGCCGTTCAACCTTGCCGGACTGCCGGCGCTTTCACTGCCGTGCGGCATGAGCGCCGCCGGGTTGCCGATCGGGTTGCAGATCGTGGCGGCGCCGTGGCGCGAAGGACGCGCGCTGCGCGCCGGCAGGGCGTTTGAGCGCGCAACGTTGTGGCATCGCCAGACGCCGCCAGGATGTTGAGCCATGACCTCCGCGAGTCAGCCGCGTTTCTACCTCGGCTGCGCTGTCTGGGCGCATCCTTCCTGGTCTGGCGTTCTCTTCCCGCGCGGCAGCCGCAGCGCCGATTACCTGCGCCTCTACAGCCGCCGTCTGACGACTGTTGAGGGCAACACGACCTTTTACGCCATCCCGTCGGCTGAGACGGTGCAACGATGGGCGGACGAAACGCCCCCATCGTTCCGCTTCTGCTTCAAACTCCCGCGAGACATCAGCCATCAGGGATCACTGGCGGCACGGCTGCGCGAGACCGAAGCCTTTGTGCAGCGTGTGGCGCCACTCGGCGAACGGTTGGGTCCATTCTTTCTCCAGTTGCCGCCAGGGTATTCACCTCATCAGATGGACGACCTTGCTGTGTGGCTGGCGGCGTGGAACCCCACGCATCGGCTGGCGGTCGAAGTGCGCCATTCGGGCTGGTACGCGCCCCAGGAAGAAGCGGCGTTGATGGCGTTGCTGGAACGGTATGGCGTCGGGCGGGTGCTGATGGATGTGCGTCCGCTCGACCTGGGACCACTGCCGGGTGCGGAGGAGGACCTGCGTCGCGCGCGCGACAACAAGCCTGATGTGCCGCTTCATCCGCTGCGCAGCGCCTCCTTCGCGCTGGTGCGGTACATTGGCCACCCGGACGTGGCGCGGAACGACCCGCTGCTCGACGAATGGGCAACACGTGTGCGCGCATGGATTGCCGACGACACGACAGTGTTTTTCTTTATGCACTGCCCGGTAGAGCGTGAGTCGCCGCTGCTCTGTCGGGCGCTGCAACGCCGTCTCGACGGGACGCCCGGCGTGCCGCCGCTGCCGTGGGAGAGCGCCGTCGATGCGGGCGAGCAACTGACGCTGTTTTGAACCCGATGGGATAGCGATTTGGATTATCAACGGGCAAGCCTTAAGCCGTTGCAGCGCCGAGCAAGCCGTCATCGGCAGCCAGAAAGGTGAGCGGCGGCAGTCCGGCGCTCGTAAGGCGGATGTGCACCTCCAGCGCCGAAGCCAGATGGAGCGCATCATAAGCGCGCAGAGGATGGTGTTCGAGAAGGTATTGCGCCCGGCGGAGCACATCACCCGTCATCGGCACGATTTCGATAGCGGCATCGACAGCAAGCCAGAAAATCATCGCGCACAGCGGCATAGACCGTCGGTGGCAACGTTCCTTCCCGCACCCGCCGATTCAGCGCACTGATCACTTCAATCAGGCTCAAACGCGCCGTCTCAATTCGATTGCCTGCACAAGGTGCAGTCAGATACCGGAACCATACTGAGCCTTGTTCCTGAATATGGCGCTTAACCAGAACACTGCTATCCGCGTAGAAAATCGCCACTAGAAACGCTCCTCACGATCCTCGATCACGATCTGCGAAAGCGGTGTGCCATCAGGAATGCGCCTCCATAGCGCATCGAGGGCGACTTCTGAGAGCGGCTCCAGTGACTCTGGAATGTCTTCAGGCGTCTCCTGAAGTCCTGCGGTGAGCAGCAGCGCATCGAGCGTTGCATCATCAATGAGCGGGGTCCGGGCAGCATCAGGTTTCGGCGAAGCAAGGAGTCCTTCGGATTGCAATGCTGATCCTCCCGATAATCATAGCGCCATGATAGCATAGCATAGGGTTGAGGAGGTGAACAGGGCGGCTGCTGGCGGTCTTCCTGGTATGCCGCCAGTATTACCCATGTAGCCCAAAAGTCATGTAGATCACCCCTGACCGATCCTTTACCTTGCAGGATGAATGGCGTTCCATCGTATCACCGTCGTACAGGGGTGAAAAAATGAAACATCTATCATCTCCGGTGCGTTGGCTGACTATCCTCGGCATCTGTTTCGCCTGGACAGTGACACCGGTTCGCGCCGCTGGCGTGGTCGGCGACGGCACGCCGGCGAGTTGCACCGAAGCCGCGCTTCGTGCCGCTGTCGCTGGCGGCGGGCTGGTTACGTTCAATTGCGGTCCTCAACCCGTGACGATCACCCTCTCAAGTCAATTGGAATTGCGTCAGAATACCGAGATCGATGGCGGCGGTCCGCAGCAAGGCGGCCGGGTGACGCTGAGCGGCGGCGGACGTACTCGCATCATCTGGCTCTACGACACAACGCTGACAATCCGCAATCTGACTCTGATCGATGGCCGGAGTGTTGAGGGTGGGGCTATTCGTTCCGCCGGTCTGAACTCACAGGTCTTCATCTACAACAGCATCTTTCGCAATAACGATAGCACTGCTGGTACTGATGAAGAAGGCGGTGGCGCCATCTCCATGCATTTTGGCAAACTCCACATCGAGGATAGCCTCTTCGAGCAGAATCGCGGCATCAATGGCGGCGCCATCTACAATTTGCGGTGTCCAATCACGGTCTTGCGTTCGACATTCCGTAACAACGATAGTTCAATTGGCGGCGTTGTGGCTAATTTCGGCTTCGGCGGCGCGATCTATAATGATGGCGCCGGTCAACAAGGCATAGGCGGGCAGATTATTATCCGTGATAGTATTTTTACCGGGAACAAAGCGCGCAATTTTGGCGGTGCAGTCTACTCATACCTCTACTACCCCGATCGCTCTGAAGTCGAGCGTAGCTTTTTTGCCGACAACACTGTCTATCTCAACAGTAATAATCGGGCAAGCGGCGGCGCTTTGATGCATCACAATGGTCCGCTCACCCTGCGCGACTCGACGTTTGTCAACAACCGCTCGGAAGATGCTGGCGGGGCGATTGTGATCGCACAGAGCACCTTCCATTCCGGCTGGAATCGCTCGACGCTGACCAATCTCACGGTGGTTGGTAATCGCGCCGATGCGCAAAACGCCGATAAAGGCGGCGGCGGCGGTCTCTATTTCAACGGCGGGCAGGCTACGGTCATAAATGTTACCGTTGCGTATAACTACGCCGATCGGCTCGGCGGCGGCATCTACAATACGTCAAGCAATGGCGCTGATGTCGAGTTGCGTAATGTGATCGTCGCCGGTAACCAACTTGGTAGCGTCCACGACTCGGTGCAGTGTTTCGGCGCGTTTCGCGGCAGTCGCAATCTGCAAAGTCCCGAAGGCCGCGACTGCATAAGTGGTATCACAAGGGCCGATCCGCGGCTTGAGGCGGCTGTTGCTGACCATGGCGGCCCGTTGCCAACCCTTGCGTTACTCGCCGGCAGCCCGGCAATCGATGCCGGCGCCGATTGTCCATCGTTCGATCAACGAGGAGCAGCACGGGTAAGCGCATGCGATCTGGGCGCATTTGAGTATGGAGGAACGGCGCCGGGCAACCGGCTCGATCCGCCAACCCTCGTTGGGCTGAGCAGCAAGAATGGCGGCCCCCTTGTGCATCTATCGTTCAATCCGGTCGCCGGCGCAGTGTGGTACGAAGCCGAAGCGCAGCGAGACGATGGCGCGACGTGGGCGCTCATGGTCGCCAACAACACGATCCTCCTTGAGCGCGGTCGCTACGCCATCCGTCTTCGCGCCTGCAATGACCTCGTGTGTAGCGCGTTTGGCAATAGTTTGAGCGTTGAAGTGACCACTGCGCCGTTCAAATCATTCACGCCTCTCGTCGTCAGGCAGGAGAGGGGAGATCGGCAGCATCGATGATCGACGCCCCCTTCACCTTGCTTGCACCTTTGCTGAAGATGTGCTATCATCCTGACAATTTTCAAGGCTTCACAAGTGAATACCATCGCGGTGACCCGCAGGCCCGGATGCCAGGGCGTAAAGGTGGAAGCTGGTGCAAGTCCAGCGCTGTGCCGCAACTGTAACCGGCGATCATTGCCGGAAGCCAGGATGCCTGCCGCGATGCTGAATGTGTTCGACCCTTCTCGAGTCAGGGAGGAGAACATGTCTGATGCCCCCTTTTCACGTCCTGGGCAGGTCATGTTACCCCGGTTCTCGGAAGAGACCGGGGTTATTCGTTGTTGGACGATGCACCGGCGACCGATGCGCTCTCGCCTGCGTTCAGACCATTGGCAGACGAGCGGCGGAGGTCTCGGCGCATATGAATGACGATGACCTGTACCGCGAACTGGCGCTATGTCAGGAGCGCCTGCTTCAGATCGAGCACGAGATCGAGCTGCTGGCCTGGTTGCCTACATCGTATGGCTGGAGCCTGGTGGAACGGTTGAGCCGCGAGTATGCCCGGCTGAACTGGCTTTGCCGTCTCTTGAGCCAGCCGACGCCAGGTATCCGTGAATCGCAGGACTAATACTCATGCGCGGTCATTCGTACCATACTGCCGGGGCGCTGCGGGCGAAAGCCCTCGCTGAGGACGCAGTTCGACCATGCTCACTGCAGGCAGTTCGACGGCGCGCACCGCAGACGGTTCGACGGCGCGCACCGCACGTGCAAGCCCCGTTGGGGCTGCTGACGCCAGGGCGCAGTCATGCGTCCATGACCGCCAAAGCGCGTTGTGGATCGTTACGCCTTGCGAACCGGGCGCTCGAACATCTGGTCTGACTGACCGCAAGTTAGGATAACGCTGACAGCCTGCTGTCATGCACGTCGATCTCGGCCATGGAATGGCTGCCATGCCTGGCAGCGGCGATTGCGGGCTGTGGGATGCAAAGCCGGCATGTGCGAATTGTCCCTGAATTGCGCCCACGTCGTCAATGCCATTTCTGCGCCGATACGAAGATGCTCTGAACACCAGGAGGATGAACATGCCACGATTGCTCCGCTGGATAACGCTGTTGCTGCTGACAATCGCGCTGATCGCGTGTGGTAGCCCGCAAACCGCAGCGCCGTCACCCGCCGGTGTTTCGGCAGCGCCGACGGTTGCGCCAACTGCGGCGCCAACCGCTGTGCCCACGGTTGAGCCGACCATTGCGCCGACGGTCGCGGTTCTTGAGGTTCCGACCGTCAATCTGGCGGAAGGGTGCGTCACCGACTACGATCCGGAGATTGATTACTTCCCCGAAAAAGTCTCGTTGAGCGACTCGGTCGGCTGGACCATCGAGTATTTCAACAACTACAAAGTGATTACGGTGCTCAACCCGTGGCGCGATGCCGATGTGCAATTTCGCTATGTGCTGGTGCAGTGCGGCACGCCGCCGCCGGACGATGTCGGCGATGCGCTGGTGATCGAAGTGCCGGTGAAAAGCATTGTTGCCATGTCCACCACTCAGTTGCCGCACCTGAGTGAACTCGGACTCCTCGACAAACTGGTTGGTGTCGATAGTTTCCTGTACATTAACAACCCCGACGTGCGCAAGAAGATCGATGCCGGCGAACTGGTCGAGATCGGCGGCGGCGGTCAAGTGAATGTCGAGCAGGCGCTCGATCTCCAGCCCGACCTGATTATGACCTATGGCGTCGGCAACCCGGAATTCGACGCGCATCCCAAACTGCTCGAAGCCGGTCTGAAGGTGGTGTTGAATAGCGAGTACATGGAGACCTCGCCGCTTGGGCGCGCCGAGTGGATCAAGTTCACCGGAGCGTTCTTCAACCGCGAAGCAAAGGCGACCGAGGTGTATGACACGATTGCGCGCCGGTACAAGGAGATGGCTGCGAAAGCGCGCAATGTCGCCAATAAGCCGACCGTCTTCGGCGGAACGCCGTTCCGTGGGACGTGGTATGTATCGGGCGGCAAGAGTTATGTTGCGCAACTACTGGCGGATGCCGGCGCGACGTATCTCTGGGCGGACGATACGTCGACCGGCAGCCTGGCGTTGAGTTTCGAGGAGGTCTTCGAGCGCGCCCGCGACGCCGATTTCTGGCTCAACCCTGGGATGTGGCAGAGCCTCGCCGATGGCAAGGCGGAAGACGAGCGGTTCACGCAGTTTGCCGCGTTCCAGAAAGGGAACGTGTTCAATAACAACAAGCGTTTGAACGAGAACGGCGGCAACGACTACTGGGAGAGCGGCGTGACGAATCCGCATCTCGTGCTGGCGGACCTGATCAAGATTTTTCACCCCGAATTGCTGCCCGATCACGAGTTGTATTTCTACCAGAAACTCGAGCCGTAGGGGAGACTATGCACAAGCCTCATATGAATCCCTACGCGCGCCATATCTTTATCTGCACCGGGCAGTATTGCGACCCGTCAGGGAAAGCGGCGCATCTGTACGCTCGCCTGGCGCGCCTGCTCGGCATGCTGGGCAATTACGACAATCCCCGGCGGGTCAAACGGGGAACGACGCCGTGCCTGGGAGTGTGCGTCGGCGGTCCGATTGTGGTGGTGTACCCCGACGGCGTCTGGTACCACCATGTGGATGAAGCGGTGCTCGAACGCATTGTGCGCGAGCATCTTGGACAGAACCGCCCGGTGGCAGAGCACATGTTTCACCGCTTGCAGAGTGAAGAAGACGGTCATATGCGCGGCTGACGACATCAGCGCCGTAGGTGCGCCTCATGTGGCGCCCCAATCTGACCATAACGTGCATATAACCGAGGAGTTGCTCATGGCAGAAACAACCCAACCAATCGTCGAATCAACCGCAGCCGTCTCCCCATGGCCGCGTCTAGGGCTGCGCCCCCTGGCGCTGGTCGTGATGTTCGGCGTGGTCGCTGGCGCCTTTCTGCTCAGCCTGAGTTTCGGGTCGGTCCGCATCCCCCTGGAGCAGGTGCTGACGATCCTGCTCGGCGGTGAGGCGGAACGCGCGACGTGGAGAACGATCATTGTCGACTTCCGGCTTCCAAAGGCGCTGACCGCCACGCTGGCCGGCGCCGCTTTGGGAGTCAGCGGCTTGCAGATGCAGACCCTCTTCCGCAATCCGCTGGCCGACCCCTTTGTGCTTGGCGTCAGTTCAGGCGCCAGCCTGGGAGTCGCCCTGGTGGTGCTGAGCGTGGGCGCTGCCAACAACACCCTGCTTGCCGTCGCTGGTCTGCTCGGCAATCTGAGCCTGGTCGTGGCTGCCAGCCTCGGCGCTGGCGCCGTCCTCATCCTGGTGCTCACGCTTGCCCGGCGGGTGCAGAGTAGCGTGACGTTGCTTATTCTCGGGTTGATGATCGGCTACCTGACCAGTGCGGTCGTCAGTCTGCTGCTTTACTTCAGCATTGCCGAGCGCATTCATGCGTATGTTGCGTGGAGTTTCGGCAGTTTCGGCGGGGTGACCTGGACCCAGATGCGTGTGCTGGCGCCAACGATCCTTGCCGGCCTGCTGCTGGCGCTGGTGTTGACCAAGGCGCTCAACGCGCTGCTGCTGGGCGAAGCCTATGCCCGCAGTATGGGACTGGACATCCGCCGGGCGCGGGTGGGGATTGTCGCCAGCGGCGCCGTGCTCGCCGGGGCAGTGACGGCTTTCTGCGGACCGATTGCCTTCCTGGGCATCGCCATTCCACATCTCTGCCGGGCATTGCTGCGCAGCGCCGATCACCGCGTCCTCATCCCCGCGTGCGCCCTGGTTGGCGCCGCTGCCGCTCTCTTGGCCGACCTGGCGGCTCAGGCGCCCGGCACGAATGTGGTGCTGCCGCTGAATGCCATCACGGCGCTAATCGGCGCGCCAACCGTGGTCTGGATCATCCTGCGTCGCGGGGTTGGGCGAGGGACGTTCGGCGTATGAGTGCGACCGTGCTGGCAACCGGGAATCTGAGCATTGGCTATGCGCCCCGGCGTGGTCCACGACGGGTCATTGCCGCCGATTTGAACCTGGCGCTTCACGCTGGAGAGGTGGTGTGCCTGCTGGGACCAAATGGCGTCGGCAAGTCCACCCTGCTGCGCACGCTGGTGGGCATGCAGCCGCCGCTGGCCGGGCGAGTATTCCTCGACGGGGTCGACCTCGCTACCCTCAGCGCACGGGAAGTCGCCCGGCGTCTCAGCGTCGTGCTGACGGAACGGATCGAGGTGGGGCAACTGACCGCCTATGCCCTCGTGGCGTTAGGGCGTCATCCCCATACCGACTGGACCGGACGGCTGACGCCGCGTGACGAGGAGGTGGTGCGTTGGGCGCTGGAAGCGGTGGACGCAGTGAACTTAGCGTCGCGGCCGGTGCATGAACTGAGCGATGGCGAGCGCCAGCGGGTGATGGTGGCGCGGGCGCTGGCGCAGGAGCCGCTGGTAATGATCCTCGACGAGCCGACCGCTTTCCTCGACCTGCCGCGCCGGGTAGAGATGATGCGCCTGCTGCGCCGCCTGGCGCGCGAGACCAACCGCGCGCTGCTGCTTTCGACCCACGACCTGGACCTGGCGCTGCGCAGCGCCGACGCGATCTGGCTCATGGCGCCGGGCGGGGTGATGCACACAGGCGCGCCGGAGGACCTCGTGCTTGGCGGCGCCTTCGAGACCGCCTTCGCTGGCGAGGGGATTACGTTTGACCGCCACCAGGGACAATTCCACATTCATCCGCCAGCCCGCCATCGTGTGGCGCTGGTCGGCGACGGACTGGTCGGCGCGTGGACCTCCCGCGCCCTGGAGCGCGCCGGGTGTCTGGTCGTCAGCAGCGACGAACCGGCGTCGCTGCGGGTAGTCGTTGACGGTGATACCCGTCATCCATGCTGGGAGGTGCACATCGACGGCGCCACGCCGCAGCGGGTTGGATCGCTGCGTGAGGTGGCGATGCTGGTGCAGCAGAGCCAGGTACACAGATGACTGAAGCACAAAGGAGTCTCTCCAAGAACCAACTCAAGCACACACTGCTCATCGTCCTTGTGGTTCTTCTGGCGGCCTGTGGCGGTGCGCCGGCTGCACCGCCACAGGTCGGCGGCGGGAGCACCCCGGATGCCGCCCAGCAGACCGTCACCCTTCGCTGGTCAGTCTTGGGCAGTCCGGAAGAACTGGCGAGTCACCAGGCAGTCGCCGACGCCTACATGAAGGACAATCCCTCGATTAAAATCGTCATTGAGCACACGCCGTGGGATGGCTACCATACCAAACTCAAAACCATCGTCGCCAGCGGCGACCTCACGGCTTTGCCTGATGTGATGTTTCTCGGACAGGACTTCAACCAGTATGCCAGCGAGGGGGTGCTGGAAAATCTGACGCCGTGGATTGAGCGCAGCGGGTACGATCTGAACGACTATTGGCCCACCCTGATCGAGCGCGCGACGGTCAATGGCGGAATCTATGGGTTGCAGCGCGACCTCGACTTGCGTCTGCTCTACTACAACAAGGATTGCTTTGATGAAGCAGGCGTTCCCTACCCGGACGAAAACTGGACGTGGGACGACTAGAGCCTGTTATGCACTTCAGAGATACACGTGGTATGATTTCAGTATGACACGTCAACCCTATCCAAGCGATGTGAGCGACGAGGAGCGGGCCTTCGTCGCTTCGACCGGCTCAGGCG
>CALGYB010000178.1 GCA_937935075.1 uncultured Roseiflexus sp. | reverse complement strand
CCCCCCGCAGGGGGGGGGGAAAGGGGGGGCGCAGCGCGTGGTTGCGCTGCGGGGCGTCTTCAGTCATGAAGGTCAGGGAGGGAGCGCGGCGCCTGAGCCGGTCGAAGCGACGAAGGCCCGCTCCTCGTCGCTCACATCGCTTGGATAGGGTTGACGTGTCATGCTGAAATCATACCACGTTTATCTCTGAAGTGCATAACAGGCTCTAAGTCGCAGGCTACGGGAAACAAAGCCTGTCTGCACGGTCTTGATCGGACGAGGCGCCGCCTCGTCCCGACCCTGAGCAAGGGTTTCAGCCCGCAGCGCCAGAATGCCGGCACGTGGAGCATAGTCAGGATCGCGGCGGTTGGAAAGTACGACAGCCCGGGAATGGTATAATATTGCGAGAGCCTATCCAGAAAAGATCGTTGAGAGGCGAAGGGAATTGCTGTCGCCTCCTCGTAGAGCGATCAACCGCAACAATCAAGGACGTGGAGCGTCAAACGTTGGCTGAGCCGGTCGAAGCCAACGTCCGCCGCAAGACGGCCAACACGGGCGAGTATTGGGCCACATCTGATTGTTCGCTCTATCAGCCGCGCGTCACATGGCGAGTTTCTGGATGGCCTCGATTCGGCAGGCTCAGCGCACTGCTTCGTATTCGATGTTTGTAGAGTGTTGCACGTATGAGTCATCAAGAACACGAAAAGATCGCCCGGTCCGCAGTGTCGTCGGTGAACTGCGGCATCATTACGATCAGCGACACACGCACCCCGGAGACCGACGCAGGCGGAGCGTTCATCCGCGCCGGGCTGGAAAATGCGGGACATACGGTGCTGCGCTACATTGTCGTCAAAGACGAGCCGGCGCAGATTGTGGAGCACGTGCGCGACTTCGTCGCCGCCGGATGCCAGGTGATCATTACGAGCGGCGGCACCGGCATCGCCCGGCGTGACAGCACGTTCGAGGCGATCGATGCGTTGCTCGAAAAACGCATGCCTGGCTTCGGCGAGATCTTTCGCATACTGTCGTACCAGGATATCGGGCCTGCGGCGATGCTCTCGCGCGCCACGGCCGGCGTCTTTCAACGGTCGCTGATCTTCTGCCTGCCCGGTTCGCCGGCTGCCGTGCGCCTGGGGATGGAAAAACTCATCCTGCCGGAACTGGCGCATCTGGTGTGGGAAACCATACGTTGAACGCGCGCAGCGTTCGAGGAACTCCTGTGATTCGCTGGCTACTGCTCAAACTCATCCGTTTCTACCAAATCTTCATCTCACCGGCGCTGCCGCCGAGTTGTATTTATGAACCGAGTTGCTCGAGATACACGTACCAGGCGATTGCCCGGCATGGCGCGCTCAAAGGGACCTATCTGGGCATTCGTCGCATTCTGCGATGCCATCCGTGGGCGCAGGGCGGGTACGACCCGGTGCCGGAAGAGGGCGCCGTCATCTTTGCCGTTCGACCGTTGCCGCCGCTCCACCTTCTTCTGAACGGTCGGCGCGCGCGTGGCGCCTCGTCGGGTGTGGGAACCGCTGGTGACCGCATGGTTGAGCCTGCACTGCGGGAATGGGCGCTGGCGCTGGCGGAACAGCACCCCGACATAGCGCGCGTCGGATATGTCGATGACCCGACACAGGCAGGCGGCAAGATCGATGTGCTGCTCATTGTCGCGCAGTCTGACTTCTCCGTCGATCAGCGCGCCGCTGCGTGGGGCGCACATCCGCTGCCGCTTCCTGCGCGCCTCTCAGTCTACACTTTTGACGAGTGGACGCATCGCTCCTCTGATACGGAGGCGCAATCACAGGTGCACTGGGTCTTCGAGCGCGAATACGTGCAGCAATAAGGCGCACGCCATGCCGAATCGCTCACAGGACTGGTTCAAACAGGCGGAACGCGACCTGGAGCAGGCGATTGATTCACAGCGCGCCGGACGGCACGAATGGGCGTGTTTCGCTGCGCATCAGTCGGCGGAAAAAGCCGTCAAAGCGCTGCATCTCGCGCACCGGCAGGAAGCCTGGGGACACGTCGTGGCCCGTTTGCTCGCCGATCTGCCGCTGAATGTTCCGCCCGATCTGATTGACAAAGGGCGCGTGCTGGACAACTTCTACATCCCGACTCGTTATCCCAATGGACATCCGGCAGGTGCGCCCTATGAGCATTACGGCGTTCTTCAGAGTGAACAGGCAATCGCGTATGCGCGCGAGATCGTTGAATTCGTCCGTCATGAAATGGCCTGACGCGCAGACGGTTGAGCGCGCACTGCGAGCATGGGCGCAGGCGCTGGCTGAACAACATTCGAGTGTGGTGCGCGTCGGGTACATCGGTTCCTACGCCAGGGGCGATTGGGGAGTCGGCAGCGACGTGGACGTGGTGCTGATCGTCGCGCAGTCTGACCTGCCCTTCGAGCAGCGCGCCGCCGTGTGGGACACAAGCCAGATTCCCGTTCCTGTTGATCTGCTGGTGTACACCCTCGATGAATGGCAGAATCTTCCGCGTGACAGTCGTTTCGTGTTGGTGGTGGAACGTGAAGCGCGGTGGGTGTTGGAACGTTGAACATTGCAACGTCTGCTGCTGCATTACTGCTCTGATGACTCTCCCAGCCGTTCACCGCCGGTCAGGCGCAAACCGCGGCGCCAGTCGGCGGCGGGGATCGGGCGCTTGCCTGCCGGTTGGACTGTCTCCAGCAGGAGCAACCCTTCGCCGGTTGTCACTGCGAGACCTTCCGCCGTATCCAGCAGCGTGCCAGGGGGCGCGTCGCTGCGCCGGTCGGTGATGACGCGCGCGGCAATGATCTTGAGCGGTGCGCCGCGCCAGGTAGTAAAGGCGCCGGGCCACGGATCGTAGGCGCGCGTCATTCGTTCGATAACGGCAGCGGGTTGCGACCAGTCGATGATTCCATCCTCGCGGGAGAGCAATTTCGTGAACGTGGCGCGGGTATGATCCTGCGGTTGGGGCGTAATAGCGCCAGCCGCGTACGCATCCAGCGTCTCGACCAGCATGTCTGCGCCGATTGCGAACAGTTCATGCGTCAGGGAACCGGTGCGTGCATCAGGGGGGAGCGGCACGGCACGCTGCGCCAGGATGGGACCGGCGTCCATTTTTGCGTCAATCAGCATAATCGTCACGCCGGTTTCGGCGTCGCCGTTGAGGATCGCGCCGGCGACGGGGGAGGGACCACGGTAGAGCGGCAGAAGCGAGGGATGGATATTGACATACCCAAGCGGCGGAATGGCGAGCACATCACGGCGCAGGATCTCACCATATGCGGCGACGACCCCGACATCGGGGCGCAGTTCTGCCAGGGCTGCAACGGCAGCAGGATCGCGTAATGTCTCGGGGGTCAGCACCGACAAGCCCAGGCGGAGCGCCGTCTGTTTGACCGGCGTCGCCACCGGCATCTTCCCCCGACCGGCCGGACGATCCGGTTGCGTCACGACGCCTGCCACCTGATACCTGGGATCGGCGACCAGGCGTTCAAGCGGGAGAATGGCAAAGGCTGGACTGCCAAGAAAGATGACTCGTAATGGCATATGTGCACCTCAGATCGTGCCTGGTCGTACAATTTATTGAGCAGCACTCGTATTGCATAGCCCATGAAGCGTGTAGTATAATACATCAGAGTGACGCTGGCGCGGTGCAAATATTCTGGTCAGAAAGGCGTGCACCGCACACCAAGAGGGTGCAAGTCGCCCATGCATGCACTTGTGTATGACGGCAAACTGCGTCAGGTCGACGATTATCCTCGGCCAGTTCTGCGTGCTGGCGAAGCGCTCATTCGCCCCACTCTGGTTGGCATCTGCAACACCGATATCGAAATCACGCGCGGCTACATGCATTTTCGCGGCGTCCTGGGGCACGAATTTGTCGGCGTGGTCGTTGCGTGCGAAGACGCGGCGTGGATTGGTCAGCGCGTCGTTGGTGAAATCAATGCGGCATGTCGCGCCTGCGAGGTATGCCGGCGCGGCGACGAGAGCCATTGCCCCAACCGCACGACGCTCGGCATTGATCGGCGGGATGGCGCTATGGCGGAATTGTTCAGCCTCCCGATAGCCTGCCTTCACCGTGTGCCGGACCGAATGCCGGACTCGGTGGCAGTGTTCACCGAACCTGTGGCGGCGGCGTTCGAGATTTTGCAGCAGATCCATGTGCGTCCGACGGATCGGGTGGCGGTGGTCGGTGATGGCAAACTCGGTCTGCTCTGCGTCCAGGCAGTGCGTCTTCCCGGTTGCGACGTCACGCTGGTTGGGCGGCATCCGGAGCGCTGGGAGTTTCTGGAAGGCATGGCGATTCACGCCGTGCATGGTGATGAACTTGATGGCGCCTATCAGGCGCGGTTCGATGTGGTGATCGATTGCACCGGACATCCGCACGGGTTTCGTGTGGCGCGTCAGCTGGTGCGACCGCGCGGATGCCTGGTGATGAAAAGCACGTTTGCTGCCGAGTCGGAATGCAACCTGACCATGCTGGTCGTTGATGAGATTCGCCTGATCGGGTCGCGGTGCGGTCCATTCGAGGCAGCGCTGCGTGCGCTGGATGGCGGATTGATCGCAACGGCCCCGCTCATTGCAGCGCGCTTTCCGCTCCAGGACGGCTTGCGGGCTTTTGCCGCCGCAGCGGGTCGATTGAAAGTGTTGCTGGAGGTGTAGATGGCATCGAAGGGCATATTTGGGCGAAACGATCAATCGGCGCGGTATGCTGCGGCTTCTCTTGCGTTAGGGTTGATGTTCGTGTCACTGGTGGTCATCTACCTGTCCGTGCCCCAGAACGATACCGTCACGCTGCTCTGCGTGATCATCATGGCGGTGAGCCTGCTTATTACGCTGAACGGCACCTGGAACGAGATCGGCATGATGGCAGCGTTTGCAGCGTTAACCTCGCTGATGGCATCCTATTTTTTGGGGCGCGATGTGCTCGGCGACACCGGCAGCGTTCTGTTTCCGCTGCTGTGGATTGGGGTGCTGCTCTATATTTTTCGCTGGATTTCGCGCCACACCGTCGTGGTGCCCGAAGATCACGCGATTATGGTTGCGCGGTTCTACAGCGGTTCGCTCTATCGCCTTCAACCGCCGCTGGCGCCGCCGCTCATTCCGCTGCTGGAACGACGAGTTGCGACCATACCGCTCTACGAATTGAGCCACGATGTGAAGGTTGCAAAAATTAATACGGGCGGATCACACAGTATTGACGAAGTAGAGGTTCATTTGCGCTATCGCGTGAAGAACCCGGAGTTTGCACTGGCCAATATTCCCAACCGAGGTCAGATTCAGAATGAGGTGGCGCGCGAGATGGGGCGTGACCTCGAACAAGCGCGTCTCGATGTGGCATTCTGGGAAAAATTGCTGGCGCGTCAGCTTACCCACGAAGTTGATGATATCGTCCGCGAGGTGATCTTCGCCGAGACGAAAAGTGCAACTGATGCCTACCAGAAACGGCTGCACATTTCACGAGAAGTCTTTCGCCGGTTGAACGAACTTACCCAACGTTGGGGCGTCATCGTCAGCCGGGTCGATATTGATTATTTCAGCGTGCCGGAAGATCGGTTTCGCTCCCCCGATCCGGATGGTCCGGTCAAACAGGAAGTCAAACGCATCCTGGAGACGAGCAAAGCCGAAGCGCAGGCGGAAGCCGAACGCATTCGTCAAATCGTGCGTGTGTTGCGGGAGGAAGGCATCGAGATCGCGCCTGAAATCATCGGGGCGCTGTTGATCCCTGAGTGGACAGGCGAGGTCGAGCCACTGTTGCCACCCCCTGCGGCAAAGCCATCGAGCGACAGTCCAGGGAATGGAGGAGCGAAGCCCGGCAATGCAACTAAACAATGACCATGCATACGAACCGGTGGTCGTCGTGGGGGCGGCATGCCTGGACGTGAAGTGTCGCCTGCGCGGTGATGTGCTCGCCAGCACTTCGAATTCGGCGGATGTGCGTATCAGTGTTGGCGGATGCGCCCGGAATGTCGCCGAGAACCTGGCGCGTCTCGGTTATCCGACGACGCTGGTCGCCGTGGTGTGTGATGATGATTTCGGGCAGGCGATTGTGCAGCAGACGGCGCGCGCCGGGGTGAACACCGACCACGTGATCAGGGTGAGCGACTATCACTCTCCTGCCTATGTCGCTCTGCTCTCGCCCGAAGGCCGGTTAATCACCGGTGTGGATGATACCGAGGCGGTTGCCGCGCTCACGCCAGCGGTAATCACCGGGCATCGCGCGTTGTTTCAGCACGCTCCAATGGTGGTTATGGACGCGAATGTGCCAGTTGAAAGCGCGAAGACATTACTCGATATTTGTGCTGCTGCGGGTGTGCCGGTGGCGCTCGATCCGGTGGCGTATGCTCCGGCGCTGCGGTATCGGCCATTCATTGGTTCGTTCTCACTCGTGGCGCCAAATGCCATTGAAGCCGAAGCGTTGACCGGCATGCACGTGACGGATGTGGCGCAGGCGATCCTGGCGGCGCGCCGCCTGACTGCTGAAGGGGTCGAGATTGCCATTGTCACACTGGCGGAACAGGGGCTGGTGTACGCAACGCCATCGTCGAGCGGGCACATCCCGGCAATCAATGTCGAAATCGTCGATCCAACCGGCGCAGGTGATGCGCTGACTGCAACAGTGGTCTATGCCTTGCTCCACGATATTCCGATTGACGAAGCGGTGCGCCTGGGAGTGAGCGCAGCCACGCTGACGCTCGAGTCGCCCGATACGGTGCGCCAGGACTTGACACTGGAAATCCTGTATGCGCAGCTCGTTATTTGAAGCAAGTATCTGTGTTTTCGGGTTTCTGGCAATTGAACAGGCGTCCTACGCACCGAGGGCCTGCGCATCCTGTGGTTTGCGGCATACTCCATGACCAAACGTATCCTGATTGCAGATGATGAACCGGCAGTGCGTCAACTGCTCGAGTTGGTGTTGCGGTCGCAGGGATATGATGTGTTCGTAACCCAGAACGGCGACCAACTCGTGCGCACTGCGCAGGAGTGGATTCCGGATCTGGTCATCGTCGATTTGATGATGCCGCAAATGGATGGCTATGAAGCGATTCGCCAGCTGCGGAACGACACCCGCACCGCCCATGTGCCAATGCTCATTCTTACCGCGCGTTCGACGGCTGAAGATGTTGTGACCGGCTTCGATACCGGCGCCGATGATTATGTGACCAAGCCCTTCAATATCCCTGAGCTGCTCGCGCGCATTCGAGCGCATCTTCGTCGTGCAGCGCAGACGCCGGTCCATAATCCGTTGACTGGTCTGGCAGGGAATGTGCTCCTGACCGAGGAGTTGAAGTATCGCCTGCGCAACAATACCCCTTTTGCGCTGTTGTACGTAGACCTCGATAATTTCAAAGCGTTCAACGACACCTATGGTCCGGCGCGTGGCGACCGGTTGATCAAACTGGTTGCCGAGGTGCTGTCGGCGGTCGTTCAACAGCACGGCGCTGCCAGCGATTTCATCGGGCATATCGGCGGAGACGACTTCGCAGTGTTGACGATGCCGGATCATCTGGATGCGATCTGCCAGGGGATCATTGCGCTGTTCGATAAGCGGGTGCGCGATCTCTACGACCCGGAAGACCTGATGCGCGGCTATCTGCGCGGCGTGGATCGCCAGGGAGTGCCACGGAACTTTCCGATCACCACCATCTCGATTGGGGTGGTCACTAATCGACGCCGTCGCTTTGCCGATTATGAGGAAGTCAGCCGGATTGCAGCGGAGATGAAGCAGTATGCCAAGCAATTGCCCGGCAGCACCTACGCCGTGGATATTCGCGGCATCAGTGAACAGGCTGTCGAGCGGGATCGCCGCGGGTCCGCTCCGCCGCCGGTGCTGATCGTGTCTGCCGATGCATCCCTGCGCGATATTATCGTGCCCTTGCTCGACGAGATGGACCTGCGCGCGCTCGATGCGCCGACTGTGCTCGATGCCGAACGGTTGCTTGCGTACCATCCCGAGACAGCGCTGGTGATCGTCGATGCGCGTGTGGGCAATCAGGTGCGCGATTTTTGTAAGAGTCTGGCGCAACATCAACCGGATCTGCCGGTGATTGCGCTTGCCGATCAGCAGGCTTCTGGATTGATTGCGCCGGGCGCTGTCAGGTGCATCCTGCCGTTACCCTTCGATAACAACCAGTTGCGCGCGCGAATCGTCGAGGTGCGCGGCGCTTCACAGGAGACGTCGTAGGACCATGCAGGCATTGATCGTCAGTCTGGCGTTGCTCGTGATTGTGGTCGCTGCGCTGGCGTTGTTGTCACCTGTGCGCGCCCAAATGCGAATTTGGGTGCAAACAGTCCATGCGGCGATATTGCGGCGCGCCAGACTGGTGCGCAGCGCAACGGTCATCAGCAGTTCCGGTGAAGAGATCGTCGTGCCTGATGCGGTGCGCGCCGGCTCGCCCTGGACCGAACGCTTCCGCGTGCGATGGACCGGTGTGCGTCCGCAAACGGTTCTTGCCGGCGTACTCGTCGTTGCGCTCATCCTTGTGGGATTGCCGGGCCTGCTTCCCAGCGCGCGCGCTGATGAATTGATCGTGCTGGTCGCACCATTCTCCGAGCCAGGTGGTGTTCCTGGCGCCACAGGCCGAGCGGCGGCGCAGGAATTGACGGACGCACTGGCGGCAACGGTTGGAGCAGGGGTGACTGTTCGACTGATCGATACAGCGCCTGTGGACCGGCAGGCGGCGCTGGCGCTGCTGCAAGCGAATCGTGCCGATGCCATCATTGTGGGTGAGATAGCGCCCGGCGGGATGCTCGATGCAGCGACGTTGACGCCGGTTCTTGTCTATGCGCCGGGTGGAATCCAGGCGTTTGTCAGTCTCGATGGCTTTGCCGGGCGCTTTGCGTTGCCGGCGGTCTACCCTCTTGCCACGCAGCCGGTCAACGGTCGCGTTGTGCTCACGCGCCTGGTGCGTGCGCTGGCAGATTATAACAACGGGCAGTACAGCGCTGCGGTTGCGGCGTTCGATGCTCTTGAGCGAGAACAACCGGCGTTGCGTCCCGGCTTGCTGCGCACGCTGCGCGCAATGACCTGGTGGGCGCGCGGCAACTATGAGCAAGCGGCGGCTGAATTTCGCCGCGCGATTGCTGCCATGCCCGATGCGCCGCCTGACGAATTGGCGCGCCTCTACGTCTCGCTGGGCGCCGTTCAGCACGATATGGGCGACCCGGCGGCGCGTGATTCGTTCAATCAGGCGATTGCACTCCTCCAGGGGCAGGACCTTGGCGAACTACGCTATAATCTGGCACTCGAAGAATTGCGGTCGGGTGATCCGGCAGCCGCTGCTGTATCGCTCGAACAGGCGCGGCGGTTGTTGCCGCCATCGACGCCGCTGCTCGTGACGCTCGCCGAGGCGTATCGCCTCAGCGGGCAACTCGATGCAGCGTCGGAGACGCTCAACGCTGCTACCCGCCAGATTAGCGCCGATGACCGTATCGTGCCATTCGATCTCCGTTCGCTGATGAATGCCCGTCTGCGGGCAAGCGTGCAGAACGAGCGAGCATTGTTGCGCATGACGCGCTTGCTTGATGCACGTGGTCCATTGCTCTGGGAGCTGGACAGCGCACCGCAGCCCCCGGAAGCGGAACGATCACGTTATGAGGCGGATCTGGGTCAGATTCTTAGCGATGTTTCGCTGGCGCTCCGCGAAGCCACAACGCTCAATCAGGAGTGGAACAAGCGCGCCGCCGCCGCCGATGCCGAGCAGCGTCTGATCGATGGAAGCGTCGCCATGCATCAGATGCGCCGCGCCGAACTGACCATCCGTCGCTCCCGTTTCTGGCTGGCTGTGGTTGAGGTGGAACTTGCGCGCCTGCGCGATATGCGTGCGCCAACCGGTCTGGCGGCGGTGTGGGTCGGACTGACAGGCGCATCGTCTCCTGCAACCGATGCGTTACGCCAGATTGAGACGCTGGAGAAGGTTCAATCGGGCAATGTGGACCTGGCAATCCTGCGCGGTCGGGCGTTCCTGGTGAACAACCAGGTGAACGACGCACGCACCGCCTTCGAGACGGCGGCGCGGCTGGCGTCGGAGCGTCCAGAGCCGCTGTTTCATCAGGCAATGCTGGCGTTATCACAGAATCGCGATCAGGCGCGGCAGTTGCTCGAAGCGGCGTTGCAGCGCGATCCATCCTACTTCCCGGCGCGTATTCGCCTGGCTGAACTGGCAGAGGAAGAACAGCGCTGGCAGGATGCGCTTGTGCAACGGCGCTGGCTCGCTGAATATCGCGCTGGCGTCGGTGAAACGCTGGCGCTGGCGCGCACCCTTCGTCTGAGCGGATCAGAGGGGTATGCGGAAGCGGAACAGTTGCTGATGCCGCTGGTGGATCGCAACCATGCCGCTGCGATTATCGAGATGAGCCGACTCTACCGCCTTGCCGGTCGGCTCGATGCGGCGCGGAGCGTGCTGGAACGCGGACAGCAGAACACTGCCCGTAGCACACGAGCATTTGCTGACCTCGCCTACGAACTTGGGCTGGTGTTGATCGATCAGGGGGAGATAAACCGCGCCGAGCGTCAGTTTGAGACGGCAATCAATGCGAATCCCCGGCATGTTCCTTCCCATCTGATGCTGGCGCACCTGGAGCGACGCGCCGGAAATGACCGCGCTGCAGCGCGACGCTACGCAGATGCGCTCGACGCCGGCGCGAGCGACCCGGCCATGCTCGAACAGATTGGCGCCACACTGCTTGAACTGCGCGAATATGATGCCGCAGTGACCGCGTATGAGCGTGCAATCGCGCTGCAACCAGACCACGCGCCATTCCGTTATCAGGCAGCGCTGGCGTATCTGGGGGCTGGACGACTCGACGCTGCCGACGTGTCGGCGCGGCGGGCGCTGGAGCGGCAGCCGATCTACCCGGAAGCGCTGATCGTGCTGGGGGATATTGCGCTCCAACGGGGCAATCTGGCCGAAGCCGGGCAACAGTATCGCACAGCGCTTCAGCAGAATCCGGTCCTGGCAGCGGCGCATATCGGGCTTGGGCGCGTGGCTGCGGCAGGCGGCGACTGGTCGATTGCCGCCGGGCACTTTTTGAATGCCATTCAGGGCGACTCACAGTCTGCTGATGCCTGGCTTTGGTTGGGTGAGGCGCGGGTGCGCCTCGGTGATGTTGATGGCGCCATCAGTGCGTATCGGCAGGCGCTGCAACTGCGCTCTGAGTTCCCAGAGGCGCACTTCGGACTGGCGCAGGCGCAGTTTGGCAAGGGGCTGGCGGAAGAGGCGTTGCGCGAGGTTAGTGTTGCACTGGAACAACGTCCGCGGTATGCTGAGGCATTCTTGCTGTTGGGGAAAATCTATGAACGGCAGGGTTTCAGTACGCGTGCGCTCGAAGCCTATAAACGGGCTATCGATGTCAATCCGCGGCTGGCTGAACCGCATTATCGTCGAGCGCTGCTCCTGATCCGCGTTGACCGGTTGGGCGAGGCGCGTGATGATCTCGAAATCGCCACGCGCCTGGAGCCCAACTTTGCCGAGGCGCATTATTGGTTGGGACGGGTCTATTTTGCGCAGCAGAACTTTCAGGCTGCCATCAACCGTTTTCGCGAGGCTGTTAATCGGCGCAACGGCAATTACCCCGAAGCGCGATATTATCAGGGACGTGCAGAAGAACAGATTGGAAATCTGAACGCGGCAATGCAATCGTTTGAGACGGTCGCCAATCAGAGTGATGACGCACTCTGGGCAAGCGAGGCGCGTGCAGCGCTGGCGCGCCTGAGCGATCGCTAGACAGAGGGAATGGACAATGATGACATTATCAGCAACGGAGCTGCGTGAGCAGGCAGCATATCTGTCGCCGGTCTGGGCGCGCTACAGTGATATTCTGGTTGAGCGCGGCGAAGGGGTCTATCTCTACGATGTCGAAGGACGGCGCTACCTGGATTTCACCTGCGGCATCGGCGTGACGAATACCGGTCACTGCCATCCGCGCGTGGTGGAGGCGATCCGCGAGCAGGCTGGATTGCTGCTTCACGGTCAGGCGAACATCGTCTATCACCGTCCGATGCTGGAACTGGTCGCCGAACTGCGCACCATCGTTCCGCCCGAACTCGATTGCTTCTTCTTCAGCAACAGCGGCGCCGAGGCGGTTGAGGGCGCGATCAAACTGGCGCGTCAGGCAACCGGGCGGAGTGACGTCATTGCCTTCGAGGGCGGGTTTCACGGGCGCACGGCAGGTGCGCTGGCGCTCACCAGCAGCAAGGGGAAGTATCGTTACGCCGTTGCGCCTTTGCCGGCGGGTGTTCACTTTGCACCGTATGCGGCATGTTTTCACTGCGCTGTCGCGCGCGCGGCGGGCGCCGATCCAGCGGCTATCTCTGCGGCTGCTCCTGATGATGCCGGATGCTGCGGCCATCCGCTGCGGCAGCTTGAGCATATCCTCCATACGCAAACAACCCCGGAGAATGTCGCGGCGATCCTGGTCGAACCGGTGCTCGGCGAGGGTGGGTACATCGTCCCGCCGGCGTTATTTCTGCAGGGATTGCGCCAGATCTGCGATCAGTATGGCATCCTGCTGATCGCCGACGAAGTGCAGAGTGGCTTTGGGCGCACCGGTCGCTTCTTTGCCATCGAACATTTTGGCGTCGTGCCCGACATTATGACCGTCGCCAAAGGCATTGCATCAGGATTGCCGCTTTCTGGTATTATTGCACGGCGTGCAATTATGGAACGCTGGCAACCCGGGTCCCATGGCGGCACCTATGGCGGCAACGCTGTCGCGTGCGCTGCTGCCGTCGCTACGATCCGGGCAATGCGCGAGGAACGCATGGTCGAAAACGCAGCGCGTCAGGGCAGGTTGCTGAAGGCGGAACTCCTGCGCATCAAAGCGCAGTTCCCGTCGATCGGCGATGTGCGCGGATTGGGGTTGATGATCGGCGTCGAACTGATGACGGTGGATGGAATGCCCGATGCCGCGCTGGCGAAACGTGTCGTCGCCGGATGTCGCAACCGTGGCCTGCTTCTGCTGACCTGTGGCCCATATGATAATGTGATTCGCTTCATTCCGCCCTTGATTGTCGAAGAAGACCAGATTCACGACGCTGTGCGCATCTTCGAGGAGGCGCTGGCGTCCTAGCAAGGCGTGGAGCGTATGCTCCGCGATCACCTGTTGCCATGCCACACCGTGCGCCGTATCGGGTTGCGCTCCAGGCGCTGCAATCCGACCGCCTTCGCCGCGATTATGCGGACCTCGCCGCCGAACCACAGTATCGGTTGGTTGGCGAGTTCTTCTTTACCGAACTGTACGGTCCACGCGACTTTACTGCGCGTGATACGCAAGCGCGCCGTCTGCACCTGCTCGTCCAGAGTTTCCCAGGGGTAATGATCCGTGATGTCGAGCAGGTGCTCGACCTGCTCGACCTGACGAATCGCCTGGATGATGAGGTTGTCGAGCAGTTGATTGCAATTGGTGCGCCGCTCGACTTCGATATGGCAACGTATGAACGCGCTTATCGGCTGGCGGATAATTACGCCGACCGGGTGCGCCAGATCGAACTGGTGCGCCAGTCGCTCTATAATGTCGCGCGCCTGACGCGCAACCCGCTAATGGGTATTGCTCTGGATAGCTCGAAAGGTCTGGCGGAGATGCTCGGCATGAGCGATATCCACCGCTTCCTGCGCGTCGGGTATAAGGCGGTGTTGCCGGTGCGCGACATGCCACGCTTTATCGAGACCATCGCTGTCCGCGAGATGAACCGCCTCGACCGGATCTATGCCGATCAGTTGAAGCAGAAGAAATAACCGTCATCCGCGCAGCATGCGGAGGTCGCTTTCGACCATCATCTCGACGAGTTGCTCGAACGACACTTCTGGCTTCCACCCCAGCGTCTCGCGCGCGCGCGCAGGATCGCCGACCAGCAAATCGACTTCGGCTGGACGGAAGAACCGCTCATCGACCACGACATACTTTTGATAGTCCAGCCCAACGTACCCGAATGCAAGTTCGCAGAACCGTCGCACCGAGTGCGTCTGCCCGGTGGCGACGACATAATCGCCAGGCTGGTCTTGCTGGAGCATGAGCCACATAGCGCGAACATAATCGCCGGCGAATCCCCAGTCGCGCTGCGCTTCGAGGTTGCCCAGGCGCAGTTCATTGTCGAGACCGAGTGCAATTCGCGCTGCGCCGTGTGAGATTTTGCGCGTGACAAACTCCAGCCCACGGCGCGGTGATTCGTGATTGAAGAGAATGCCGCTGCTTGCGTGCATGCCGTAACTCTCGCGGTAGTTGACGGTGAGCCAGTGCCCGTAGACCTTGGCGACGCCGTATGGTGAGCGCGGGTAGAAGGGAGTGGTTTCGCGCTGCGGCACTTCAACGACCTTGCCGAACATCTCGGACGAACTGGCCTGGTAGAACCGGATCTCTGGATCGACAATCCGAATGGCGTCGAGCAGGCGCGTGACACCGAGCGCTGTCACTTCGCCGGTGAACACCGGTTGCGAGAACGAGGTCTGTACGAAACTCTGCGCCGCCAGGTTGTAGACCTCGGCTGGCCGATGCTCGCGCAGCATATGGATGAGCGAGACTTCATCGAGCAGGTCGCCGGGGGTCAGGGTAATGCGATCCTGAATGTGACGAATGCGCTCGAAATTGACGGTGCTGGAACGCCGGATCATCCCGATGACTTCGTACCCCTGTTCGAGCAGAAATTCCGCCAGATACGAGCCATCCTGCCCGGTAATGCCGGTAATGAGAGCACGCTTTCGCGTCATGAAACTCCTCGTGTGGCAGTTGACCGATATGGACGATTTCGAGTAAACCAGGAGGATATGATACCACACCTGGAGAACGGGGATGACGGTTGGGCGGCGCGGAGAAGCGTCGCTAATACGAATGCGCGG
>CALGYB010000177.1 GCA_937935075.1 uncultured Roseiflexus sp. | reverse complement strand
GACCGGGAGTGTGGTATGATAATGACGCAGTTTCAGTGCTCTTCTGCGAGCCGAAAATTCCGAAACCAGCGCGCCGTTCACCCACGTGATCGGGTTCCACCAGTTTCAGTGCTCTTCTGCGAGCCGAAAATTCCGAAACCCGCACCCCGCAACCTCTTCTCCCTATGTGATCCGTCGCAATGGCAGCTCTTCGCCGCTCCTGAGCCTTCCTGGTGCGTCGCTACACCGCCTTGATCATAGCATGAACATGCGCGTTTCGCAACTCGCTTTTTGCGCAAAAACCGCGTCAAGTTGCGAGGCATATGCTATCCCTTTCTGAAGCGCAGAATACCGCTAAAAACTCTTGACACGCCGGTTTGGGAATGCGGCGTTTGGGGCATAACGCTGGCGAGTTGCGAGAGCATTGCTCTCGATGCGTGTTTGACGATCTCTTCCTCATTGAATGTCGCTGATCCGCGCTGCTACTGCTGCGCCGACTTCGGCGGTCGTGGCGCTGCGCTCGTCAGGCGCAGCAATGTCGCCAGTGACGATCCCTGCCTCCAGGGTGCGCCAGACTGCGGTTTCTACGGCGCGCGCTTCGTCTTCCAGCCCTAACGAATGGCGCAACAGCAGCGCGACGCTCAGAATAGTCGCCATGGGATTGGCGATCCCTTTGCCGGCAATGTCAGGCGCCGAGCCGTGGATGGGTTCGTATAATCCCATTCGTGTGGCTTTCCCGCCATTACCGGGTGCGCCAAGCGATGCAGAAGGCAGCATCCCCATCGATCCCGCCAGCATCGAGGCTTCGTCGGTCAGAATGTCGCCGAACATGTTTTCGGTGACAATAACGTCGAAGTCTGCCGGGCGTCGGATGAGGTGCATAGAGCAGGCGTCGACCAGCATGTGGTCGAGCTGCACGTCGGGGAATTCGTCGCGCATCAGGCGCGTCGTGACGCTGCGCCACAATCGCGAGGTCTCCAGGACATTCGCTTTGTCCACCGAAGTCAGTTTTTTGCGCCGGTTGCGCGCCAGGGTCGCCGCAACCCGCACAATGCGCTCGATCTCGGCAGTAGTGTAGACGCATTCGTCATACGCGCTTTCGCTACCGTCTGGTGCGGTATCGCGGCCTTTTTCGCCAAAGTAGATGCCGCCGGTCAGTTCACGCACCACCAGGAGATCGACACCCTGCAACCGCTCCGGGCGCAACGGCGATGCGGCGATCAGACGCGCATGGAGCGTCACCGGTCGCAGGTTGGCAAAGAGTCCCAGCGCCTTGCGGATGCCGAGCAGTCCCTGTTCGGGACGCACCGGCGCCTCCGGGTTGTCCCATTTGGGTCCGCCGACTGCGCCGAGGAGGACGGCATCCGACGCGCGGCACAGTTGGAGGGTTTCGTCGGGAAGCGCTGTGCCGGTCACGTCGATGGCGCAGCCGCCGATCAGCGCCTCCCGCACTTCGAAGGTGTGTCTGAATCGTTCGCCGACGGCGCGCAACACGCGCAGCCCCTCCGCCACAACCTCCGGTCCAATCCCATCGCCGGGAAGCGCTGTGATCACTGCCTGCATCTTATGGCTCCGTTTTATCTTTTTCTTTCTTGCTCTTCTGCGTGAGGAAGAACGTCAATGCTGCGATGACCAGCGCCGCTCCGCCGCCGGAGATCAGCAGGTTCGTCTCGCCGTTCCAGGTGGTGAATTGACCAAGGAATCCGACGCCGATGACGACGATGACAACACCGATCAGTTTGTCTTTCAGGTCGTCGAGGGTGTGGATTTCGAGCCAGCGCGGCACCGGCACCCGGTCGTCGATGAACAGTTCGTACAATCCCAGTGCAACAATGTAAAGCACCGTCGCCAGCAGGAAGATGTCGGTGATTTCGATGAAACTCAACAGCAGGGTTTTGGCAACCTTTGAGGTGAACTCGCCTTTTGAGAAGACATCTCGAATGATAACAAATGTTTCAACAGCGCCGAACAGGATGAGCGCCGTTGCTGCGATAAGCGTCGCCAGCACGGCGATAATAATGATGTAGCGCACAAGCCCAATCAGGCGTGTCATTCGGTGTCAACTCCTGGCAGTGGTGACGACGCGCGCCGGATGTGCGGCTTCATACGCAGCAATAGCGGCTTCTTCGTTCAGCAGAAACCCCAGTTGATCGACGCCGTGCAGCAGGCAGTGTCTGGTGAACGGATCGATGGGAAAGTGCGTCTGCCGTCCATCGGGGAGCGTCACCGTCTGCGCCGCCAGGTCAATGGTTACTTCGGTGGTCGGGTCTTCCTCGAACAGACTGACCAGTTGCTGATACGTGTCTTCATCCACCTGAACGGTCAGCAGCCCGTTCTTCAACGCATTGTTGCGGAAGATATCGGCGAAGGCGGGGCTGATGACCGCCTTGAAGCCATACCCCTGCAATGCCCAGGGGGCGTGCTCGCGCGATGAACCGCAGCCGAAGTTGCGCCCGGCGACCAGGATCGTCGCTCCCTGCGCCTCTGGACGGTTGAGAACGAAATCGGGGTTGGGCTTGCCCTCGGCGTCGAAGCGCCAGGCGTAGAACAATCCCTCCGCCAGACCTGATTTGTCGGTGACTTTGAGATAACGGGCAGGAATGATCTGATCGGTGTCGATGTCCTGCACCGGCAGGGCGACAATGCGCCCGGTGATGACTGAAATGGGTTGCATGTCGTGCTCCTGAAAGAGAACTGATACTAAGTCATTCGTACAATACTGCCGGGCGCGCGGCGGACCCCAGGGCGCTGCGGGCGAAAGCCCTCGCTGAGGCAAATGAAAGTCGCGTTAGGGCTGCTGATGTCACTGCACAGGTCATGCGTCTACGACACGGACTTCTGATGCATATTGACTGGCGCTCCTTGCGAACCGGCACTCAAACATCTTGTCTGACTGACTGCACGTTAGGATGAGTCGGGTAGGCGAAGGCATTGCCTTCGCCTACTCCGTCGCACGCAGTGATTTTTCGGATAGGCTCTAAGTTAAGGGTTAAGTGCGTTGATCTCATTGCTCTAACCCCTAATCCCTGACTCCTAATCCCTAACATACGCATCAGGACGGGCAGGCGCGCGGAGATTGAGAGCGCCTAATCCCTAATCCCTGACTCCTAATCCCTAACATACCGCGCCCCGACTAACAGGATTGCCGTAGCGACCAGCCTAACCCCTAATCCCTAATCCCTAACATACCTCCGCGGATCGGCGACGGCGCCTTCGATAGCGGATGCGACGGCTGTGAGCGGGCTTGCGAGGAAGGTGCGTGCGCCGGGTCCCTGACGACCTTCAAAGTTGCGGTTGCTGGTTGACACGGCGTATTTGCCTGGCGGAACCTTGTCGTCGTTCATGCCGAGGCAGGCGGAGCACCCTGCTTCGCGCCATTCGGCGCCGGCGGCGCGAAAGATGGCGTCCAGCCCTTCGGATTCCGCCTGTTTCTTCACCTGCTGCGATCCGGGCACAACCATCATGCGCACGCCGTCGGCGACTTTGCGCCCTTTCAGGATGCTTGCCGCCAGGCGCAGGTCCGAAATGCGCGAGTTGGTGCAGCTGCCGAGGAAGACGACATCGATCTTGTGACCGAGCAGCGACTGACCAGGGCGCAGGTCCATGTAGCGCAGCGCCTTGTCGAGCGCCTGGCGCGCTGCCGGATCAGGCAGTTCTTCCGGTGTCGGGATGCGCCCGTCGATTGGCATGCCCATTCCGGGGTTGGTACCGTATGTGATCATCGGTATCAGGTGCGAGGCGTCGAGTGTGATCGTCCGGTCGTACACAGCGCCTTCGTCGGTCGGCAGGGTGCGCCAGTACGCCACTGCCTCGTCCCAGGCTGCGCCTTTTGGCGCGAAGGGGCGCCCAGCAATGTATTGGAACGTTGTGTCATCGGGTGCGATCATTCCGGCGCGCGCACCGCCTTCGATCGACATATTGCAGATCGTCATGCGCTCTTCCATCGAAAGGGCGCGGATCGCCTCGCCGGTGTACTCGAATACGTGCCCGGCCCCTGCGCCGACGCCGTACCGCGCAATGATCGCCAGAATGATGTCTTTGGCGGTCACCCCCGGTCCAAGGCGACCATCGACGCGTACTTCCATCGTTTTGGGGCGGCTCTGGATCAGGCACTGCGTCGCCAGGACATGTGCGACTTCGGAGGTGCCGATGCCGAACGCCAGCGCGCCGAAGGCGCCGTGCGTACTGGTGTGGCTGTCGCCGCAGACGATGGTCATGCCGGGTTGGGTCAACCCCTGCTCAGGACCGATGACGTGGACGATTCCCTGATACTCGCTGCCGAGTGCGAACAGCGGAATGCCAAACTCGGCGCAGTTCTGCTCGAGCTGACGGAGTTGCGCTGCCGCCTGCGCATCGACCACTGGAATGATCCCGTCCGGTCCGCGCGGCGTCGTAGGGGTCGAATGGTCCATTGTCGCCAGGGTGCGATCCGGACGGCGCACCTTCAACCCGCGCTGGCGCAACTCGGTGAACGCCTGGGGTGACGTGACTTCGTGAATGAGATGGAGATCGATATAGAGCACCGCAGGCGTTTCCGCCGTCTGCGGGCGAACGATATGGGCGTCCCAGATTTTGTCGAACAGTGTACGAGGCATAGTTTCTAACCCCTAATTTGCAACCAGCGTCAACCACCCCCAGCGATCTTCTGTTTCGCCGGAGAAGAGGCCAAAGAACGCCTTTTGAATAGCGGTTGTGATCGGCCCGCGTTTGCCTGCGCCGACCGTCAGTTTATCGACCGAGCGGATTGGCGTCACTTCAGCCGCAGTGCCGGTGAAGAAGAGTTCGTCCGCCAGGTAGAGCATTTCGCGCGGCAGGTTTTGTTCGCGCACCTCGTATCCCAACTGGCGCGCCAGGGTGATCACCGCATCGCGGGTGATGCCCGGCAACAGCGCCGCAGTCACCGGCGGCGTGTAGATGATGCCATCGCGGATGAGGAACAGATTTTCGCCCGATCCTTCAGAGAGCCAGCCATGCACATCGAGTGCGATGCCTTCGGCGTAGCCGTTGCGCGCCGCTTCCATGACGATCAATTGTGACGACAGATAGTTGCCGCCGGCTTTTGCCATTGCCGGCAGCGTGTTCGGCGCCACTCGCTGCCAGGATGAGACGTGCACATCCACGCCATTCTCCAGCCCTTCGGCGCCGAGGTAGGCGCCCCATTCCATAGCGGCGACCATCACCTCGACCGGTGAGCGGAGCGGGTTCAGTCCCATTTCACCATAGCCGCGCCAGATGAGCGGACGGATGTAGGCGTTGGTCAGTCCATTCTCACGTACTACGGCGCGGCAGGCGTCAAATATCTGATCGGGCGTGAAGGATGGTTCCATCCGGTAGATGCGGCACGAGTCGAACAAGCGACGGATATGCTCGCGCAGGCGGAAAATAGCAGCCCCCCGTGGCGTTGCATAGGAGCGGATGCCCTCGAACACCGATGAACCATAGTGCAGGGCATGCGTCATCACGTGGACGGTTGCCTTTTCCCAGGGAACCATCTCGCCGTTGAACCAGATATACTGCGATTCGCGGATTGGCATCGGTGTTCTCCTTTCACCACGACGTGAAATTGTGCCGAGGGCTGCAATCGTTATGCCGGTTGCTCTATTATATCAGGAACGTTCCATGTTGATTGTCGGCGGGGGCAACCTATCGGGTCGCCCCTGCGATGAACCGGCGACCTTCGCGCGTTGCCGCGCCAGCGGCAATTCCAGGCTGTCCCACAGCGCCATGAAACTGGCTTCGATGATGTTTTCCGAACAACCGACCGTGCTCCAGCGTTCTTCGCCGCGCGCCGATTCGATCAGCACGCGCGGTTTGGCGGCGGTGCCGAGGTGTTCATCGACAATGCGCACCTTATAGTCTGCCAGTTGTACGTCGGCGAGTTCGGGGTAGTGGGGCAGCAGCGCCTTGCGGATCGCCATGTCGAGCGCATTGACCGGTCCGGCGCCTTCGGCTGCGGTGTGCATGATCTCATTGCCGACTTTGAGTTTGACCATCGCCTGCGAGATCATGTCGTTGGCGCCGTGCTTGCTGACCACCACCGTGAAATCGAGCAACTCGAACGGCGGTTCATAGTCGGGCGCGGCGCGGCGTACCAGCATCTCGAACGATCCTTCCGCCGCCTCGAACTGAAAGCCGCGGTTCTCCAGTTCTTTGATCCGTTGCAGCACCACTTGCTCATTACCGTTCAGGTCGAGTCCCAATTCCCGGGCGCGCATGCGCACATTGCCGCGCCCCGATAGTTCGCTGACCACGATACGCATCCGGTTCCCAACCAGTTCCGGGTCGATGTGCTGATAACTGTCGGGCACTTTGGCGACGGCGGCGACGTGAATGCCGCCTTTGTGCGCGAAGGCTGAGTGTCCAACGAATGGCGCATGCGTGTCGGGATTGAGGTTGGCGACGGCGGCGACATAGTGCGATACCTCGGACAGGCGACGCAATTGTTCGGAGGTGACGCAGCGGTAGCCAAGTTTCAGTTGCAGGTTGGCGATGAGCGGGATCAAGTCCATGTTGCCGCAGCGTTCGCCGTAGCCGTTAATCGTTCCCTGAACATGGACGCACCCTGCGCGCACGGCGGCGATTGCGTTCGCAACCGCCAGCGCGCCGTCGTTGTGGGTGTGGATGCCAAGGGTCGGACCACGCCCTGCTGCGCCGTTGCTGAACCCTTCGTTTTCCAGGTGACGCTGCACCGCCTGAACGATCTCGGTCACTTCGTGTGGCAGGCTGCCGCCATTCGTGTCGCACAGCACCAGACAATCCGCGCCGGCGCGCGCGGCAGCGGTCAGGGTTTCCAGCGCATATGAGGCATCCAGTTTATATCCGTCGAAGAAGTGTTCCGCATCGTAGATGACCTCTTTGCCGCGCTCCTTGAAATACGCGACGCTTTCGGCGATCATCGCCAGATTCTCCTGGCGCGTCGTTTCGAGCACCTGTTCGACGTGCAGGGTTGAACTCTTGCCGACGAGCGTCACTACTGGCGTATCAGCAGCGACCAGCGCCTGGATGTTGGCGTCGGTCTCACAGGCGGTATCGGCGCGGCGGGTGCTGCCAAAGGCGGCGATTCTGGCGTGGCGCAGTTCGACACGGCGGATGCGCTGGAAAAACTCGGCGTCCTTGGGGTTCGAGCCGGGCCAGCCGCCTTCGATGTAGTGAACGCCGAGCAAATCGAGTTCACGCGCGATCTTCAGTTTATCTTCGACCGAGAGCGATAGCCCCTCGCGCTGCGTTCCGTCGCGCAGGGTCGTGTCGTAGAGCAGAATCTGCATAACTGGCACCTCGTGTGTTGCAGGCTATGGCTGCCCACGCCAGCGTGGGTAGCTGCCGAAGACTTTGAACAGACCGGTTTTCGTGCGAATGCGCTCCAGAGCAGCGGCAACAACCGGCTCTTCCCGGTGACCGTTGATGTCCACCAGGAAGATGTACTGCCCCAGCACTTCTTTCGATGGTCGTGATTCGAGTTTGGTCATATTAATGCCGACCGACGCCAGTTCCTGGAGGGCGTCGACCAGTGCGCCGGGGCGGTCTTCGCGGTCGAAGCCGAAGCAGAAACTGGTCTTATCGTCGCCGGTTGGCGGATGGTCGTGCGTTCCCAGCGCGATAAAGCGGGTGACATTTCCCGAACGATCCTGAATATCACGTGCCAGAACCGTTGCTCCGACCAGTTGCGCTGCGCGCAACGTTCCAATCGCCGCCGCCGGGCGTTCGTCCGCCAGCGCCTCGGCGGGAGCGGCGCTGTTGCTCAGCGACGCAACCGTTGCCACGCCGGGCAGGCAGCGCTCGATGAAGCGCCGGCACTGCCCGAGCGACTGCGGGTGCCCGTAGAGCACCCTGATCTCGTGGAGCGCCAGACCGGCGCGCCCCACCAGGTAGTGCTGGATTGGAATGACCGTCTCACCGGCGATGCGCAGATCGGTTTCGTGAATGAGCAGATCGAGCGTGGTCGTGACGCTCCCTTCAAGGACGTTCTCAATCGGTAGAATGCCAATCGTCACTGCGCCGGTTTCGACGGCGGTGACGACGGCAGGCATGCTGGTCAGCGGAATATACGTCGCATCTTCACCGCCATACGCCAGCGCGGCGATTTCGCTGTAGGAGCCGGGCGGACCCAGATAGGCAATAGAGCGTTTCATGAGCAATATCTCGTTGCGCACAGTCCTGCGGCTTATGGACTTTGAAACCGCATTCCGCTATCCGCCCCGGCGCCCGGTGACTGATGAACATGAATAATCCGGCATTCGCGCTGCGCCCGGCGGCTGAAGCCGCAGGCTACGATTGTGAAGTCTGCCTTTGCAGGCTCAACCGGGCTGAATTCTTGATATTCATAAGTCACAGGCTACAGCAGGCGAAACCCGCCTTTGCAGGCTCGACCGGGCAATACCGGATTATGTTCTCAAAAAACCATCAGCCGCAGGTTTTTACTCCGTCGCATTCGTGCCGAACAGATCAACCGCGTAGGTCGGCTTGCTGCGGTCGTACCCGGCGGCGTAGGCGGCGTTCTCGGCGCTCAGGCGCTCCTGGCGCGCGGCGATCATCTTGTTGAGCGCCGCCATGTACGACTCGGCAGCGGCGACAATGGTGTCGGTGTTGGCGCTGTAGCCGCTATAGATCTGCGGTCCGCGGTGCCGTCCGACGCGGTATTCGCGCTCTTCGACCGCGTCACCCGGCTCGCGGATGCGCACCGATACCTCGGCAACCGCATCGATCCCCTCGGTAACCGCCTTGATCGAGAACTCGATCAGGTCGTTCGGGCGTCCGACGATCTTATCGATCGCTTTGTAGATCGCATCGACCGGTCCGGTGCCGTGTGCTGCCGTCGTGTGCGTGTTGCCATCCGGATCGGTGATGCGCACCGTCGCCACCGGCGTCACGCCGGTGCCGCAGGTCACCTGAACGTGCTCCAGGCGGTACAACTCTGGCGTATGAAGCGATCCGCCGGTCGCCAGCACCTCAAGGTCACGGTCATCGACGACTTTCTTTTTGTCGCACAGTTCCTTAAAGCGCTGGAAGACCTGATTGAACTCTTCCTCGCTATCGAACTCATACCCCATCGCCGCCAGTTTGGTGCGCAGCGCATTGCGCCCGGAGTGTTTGCCGAGCACAATAGCGTTGCCGTCCAACCCAATGGTCGTCGCATCCATGATCTCGTAGGTCATGCGGTGTTTCAGGACGCCATCCTGGTGAATGCCCGACTCATGGGCGAAGGCGTTGGCGCCGACGATGGCTTTGTTGGGCGGTACCGGCATGCCGATAATCGTGCTGATCAGGCGGCTGCTGCGCGCCAGTTCGCGGGTGTTGATCCGGGTATCGACGCCAAAAAACGAGCGGCGGGTCTTCAGCGCCATCACGACTTCCTCGAGTGACGCATTTCCGGCGCGTTCGCCAATGCCGTTGATGGTGCATTCGATCTGACGCGCACCGGCGCGCACCCCCGCCAGCGAGTTGGCCACCGCCATGCCGAGGTCGTCGTGGCAGTGGGTCGAAATAATGACCTTATCGGCGCCGGGGACGTGCCGGTAGATGCCGGCGATCAGTTCGGCGTACTCCTCTGGTGTGGCGTAGCCAACCGTATCGGGGATGTTGAGGGTTGTCGCGCCCTCTGCGACGACCGCCGCCAGCATCCGGTAGACGTACTCCGGGTCGGAACGGGTCGCGTCCATTGGCGAGAACTCCACATCGTCGCACAGCGAACGCGCATAGCGCACCATCAATCGGGCGCGCTCCAGCACCTCTTCGCGGGTCGAGCGCAGTTGATGTTCGATATGAATGTCGGACGAGGAGATGAAGGTGTGAATGCGTTTCTTTGCGGCCGGCTGAATAGCGCTCCAGGCTTTGTCGATATCGTCCTTGTTTGCGCGCGCCAGCGCGGCGATGATTGGACCATCGGGCGTGCCGACGGTTTTGGCAATCTCGTGGACGGCTGCCCAGTCGCCTGGGGATGCCGCCGGGAAGCCGGCTTCGATGATGTCCACCCCCAGCCGCGCCAGTTGCCGCGCGACGTCGAGTTTTTCCTCCAGCGTCATGGTGCAGCCAGGCGCCTGTTCACCGTCGCGGAGGGTTGTGTCGAAGATGCGTACATGGTCCTCCATAGCGTTGTGTATCTCCTTTGCTTGAGAACCGGCAACCGAGAACTGAGAACTGAGAACCGAGAACTAATGCTCACCACTCGTTACGTATCATTTGCATTTGTCATTCGTCACTTGACTGATAATCCTCCGGTGCAAACGGGAATGGCGGCGAGGATGCGTCATCGTCCATTGTATATGATACCTGTTCTTCATGAGTCGTTGATGTGCGTGATGGGATAGCATGCTCCAGTTTTCGGATCTTGCTTGTCAGCATTGCCGCGATTTCCTGGCATTCGCTGTGAAGTCTGGCTTCATCCTCTTCGGAAAGATACCCGCTACGGCGGAGCAGATCGAGCCAGCTATCAGTTTCGGCGGTTGATCCTTTGGCGATTGCCAGGTGATTGCGGTGCGCGCCGGGAGTGTAGCGCCCATGTCCTTCGGCGATATTCGCGCCAATTGACGTGGCGGAAGCGATGATCTGTCGCGCAATGACCGCATTGCTCCACGTGTTCGGCATTCGCTGCACGATCGTTACCACATCGAGCGCCAGTTGCTGCGCCCGGTTCCACGGAATGAGATTGCGATGCGTGTAGCCCTTTGCCGTCGCTATTGAGTTTCTACGCGCATAAGTCAGGAAAATTAGCCTGACGTTGAACACTGTTCTTATAGAGCGATCAACCAGATGTTGCACAATATTGCCTATGTTGACCGTCTCACGGCTGGCGTTGGCTGCGACAGGCTCAGCCAGCGCCAGCCGCTCCGTGTTCTTCGGATATGAGCCAATCTCGTGCTCGGCGTCGGCTGCGACAGGCTCAGCCAGCGCCAGCCGCTCCGTGTTCTTCGGATATGAGCCAATCTCGTGCTCGGCGTCGGCTGCGACAGGCTCAGCCAGCGCCAGCCGCTCCACAGGTGCAAGCGTGGGTGTCCAGATGCAGATTGATCTTCCTATCAGTTCTTAGTTCTTAGTTCTTGGTTCTTGGTTCTTCGTTCTTCGTCACGCCCCGCCCTCACCCGGCACGACCTCGCGCGGATTGACGAACGGCATCATACGGCGCAGTTCACGTCCTACCTGCTCAATCGGATGCGAGATGTCACGGGTGCGGTAGGCGTTGAAGCGCGGGCGACCGTTGTGATTCTCCTCGATCCAGTCCTCGGCGAATGCGCCGCTCTGGATGTCCGCCAGGATACGTTTCATCGTTGCGCGCGTCTCATCGGTGATGATCTTGGGTCCGGCGGTGTAGTCGCCCCATTCCGCCGTATCGCTGACCGAATAGCGCATATAATTCAGCCCGCCCTGATAGAAGAGATCGACGATCAGTTTGAGTTCATGCATACACTCAAAATACGCGACCTCCGGTTGATATCCGGCTTCGACCAGCGTCTCAAACGCCGCCTTCACGAGCGCCGAGACACCGCCGCACAGAACGACCTGCTCGCCAAACAGATCGGTTTCCGTCTCTTCAGCGAAGGTCGTCTCGATCACGCCGGCGCGGGTGCACCCAAGCCCGCGGGCGTATGCCAGAGCATCCGCCAGCGCATTACCCGAAGCGTCCTGATGCACGGCGACGAGCGCCGGTACGCCGCCTCCCTGCGTATAGACCTCGCGCACGCGGTGACCGGGCGCCTTGGGGGCGACCATGCTCACATCGACCCCTTCCGGCGGAATGATCTGCCCAAAGCGGATATTGAACCCATGGGCGAACATCAGCGTCTTGCCGGGGGTCATGTGCGGTCCGATTTCATCGCGATAAATGGCTGCCTGTGCCGTATCCGGGAGCGCCATCATGACGATCTGCGCTTCGCGCGCCGCCTCGGCGACGGTCAATACTTTCAGTCCCAATCCTTCCGCCTTTGATCGGCTTTTTGATCCCTGGTAGAGACCGACGATCACATCGCAGCCGCTCTCCTTGAGATTCAGGGCATGCGCATGCCCCTGGCTGCCAAACCCGATGACCGCAATGGTACGTCCGGCGAGGCGCGCGAGATCGGCGTGGTTTTCGTAGTAAATGTGTGCCATAGTCCTTGTGTGTTCTCCTTGTCCTATTGGTGCGCTATGTGTGCGGTTGCCCGCCTTTGGAGGGAGTGAGGGCGGAGAGGCGCCCTCACGTGACTGTTATCTATGCCAGGAACTAATTCACGACCGGCACGCGCTCGGCATGCCCGTTGGCGCTCTCGACATATTCCTCGGCGGTGTGACCGCGCGCGCCGCGCACCATTGCGATCCGGCCGGTGCGCATCATTTCGCGGATGCCGTAGGGACGGATCACATCGATGAAGTTCTGCACCTTAGACGGTGATCCGGTCATCTCGACCACCACGGTGTTCGCGCCGACATCGACGATCTTGGCATCGAACACTTCCGTCAGTGCCACGATCTCCGGGCGCTTTGCCGGCGGCGCATGCAGTTTCATCAGCGCCATTTCGCGCTCGACCGTCGGGTCATTCGTGACATCGCTGACCTTCAGCACCTCGATCAGGCGGTAGAGTTGCTTGACCACCTGCTCGACATCGTCCCACTCCACCACAATGGTCATGCGGCTGACGCCAGGGGTTTCGCTATGCCCAACCGCCAGGCTCTCGATGTTAAAGCCGCGCCGCCGGATAAGTCCGACCACCCGACTCAGCACGCCGGGGCGATCCTGCACAAGGGCGACGATGGTGTGTTTTTTCATGGATGCACTTCCTTTATGCTATGAACTGTGGGGCGACTCCAGAATCATCTCGCCGATGCTCTTGTTCTGCGGCACCATTGGGAAGACGTTGACCTCGCGCTCGACGCGGAAGTCGATCAACACCGGTCCGTCAGTCGCATAGGCCTCCTCGATGGCCGCCTCGACCTGGCTGGTGTGCTCGACGGTGATTCCCTTCCAGTAGTACGCCTCCGCCAGTTTAGCGAAGTCGGGACCGGACAGGGGCGTGCCGCTGTAGCGCTTATTCTCGAACAGTTCCTGCCACTGGCGCACCATGCCCAGGTAGCCGTTGTTGATCACGGCAATCTTGACATTCTTGACGCCTTCCTGAACAATGGTCGCCATCTCCTGATTGGTCATCTGGAAGCCGCCATCGCCGCAGACAGCCCACACCGTATCGTTCGGGCAGGCAAGAGCCACGCCGAGCGCCGCCGGCACGGCGAAGCCCATCGTGCCTGCGCCGCCAGAGGTGATATGGGTGCGCGGGCGATACCAATCGATCAACTGCGCCGCCCACATCTGATGCTGCCCGACGTCGGTGACGACGCGATAGTTGCCACGACTGTTGAGCGCCTTCGTGAGCGCTGCGTATACATCGTGCGGCGGCAAACTCATGTTCGCAGTGTCGCTGCGGTTGAGGTACTGTTGCTTCGGTTGATGCTTCGCTTGCATTTCGCGAATGTGCTCCATCCAGTCGGACGCATGCCCGTGGAGGTCAGCGAACGCCTCGCGATCAGCGGGGAACTCATCGAGGAACGCCTGCAACGCCAGGCGCGCATCAGCAACGATTGGGACGGTCACTTTGACATTCTTGCCGATCTCCGAAGGGTCGATATCGACGTGAATGACCTTCGCATTTGGCGCAAACGTGCTGGCTTTGCCGGTCACGCGGTCATCGAAGCGCCCGCCGATGTTGAAGAGTACATCACACTCCTGAATCGCGCGATTGACATGCACCCAGCCGTGCATGCCCGGCATGCCGATGCTGAGCGGATGGTCTTCGGGGAAGGCGCCGATGCCATGAAGGGTGGTGATCACCGGGATGCGGGTGCGCTCGGCGAAGGCGCGCAATTCCTCGACCGCGCCAGACATAATGATGCCGTGGCCGGCGATGATCAGCGGCTTCTTTGCGCTCAGAATCAGCTTGATCGCTTCGCGGACCTGCTTGAGATTGGGGCGGTAGTTAGGCTTGTAGCCGGGAAGATCGAGTTTGATATTCCAGTCGGGGACAATGGTCGCCTGCTGCGCGTCCTTCGTCACATCGATCAGCACCGGTCCGGGTCGTCCGGTGGTGGCGATGTAGATCGCCTCCTCGAAGACGTAGGGCAGGTCTTCGGCGCGTTTCACCAGGTAGTTATGCTTGGTGATCGGCATGGTAATGCCGGTGATGTCAGTCTCCTGGAACGCATCCTTCCCCAGCACATGGGAGCCAACCTGCCCGGTAATCGCCAGGATTGGCGTGCTGTCCATCATTGCGTCGGCGATTGCCGTCACCAGGTTGGTCGCGCCTGGTCCACTTGTGCCGATGCACACCCCTAGCCGACCGGTGGCGCGCGCATACCCTTCGGCGGCGTGGCCAGCGCCCTGTTCGTGGCGGCAAAGCACGTGGCGCAGTTTGTCGCGGTATTCCCACATTGCGTAGTAGAACGGCATGATTGCTCCGCCAGGGATGCCGAACATCACTTCGACCCCGTTGCGGATCAGCGCCTCACACATCACCTGGGCGCCAGTACGCTTGTCGGACATCTGAGTTCCTCCCTTTTTGATGATCACACGATTGTGGTCTTGTTCCCGTTATCAGCGCTTTCCAGAAACCTGTGCACACACATGTTCAGACGCCGCCGTCATCGGCGCCCAACGCGCAGCAGTGGCACACCAGCGACATCAGCGTCGCATCGAGGGGATCGGTCGGGTTCGACCTTCGAGAGCAACGGGCGCAGGTATGCCGGAAGTGCGTCGTTGCAGTAGTGCCGGCCTCATATGCCCATAAACCACGAGCCCCTCCCGTGGATTTGGGAGGGGCTCGTGTCGTTGTCTATCGTATTCCGTCGCGCGCTGCCTCCCAAACGCCTATAAGCCCGTGATAATAATCAGGGCTACAAGAATAAGGCTAAGGAGGAGGCTGACGTTTTGTTGCTGCATATGAACTGCGCTCGTTGCAAAGTTGCCGCTTGCGAGTATACACGAAGGAAGGTTCGTTTGTCAAGGGGGAAGAGCGAGGAGGGCGCCGGTATGATGTGCTGGAACCGCTGCCGACTCGTCCGCCCGGCGGCTGATGAACATGCACACTAATCCGGCATTCGCGCTGCGCCCGGCGACTCGAGTCGCGGGCTACTGGGGGCAAAGCCCGTTCGCGCGGGCTGAACCGGGCGAGATCGGCTTATTTGCTCACACACGATAATCCCCCGCTGAGGGCGCAAACGCCCTATCGGGGGGGCTGGCGTCGGGCATCCAACATGCCGGGGTGAGGGCGTGTGCGCGCCCTTCGTGTGATGAGAGCCTATCCGGAAAAGCTCGTTGGGTAGGCGAAGGCAATGCCGGGCTTGTGCGCGTTCCTCGACGTTGCGAAGCCGGCTATCCGGAAAAGCTCGTTGGGTAGGCGAAGGCAATGCCTTCGCCTACCCGGTCGCATTTCAGTCAGCGATTTTTCGGATAGGCTCTTAGTGGGTGCTTGAATAAGGATATGAGATAAACGCCAAACCTCGTTTGTCCCATGGACATAGAGAATTCTGATATAATAGATGCTATCAATTATGACCGGCGACGACAGATACTGTGTCTATTCCAGGAGGAACCACAGATGCTCAATCGGATTCTTGCCCTGGCTCTCGTGGCGTTGCTCGTCCTGAGCGCCTGCGGCGGGACACAACCCGCACCCACCGGAGGCACAACGCCATCACCGGCGGCATCCGCGCCGACTACCGCGCCGGAAGCGTCGGAAGCGCCGACCGTCGCTCCAACCACTCCCCCCGTGGCGTCGGCGCCGGCGATCAAAGTACTGGCAGCACAGTCGTTTCTGGCGGATATTGCTCAGAATGTTGCCGGCGACCGGTTGACGGTCGAGGCGCTGATTCCGCTTGGCGTCGATCCACACGTGTTCGAGCCAACGCCAGCCGATGTGCGCAAGGTTGCCGACAGCAATGTGCTGATCGTCAATGGCGCCGGGTTTGAAGAGTTCCTCGCCAGCCTGCTGGAAAACGCCGGCGGTGAGCGTACCGTCATCGAAGCCTCGAAAGGATTGGCCAGCCGCACGGCGCGCGAAGGCGAGGTTGCCGTGATGAGTCCCGAAGAACTGACCGATGCGCTGTGTGTGGAAGCGGCGGACCTCTTCCTGGCGGCAGAGGAGACGACTGCCGGCGCCGACCAGGCATCCGCCGTCGAACTCGGTATGCACAAGGAAGAAGACCACGGTCACGACCACGACCACGAACATGCACATGAGCACGGCGGCATGTTCTGGCAGGTGGCGCTGACCCGGCAGGCGGACGGGTCGTATGCCGGATTCTTGAAGTGGGATGCCGAAGGCGGCGAGATTGCCGTTGCTACAAGCGGTGGCACGCTCGTTGTGACCAGCATCGACGCCGCTACCGCCGTTGAAGCCGAGGAAACGCTGACCCTCGCCTGCTCCGGGTTAACCCAGGCGATGATCATGGATGTGGAGAAAGGGGAGTATCTCCTGGCGCTGAGCGGTTTTCGCGAACCGCAGGCGATGCTCATGATCACTACCCCTGGCGGCCATCATCACCACGACGAGGGCGATCCGCACTTCTGGCTCGATCCGACGAAGGTCGTCACTTATGTCGCCAATATTCGCGACGGTCTGATCAGCGTCGATCCCGACGGCGCTGCAGTGTACCGCGCAAACGCCGAACGGTACATTGCGCAACTCAATGAACTGGATCGCTTCATCGCCGAAGAAGTGGCGAAGATTCCCGAAGCCGATCGCAAACTGGTCACGAACCACGAGAGCTTCGGCTATTTCGCCGACCGCTATGGCTTCCGCGTTATCGGCGCCATTGTGCCAGGCGTCAGCACCGGCGCATCGCCATCGGCGCAACAACTGGCGCGCCTGACCGAGCGGGTGCGTGAAGCCGGCGTCAAGGTCATCTTCCTGGAGACCGGCGCCAACCCGCAGCTCGCCGAACAACTGGCGCGCGAGACCGGGATCAGGGTTGTTTCTGACCTCTACACGCACTCGTTGTCCGATGCTGATGGACCAGCGCCAACCTATATCGATATGATGCGGTACAATGTTAAACAAATTGTCGAGGCGCTGACGCAGGGATGACACCTTCTCCGCAGATGACAGACAAACCGGCGCACCTGGAGGTCGAGCGCCTGACCGTCGCCTATGGGCGGCGGCAGGTGCTCGATAATGTTTCGTTTCGCGTGGAATTCGGCGAACGGGTGGTGATGGTCGGACCAAACGGCGCGGGAAAATCGACGCTCTTCAAGGCGCTGGTCGGGCTGGTGAAACCGCAGAGCGGCGCCATCCGCATTCACGGGTTGTCGCCTGGTGCGCACCAGGACTGCGTTGCATATGTGCCGCAGCGTGAGGAGGTGGACTGGCGCTTTCCGGTGACGGTTGCCGATGTGGTGATGATGGGGCGCTTCGGGCGGCTCGGCTGGTTCCGGCGCCCCACCCGCGCTGACCGCGCCGCAGTCGCGCGCGGGATGGAGTTGATGGGGATTGCGCATCTCGCGCATCGCCCGATTGGCGAACTTTCCGGGGGTCAGCAGCAGCGGGTGTTCCTGGCGCGCGCGCTGGCGCAGGACCCGCATATTCTTCTGCTCGATGAGCCTTTCACCGGCGTGGATGCGGCGACGCAGGAGGCGACGCTCAGCGTGCTCGATGCGCTCCGTGATCAACACGTGACGATCATTCTCTCGACGCACGACCTTGGTCTTGCGGCAGCGCGCTTTGAGCGCGTGCTGCTCATCAACCGACGCCTGATCGGAGATGGCCCTCCGGCGCAGGCGCTGAGCCGCCATCTGCTCACCGAAGCGTTTGGCGGGCAGGTGCTGGCACTGCCCGACGGCTCGGTGCTGGTCGATCAGTGCGCTTGCCACCAACCTGAACCAGAAAGCATCGTGGTCAAATGAATACGCTGTGGTCGTGGATCGTTGCGCCGCTTGCGTATGGGTTCATGCAGCGCGGGATGCTGGCGGCGATGCTGGTGGGCGTGTTGTGCGCCATTATCGGATGTTACGTCGTATTGCGTTCGATGGCATTCCTTGGCGATGCGTTGGCGCATGCCGTGCTGCCAGGCGTCGCCATCGCCTATCTGATGGGAACCAATCTGACCGCAGGCGCGTTGGTCGCTGCCGTCGTCGTGGCGCTGCTGATCAGTTTTTTCTCGCGCCAGGGCGCCATCAAAGAAGATACTGCCATTGGCATCGTCTTCGCGGCGGCGCTGGCGTTGGGCGTGGCGCTGATTAGCAGTGTGCGCACGTATGCTGTTGACCTTACCCATATTATGTTCGGCAATGTGCTGGGGGTCAGCCCGGCAGACCTCTGGTTGATCGCGGGGATTGGCGCTGCGGTCCTGCTGACCGTTCTGGTGTTCTACCGCCAATTCCTGGTCGTTGCGTTCGACCCGGTGCTGGCGGCGACGCAACGCCTGCCGGTCGAACGGCTGCGGCTCCTGCTCCTGCTCCTGATTGCGCTGACGATCGTCGTCTCGTTGCAGACGGTCGGCGTAGGATTGGTCGCGGCAATGCTGGTGACACCGGGGGCGACAGCGTATCTGCTGACCCGGCGCCTGCCCGCGATGATGACGGTTGCCGCGTTGATCGGCGCCGTTTCGAGCATTTCCGGACTCTATCTGAGTTACTATATCAATATCGCGTCCGGCGCCGCAGTGGTGCTGGTTGCCACGACGATCTTCACGGTCGTCTTTCTTGCGGCGCCGGGACGCGGCGTGGTGTGGCAAAGAGGGCGGTAAGCGCACACCCTCTTGCCGTTTTCCTACTGCCCTGATGCCGCATTCCTCACCATCTCGGCGACGAGCGGGTCGCTGATGCTCAAGCCGTAAATGGCGATCAACCCGATTGCGCCGGCAACGATCAGATAGTACAGGGTGGGAATGGCGGTCTTACGGAGCGTCGCGCCCTCCTGCCCCAGCAATCCGACAGTAGCCGAGGCGGCAACCACATTGTGAATGGCGATCATGTTGCCGGCAGCGGCGCCAACGGATTGCAGCGCCACAATCGCCGCGCCCGAAATCAGCAGCCGTTCGGCGACGCCATGCTGGAAGAGGCTGAACATCAGGTTGCTGACGGTATTGCTGCCGGCGATGAATGCGCCCAATGCTCCGATGGTTGGCGCAAACAGGGGCCAGATGCCGCCCACATTCACCGCCACCCACTCTGCCATACTGATTGGCATGCTGGCAATGCCGAGAGCGTTGACCCCTGAGTTGATGTAGACGCGCACCATCGGCACGGTGAAGATCAGCACAAAGCCTGCGCCAAGAATGACCTTGCTCGAATCACTGATTGCAAGCTGGAATTCGCTGCGGCTCATGCGGTGGAGGAAAACCGTAATCAGCACTACTACCACCAGGATCGACGCTGGCAGATAGAGCGGCGTCGTCGAGGCAGTGATACCCGTGCCAAAAATGTCTTTCCACTCAATCTTCAGGATCGAGCGCAACGTTGCACCAATGGGCAACTGCGGCAGGCGGGTCAGCACCAGGAAGAACGCCACGAGCAGATACGGCGCCCACGCCAGCCAGGTGCTCATCGGCTTTTTGCCCGTCAGGTCATCGAGTTTCATCTCGATCTGACCGAGCCACTCCGGTTGCCACTCGCTTGCGGGAGCAAAATCCCATGTATCCTTCGGTAGCAGGAACCCGCGCCGCGCCGCCGTCACAACGATTGCCAGCCCTACCAGCGCGCCAAGAAGCGATGGGAACTCTGGTCCGAGCAGCAACCCGGTGAGGGTGTAGGGAATGGTGAACGCCAGACCGCTGAAGATCGCAAACGGCGCCATCGATAGCCCTTCCGTCCACGATTTCTTCTTCCCAAAGAAGCGGGTCATCATTACGACCATCAGGAGCGGCATGAGCGTTCCGGTAATGCCGTGAATAACGGCTGCCCGCACCGTAATAAGGCGCAGATAGTCATTGAACGTCAATCCGATCGCTGCAAGTTGCGCGCCTAATTCGGGCGTATCCAGCCCGCCGCGCACGCCAACCAGAATGGGTGTGCCCACAGCGCCAAACGTCACCGGCGTACTCTGCACCATCATGCCGATCATCACCGCCGCCATCGCCGGAAATCCGAGCGCAACCATGAGCGGCGCTGCAATCGCCGCCGGCGTGCCAAACCCCGAAGCGCCTTCGATAAACGAACCGAACAGCCAGCCGATAATAATCGCCTGCACGCGACGATCAGCGCTGATATTGCTGAACCCGTTGCGGATGACGGCGACGGCGCCGGAGTGCTTCAGGGTGTTGAGGAGCAGAATGGCGCCAAAGATGATCAGCAGGATGTCGAAGGTGATGAACAACCCCTGAATGGTCGATGCAATCACCCGTATGGGGGAAACCTGCCAGGCAAAGAGGGCGATCAGGACAGCAACGACGTACACAAGCGGCATTGCCCGGCGCGCGGGCCACCGTAGACCAACGAGCAATACCGCCGCGACCAGAATAGGACTGAACGCCAGAAACGCTTGCAGACCGAGATTCATACGTCCCTCCTGTTTCATCATTGAAAGCGTGCAGACGCCTTTCCAGGGCGCCGCGCATGCGAATCCCTCCGGGCGCTTCCCGGGTATGCCACGATCATGGTGTCTTACGGGTCATAGTGTCTTGATTGAACGGAGATTTCGTAGTACCGGGCACATCATAGCAGTATGTTTGTCCGATCTCTGATAATAGTTGTCAACAGGTCATAACGAATCGGTAACTGTTAGACGAGAGGTGAGAGGCAAGAGGCGCGAGGAGACGCAGGTGCGAAGGTGGGACGGTGGGACGGTGGGACGGTGGGACGGTGGGACGGTGGGACGGTGGGAAGGTGGGAAGGTGGGAAGGTGGAAGGTGGGAAGGTGAGAAGGTGGAAGGGTGGGACGGTGGGACGGTGGGACGGTGGGAAGGTAGAAGGTGGAAGGTGGAAGGTGGGAAGGTGGAAGGTGGGAAGGTGAGAAGGTGGAAGGTGGGAAGGTGGAAGGTGGAAGGTGGAAGGTGGAAGGTGGAAGGTGGAAGGTGGAAGGTGGAAGGTGGAAGGTGGAAGGTGGGAAGGTGGGAATGTACCCGACCCTTGAGGTCTCTGCCACTGATCAATGGCTGCCGTGGAACCGGGCTGGCGGCACGATCCTTACGCCCGGTTTGCGCACGTCTTGACCTCAAGGGTCTTGGGGGCGGGAAGGTTGCAAGAACATTGATGTTGGAAGCGCCAAGGGATCTTCTTTCTCACGCAGGGGCCAGAAAATGCACAGGACGACCCACGAGCGAAACGCTCCATGCGCCTGCGCAATGCCCATCACGCGGCTCAGGAGACTCTTATCTTCTCTTCACGCGATCTGAAAATGACTCTCTCGCCTCTTGCCTCTTGCCTCACGCCTCACGCCTCTTGCCTCACGCCTCACGCCTCATGTCTCCTACCCGGCATACAGGTACAACTCGCCCGGCTGCAAAAGATGGCAGCGCATAAACGGCGCCCGACGGTCGAGTTCATCGAAGAGCATACCGGACGACACACGGTTGCCGGCGAACAAATCATTGTGAAAACCAATCAACACTCGTGAACCGATAGATTTTGCCAATTCAATCGCCTCTCCAGGCCACAGGTTGCCGATGATCCCCTCACGCTCGCGGAAGAAGTCGCGCCCGTTGATTGGCAGAAGCGCAATGTCGATCGAGCGCCCCGCAAGCGCCGCCAGTAATTCGGGGAAGATGATCGTATCGCCGCTGTGATAGAGAGTCACACCGTTGCACTCGATAATGAACCCCATCCAGCGCGAATGTCCGTCGGCATCGACCTCGTATTCATAGTGTGCGGCCGGCGTCGCCACGAATGCCAGCCCGCCGATTTCGATGCGCTCACCCAGCCGTGGCGTGATGATCCGCTCAGCCGGAATGCCGGCCTCACGCGCGATTCGTCCCCCCTGGAGCGATGCCGCGAGCACTGCCGACGGCGACGCTGCCATGAGCGGGGCAAGCGTCGCGGCGTCGGTGTGATCGAGGTGCTCGTGGGTCGCCAGCACCACCTGCGCGTGGGTGATCAGCGCCGGGTCGAGCGGGATGGGAAACCGGCGCGGCGGTCCGCCGATGTCTTCCACCGAATTGGAGAGGTAGGGGTCGATGTAGGCGATGGTGTTGCCGCCTTTGAGCACGAAACCCGCCTGCCCAAGCGCCCAAAGCGCCACCTGGCCCCTGGGAACCGTCAAATCGTTGATCTGTGCTATTAGCGCCGCATCACGCAGTGGCATCATGAAGAATCCTCCAATGAACGAATGGCATCGGCGAATACGCGAATGGTGCAGCGAATGAGCGAATAACTCTCTCTGTGTCCTCTGTGCCTCTGTGGTGATAATGACGAGCCAACGAACGCGCCAGCGTCAACATTGAGCGTTCAACGTTCAACGTGCAACGTTCAACGTCTATGCGCCACCAACCGTTCGGCGATCAGCGCCGATGATAACACACCTGGCAACCCTGCGCCCGGATGGGTGCCCGCGCCGACGAAGTAGAGATTGTCGAACTCTTCGGAACGGTTGTGCGGGCGGAACCAGGCGGACTGTAAGAGGGTCGGTTCGAGCGCGAACGCAGCGCCAAGGTAGTTGTTCTGGCATCGCTGAAAATGACGCGGGTCGATCATGCGCTCGACAACGATATTCCTGCTCAGGTCGGGCAGGAAGCGTTCTTCGAGGAAGGCAATGATCGCATCGCGGTATGGGCGCGCCAGCGTTGCCCAGTCCGCCTGTGACGCCAGGTTGGGAACGGGGGACAGGACGTAGAAGGCGTCGCAGCCGGGAGGCGCAACATCCGGCTCGTCGCGCAACGGCATGTGCAGGTAGAGTGAGAAATCGTCGGCAACCCGTTTGTGGATGAAAATATCGTCGAGCAACCCGCGGTAGCGTGGACCAAAGATGATATTGTGGCGCACCAGCGGTGCATCGTGGTAGGTGCGCCGCGTTCCCAGATAGATGACCACCAGCGACATGCTGTAGTGCAACGACCGCAGGCGATGGTCGGTGTAGCGGCGCCGGTAGCGCGGCGCAATCAGGTCGGCGTAGGTATGGGCGACATCGGCGTTCGACACCACAATATCGGCGCGGCGTTCACTGCCATCCGCCAGAACCACGCCGCGAATACGACGCCCTTCGACGATCAGTTCGCGCACCTCGGCGTTGAGATGGATGGCAACGCCAAGTTCGTGCAGCAGCCGCACCATCGCCGCGACAATCGCGCCGGTTCCGCCGACGGCATAGTACACGCCCCACTCGCGCTCCAGGTAGTGAACCATGGCATAAATCGAGGAGGCGTAGAACGGGTTGCCGCCGATGAAGAGGGGATGGAACGAGAAACAGCGCCGCAGAAAATCATCTTTGATATAGCGCGACACGTAGCGGTAGACGCTCTCGAACGAACGCAGGCGCGCCAGATCGGGCGCAACGCGCAGCATGTCGCGGAAGTGCAGGAATGGTCGATCCGCCAGTTCAACGAACCCCTTCTGGAAAATCGGGCGGGTGCTCGCCAGAAAACGGCGATAACCCTCGACATCGGCAGGGTTGATGCGTTCGATCTCGCGCAGCACCGCCGCCTCGTCGGCGCTGTGGTCGAAGTGGCGACCGGTGTGGTCGTAGATACGGTAGAAGGGATGGCATGGGCGGAATTCGACATACTCCTCACGACGACGTCCCGCAGCGCGCCACAGGTCGTCGAACAGGAATGGCGCCGTGATCACCGTCGGACCGGTATCGAACCGGAAACCGTCCACTTCCAGCACATACGCCTTCCCGCCTGGCTTGTCCTGTTTCTCGAAGATTTCCACCTCGTGACCGCGCGCTGCCAGGCGCACAGCGGCAGCCAGTCCGCCAAAACCGGCGCCAATAATGATAACCCGGCTCACTGATGACCTCCAACAGACAATGGGCGCGGCGTGCCGCGCCCTGATGAATGGGATTGTTCAAAGAGGCTGATGCAAAGGCATGAAGACGCAGAGAGGCATCGATGACGCAGCTATGCGCCTGTGCATCTTCGCATCAACATTTGCGAGAACGGTGATAAAACCGCTCACGCCTGCTCGATATACTCCGGCACATCCTTCGGTGCGCCACAAGCGGTAACAGTACCGCGGAAATCGACATCGGCGGATAGTTCAGGACGCTTCTGCTTCAACTCCGCGATCTGCTCGCGCGTCAGCACTTTCGTCTCATCGAACCCCAGGTCGATGGAGCCATCGAGGTGCACCCGTTCAAGATCGTAGAACCGCTTGGTGAATGTCGTCTTGGCGAAGGCCTTCAAACATCCAAGCATATAGCGTCGCTTGAACGGGTCTTTGATCCAGGGATAGCTCAGGAATGCTTTGCGCATGTAGAAGCGCGCATAATTGCGCAGTACCCCCTTCAGCACCTGCTCACGTGTCATCGCATCCGGTTGAATAATCGGCGTCACGAAGTTGTACTTCGAGAAATCGCGCACCTCGACCCGATCGCCCAGTTCCTCGAACAATTCGGCGAAGGGCCATGGCGTGTACATATTCCAGTTCGCCATATCCGCTTTCCAGTCGAGGGCGTAGCGATAGGTCTCTTCGATGGTTTCGGGCGTTTCGTTCTCCAGCCCCATAATGAACTGCGCCTCAGCAACGATTCCCTGGTCGTGCAGCAGCTTGATGGCGCGCTTATTCTGCTCGATGGTCGTCTCTTTGCGGAAGCGGTCGAGGTTCATCTGTGCGGCGGCTTCGGTGCCGAGCGAAACGTGCACCAACCCGGCGCGGCGGTACAGCGGCAGATACTGCTCATCGCGCAGGATGTCGGTTACGCGGGTGTTGATGCCCCAATGAATGCCGAGTTTACGCCGTTCCAACTCTTCGCACATCGCAATGAACTTCTTGCGATGGATGGTCGGCTCCTCGTCTGCAAGAATAAAGAAGCCAACCTTATACTCACGCACCAATAGTTCGATTTCATCAACGAATGCAATCGGGTCACGCACGCGATACTTGCGCCAGAACTTCCACTGCGAGCAGAAGCGGCAGGTGAACGGACAGCCACGGGCAAAGTTCGGCACCGCCACCCGCACATTCAGCGGGATGTAGATGTACTTTTCCCACTCCAGCAGGCTCCAGTCGGGCGTAAGAGTCGAGAGATCGGCAATCGGCGGATGAGCAGGCGTGGCCACGACCTGATCGCCATCCAGGAACGCAATCCCCTGGATCTGATAGCGATCACGCGCATCGCTCCCATTCTCAATGGCGCGCATCAGATTAACGATGATCTCCTCTCCTTCGCCGCGCACGATGTAATCGATCCAGGGCGCTTCGGTGAGCACCTGCGCATACATGAATGTTGGATGCACCCCGCCGAGGATGGTTTTGCAGCCAGGGTTGGCTTCACGCGCCAGGCGCAACGTCTCCTGCGCTTTGTAGATCATCGGTGTGATCGCCGTCGCCATCACCACGTCGGGTTGGTTCGTGCGAATAATCTGCTCAACGGTCTTGTCGGGCAGGTTATTGGTCATCGCATCGACGAAGCGCAGATTCGAATAGCCGGCCTTGCGCAACGCGCCGCCGATATACGCCACCCAGCTTGGCGGCCAGTTGCCGGCGATCTCCGCTCCGCCTGCGTGGTAGTTGGGCTGGATCATCAGAATACGCATACTCGACTCCTTCTATGCCGGTTGATAGGTGCAGAGCGGGTCTTCCGCCAGCGGATCGCCGCTGGCTGCGAAGGCGCGCGCTCGTGAACCGCCACAGATCGCGCGATACTCACAACGCCCACACCGCCCGCCAAACTGCGCCGGATCGTGCAGGGCGGCAAACAACGGCGACTCGCGGTACACCTGCACGATATGGTCGGCGCGCACATTGCCGGCAGCCAGCGGCAGGAACCCGGCAGGACAAATGTCACCGGTGTTCGAGACGAACACGATGCCATTGCCGTCGCGAATGCCAAAGCCGCGTCCGATTGGCGTCTGCCGGATCTGTTCGCCGCTCAACCCGGCGGCGCGCATTTCGCCGAGCGCCACCCGCCGGTACGATGGCGCTTCCGTCGTGGCGACGGCGAACGGCGCTTCCTGAGCAATGCGGTAGATCCAGACCATCAACCGCTCGGCTTCGACCGGCGTCAACGACTCCAGGACCCGCCCGCGCCCGACGGAGATCAGGAAGAACAGGCTCCAGCGGGCGACCTGTTTCGTGGTGAGCAGCGCATAGATCGCCGGGAGATCGTCCGCCGTTTCGGCGGCGACGAGTGTATTGATCTGCAACGGCATACCGAGTTCCGCTGCCCATTCCATCGCTGCGATGGTGCGCTCGAAGGTTCCTTCGACGCCACGGATTGCATCGTGGCGCGCCGCATTCGAGCCATCGAGGCTCAACCCAAGCGCCTCGACACCGTGCGCCTTGAGCGCCTCGAGCATGGCGCGCGTCAGGTTGGGCGTGGCGCTTGGCGTGATCGAGACTGGCACGCCAAGCGCGCGCGCCGCATCGATCAGATCGAGCAGATCCGGTCGGGCGAGCGGATCGCCGCCGGTCAGGATCAGTTGCGGCAACGGATTGCCGAAGTCGGGAATCTGCTGCAAGAAGCGCACACTCTCATCGAACGAGAGTTGCAACGGATGCGGCTGTGGCATGGCTTCTGCGCGACAGTGGCGGCAGGCAAGAGCGCAGGCCTGTGTCATCTCCCAATAGATATTGAGCGGCGTTCGCGCAAAATCACGCGGCGCGTGGCGCAGCGGGCGAGCCGGTTGTGGTGGAGCGGTCACGCAACACCTCCATGTAGTGAGCACTAAGAACTACTTCCCTCAAGCAACAGGCGCGATAGACGCGCCCTCTCTCCACGTGCGCTATGAGCACTGAATGGCATACCGGCAACGCCGATCGCCGCGCGCCTGACATTCGAGTTCGCGCAGCGTCGCCTGCGGACAGATGAGTTTCCGAAACATCTGCTCGAATGCGCCGCGATAGTAGGCGCACATCGCGGCCGCCATCGCCGGCGTGTCGAATAGTGACCCATTGGCAATCGAGAGCGACGGCGTCGGCGTCAGATCATAGGCAAACACGCCGCTGCCGGCGAACGTCCAGGTATGGCGCTGCATCGCCGGCAGCAGCAGACGCAGCCCCAGCCGTGGCGGCAGCAGGCGGAGCAATGCGCGTGCAACGACCGGGATCCGGTTGGCAAACACATAGTCCGAGGTCAATTGCCCGGAACGCGCCATCACGTGAAGGGTTCGTTCCTCTCCGATCTGTTCGAGGAGCAGTTCGACGAGCGCGTGAAACTCGCGCTCATCGATTAACTCGTGCGGCAGATGATCCGGCAGATCGCCGGCGCCGCCGCGCACAAGCGCCGCACGCGCTGCATCGTCGCCGAGTATTTCGCGCAGCGCGGCAACTGTTTGAATGATTGCATTGGGACCTATCTTGCCCGTCCCACGAGCCGCTGTCGTTGTCATGGCGCCACCATGGATGACTATTGGGAATTGACCGCACTATACCGCCAGCGAACCGTGCGTGCCGAAATGGTTTCTCCATCGTTCGTTGCGCTTTGTTAACCAGGTTGTAACCAGACAATTTTGTAAAGCAATTGCGTAGGGGATGTGTGGGAAGGTGAGAGAGACGAGGGGCGAGGCCAGAGGAAAGTAAGGTGAAAGGCAATAGGTGAAAGGCAATAGGTGAAAGGTGGGAAGGATTGCTCCGAGCGACTTGTCGCGAGCAAAGCGTGGCGGTTGAAAACGTAGCCGACCCTTGGGGTCTTGGCAGGAAGGGAGAAACGTTGCGCGTGTAGCAATAACGTCGATTGCAACCAATTCGACTCCATTTTGAACAAGAATTCACCACAAATAGACTAGAATTGTCATTCGATCTGCTGTATATTTGTGCTACACGATAAATATTGGCACAGCCGGCAGGCGCAGCGCTATGAATTCGCAGGAAGGTCCAGACGGGTCAACTGCTCTCCGCGAGGCGCGTGAAATCGTTGCCGAACAGTTAGAGCGTCTGCGAGCGCTTGCGGAGCGTGAGCGCGAGGAAACAGCGGCACTCGCCGCTGCATTGCGTCAGGCGGAGCGGGAACTCGATGAGGTGACGCTCCAGTACCGCACAGCGGTTCAGCGGCGGCGTGCAAATGCCGAAGCGTTGAGCCGACGGGTGGCGGAACTGCGCGCGCGTGGTGACGCGCTCAGCCGCGAGGTGGATACACGTCGCAGCGGGCTGCGACAGATCGAGTTGCTGATTCGCCAGATCGAAATGAGTAGTAGCGCATTGAGTAACACAGGAACGGGTGCGACCTCGGACCCATGGGCGCTGGCTTTGCGTTCACAGGTGATCCACGGGCGTGAGGAAGAACGGGTGCGTCTGGCGCGTGAAGTCCATGATGGACCGGCGCAGGTGCTCGCCAACTCGCTCATGTTGCTGGAAACGTGCTATTCTCTGGCGCAACAGCAAACCGGCGAGCACGCCGAAAAACTGGCGACGATGATCGGTCGTCTGCGCGATGCAACCCGTGAGGGATTGAGTGAGGTGCGTCGTTTCATTGCCAACCTTCGACCAGGGCAGGTTGCCGAACGTGGGTTGGTGGAGGCGCTGCGTGATTATTTGCGCACCTACGGCAACACCTACAACGTTCATGTGACATTTGAAGCCGATGCAGCGCCCCGACAGGCGGATGAGGTCGAGATTGTTCTGTACCGGATTGTCCAGGAAGCGCTTCAGAATGCTCACAAATACGCACGTGGCGCGCCGATCACGGTGCGTCTGATCCATCAACCAGACGCGCTGATCCTGTCGGTGCGCGATGAGGGACCGGGCTTTGATCCGCGCGAAGTGGCGCGCCGCACTGGAAAGAGCAATTGGGGATTGACGAGTATGCGCGAGCGGGCGGAATTGATCGGTGCACGGTTGACTGTCGCATCACGCCCGGGGCATGGAACAGAAGTGACGGTGGCGCTACCGTTAGAACAAACGGGGTGAAAGGTATGGAACAACGTATTCGTGTGCTGATTATTGATGATCACCCTCTCTTCCGTCAGGGTATCCGCTGGAGTCTGGAAGAGGCTGGTGACATGGAAGTGGTGGGAGAGGCGGAGAATGGTCAGGAAGCAATCAAATTGGCAGAACGCCTTTCACCGGATGTCGTTCTGGTCGACATCAATCTGCCCGGTTTGAATGGTCTGGAAGTAGCGCGCGTCATCAAGCGGCGCGAACCGCGGGTGGGTTTGATTGTCATCAGTGTGTACGAAGACGATGAACAACTGTTCCAGGCGATCAAAGTCGGCGCTGCCGCCTATTCATCGAAAGATGTGCATCCGCGCGACCTGGTGCGCATGATTCGCGAGGTCGCCCGCGGCAAGTACCTGATCAACGATAGCGTCATTGCCAAACCGCACGTCGCCACGCGCGTCCTCCATCAGTTCCGTGAACTCGCCGCCACCGAAGATGAACGCACCAGCGCCCTTTTCGCTCCACTGACGTCGCGCGAAATCGAAATCCTCGACTGTATTGCCCGTGGTCTGTCGAATAAAGAGATTGCTTCCCAACTGTCGATCAGCGGACAGACGGTCAAGAACCATATCACGTCCATCCTGTCGAAACTCCAGGTCAACGACCGGACGATGGCGGTGATCTATGCAATTCAGCGCGGCTGGGTCCGCATGGGGTACGATGGGCATCATAGCCACGCGGTCGGCGAGAAGCGTTCGGGTTAGGGGTTATACTGACGTGCGGTCAGGCAGACAAAATGTTCGCGCGTTCGTTGGGCAAGGTGCAACGGTCAACGCGCACCGGCAGGCGTGTCGTGGAAGGCAGACTGCGCCCTGGCATCGGCTATCCACTTGTCCGCCCGGCGGCTGAAGCCGCAGGCTACGGTTGCAAAGCCCGCCTGTGCGGGCTGGACCGGGCGATGCCGGGTTATGTTCTCAAAAACCATTATTGACTTCACCGCACAAAGCGGTAACCACGAAGGTCACCAAGGGACACAAAGGCAAGGCGCTTTATGGTTCTTCCCCTTCGTGTACTTCGTGTCCTTGGTGGTTCAGCCTTCCATGACTTCCACGAAGGTCGCCAAGGGACACGAAGGCAAGGCGCTTTATGGTTCTTCCCCTTCGTGTACTTCGTGTACTTAGTGGTTGGTTACTTCACCGCAACAAGCAACCACGAAGGTCACCAAGGGACACGAAGGCAAGGCGCTTCATGGTTCTTCCCCTTCGCGCGCTTCGGGTCCTTGGTGGTTCAGCCTTCCATAACTTCCACGAAGGTCACCAAGGGACACGAAGGCAAGGCGCTTTATGGTTCTTCCCCTTCGCGCGCTTCGTGTCCTTGGTGGTTCAGCCTTCCATGACTTCCACGAAGGTCACCAAGGGACACAAAGGACATGCGCTTCATTTTTATGCACCACTGCCCACTGCCTGCTGCTCGCCGTCAGGGCGCCACACGGGACAGGCGGCAATCCCCTTCAACTTTCATCCGTCACAT
>CALGYB010000176.1 GCA_937935075.1 uncultured Roseiflexus sp. | reverse complement strand
CGGATCATACGCTTTTCCATCGAGAACTGAGAATCGAGAACCGAGAATTGAGAACTAACACGAATACGCGGTCATTTGGACAATAAGGGTTTTTGAGAACATCATCCGTTAACGCCCGGTTAAGCCCGCGCAGGCGGGCTTGGCAACCGTAGTCCGCGGCTTCAGCCGCCGGGCGGACTGCATTCCACACATTCCCTGCCTGCTTCAACCTTCACATCTTCCCGCCTGCGACGTTAACCCTCTCCCTTCACAAATGTCAATCCCCGAATGACGTCGGCAATGGTTTCGAACAGTGGCTGTGGATACAGACCGATTGCCAGGCTTCCTCCCAGGAACGCCAGCACAACGAGCACGGCAATGAATGGTTCAGGTGCAAGGTGGCGTTGTGGCGGCAGATCGAGTTCGGTTGTTCCCAGCACCAACGGCGTTTCAGGCGCCGGTTGATCTTCCGGCGCCCCGATCAGCCAGTCGCGCGCCAGGCGCGCGAGCGCCAGCAATGCCAGCGCCGTCGCACCGATCAGCAGCGCCGATAAAAGCGCACTATTGCGTGCTGCAACTTCATACAGAAGCATCTTGCTTGCAAAACCGCTCAGCGGCGGCAATCCAATCAGCGCCGCACCGCTGCCCAGCAGACCGCTGCCGGCTACGGGCCATCGCCAGAGCATGTCGCGCCGCATCGCTTTGGGCGGACGTCCATCTGGCTGTTCCAGCAGCGCCAGCGAGACCATCAGCAGTGGCACTGCCAGCATCTGATTGAAAGCCTCGAAAACGGCGCCCGCCAGACCAATAGATGTCGCTGTTGCCAGTCCAAACAGGATCATGCCGGCATTATAAACCACGAGATACCCGATCGTGCGTCGCGGGCAGTTCTGCACAAGCGCCAGCAATGCACCGATCAGCGCTGCCAGCGCACCTGACCATGTCAGCAACTGCAAACCGCGTTCATTTTCCGCCACCAGCGTCGGAAAGAACTGGAAGACGCTGATCAGAAACAGAAGTCCCGTGGTATTCAGCACCACAATGATCAGCGCCGACGCCATCGGCGAGGCGTCTTCCACGAGATCAGGCAGCCAGGAATGGAACGGAACCAATGCAATGCGTATTCCAAATGCGACCACGATAAACGCCAGCACCAGTTTCGGGGTTGTCTGATCCGGCACAATGCCAGGGCGATAGATATTGATAAGCACAAATCCCATGTATGCCAGCGCCCCGGCAAATGCCATCAGCACCAGATACTTGAGCGCTGATGCGATGACCTTTGGCTCGACCAGGGTTGGCGCTCCGGTTGGAAGATCGACAATGGCGAGGACGGAGAGCAACCCGGCGCTCACCAGCAGCAATGCCACAACGAATGGTTCCTGGAGCAGCACGACTATTGCTGATGCAAAGCCGATGATAATGAGCGCGATTGACACGAAATGCTCCCCGTGCGGCAGGCTGCGGGTCGCCAGCACCATCAACGCTGTCACTGCCGGGAACCCTGCCAGGAACAGCCGTCCAAGCGGATCGAGATTGAGGGTAAGACCAAGCAACCGCACCGGTTGATCGACCGGCATCACCAGCACGAGCGCAAGCTGGGCGATCAATGCAGCGACCGACACCCCGACAACCAGTTGCGCTTCCTTTCGGATCAGAAAACAACTCGCGCCAAGAGCCAGAGGGAAGGTTATGAGCAACACGTAGGACATACATTTTTGGGATGCGCCTGCGACGGTATGGACTTCAAGCGATCTTACCGCTTGTACAGCGCGCTAAGATCAAGCGTTTTGAGCCGACCATACATCAGGCCGCTCAGATACGCAACCGACAGCGATAGCACAATGGTCGTGAGACTCAACAACGCCAATGGGAATACCTGAACGGTGCTGGCAATCGCAGTATAGACCAGATCAATGCTGCTGACGACCAGGAGCAATCCCAGGCCGATCTTGAGCGTATCACCAGCAATCACGATAGTGAACAGACCGGTCAGCCCCAGCCAGTACCAGGCAATATCGACGGTCTGACTTCCGATTGGATAGAGACGCGGCAACGCGAGGCTGGCAATTGCCACCAGCACCAACGCCCAGAATGGCACCACATACTCTGACAGGCGAGATGGTTCACCGGCGCGCTGCCGTTGGGCGCGACGCGCGGCGCGGCGCAATTCCGCCAGCGAAAATTCATCGAGATCTTCCAGGTTGTATTCACGGGAAAAGGTGATCGCGGTGATCCCCAGGATCAGACTGGCCGCCAATCCGGCAATCGTTTTGACCACAATCGTCGTGCTGAGCGTAAGCCCGCCAATAGCAAGGTCGGGGGTGATAAACTGTTGCTGCGCCAGAAACCACGCGACGCTCAGATAGTTGACGAACAGTGCAGGCGTCGTAATCCGCCAGTCGCGCAGCAGAAGGATGACTCCACTGGAGACGGTCAGCCCGATGATCGCCCAATTGATCTGGAGCATCGGCATCGTTTACCCCGCAGCAAACACAAGGATCACGACAATCAGTGTAACCAGGACAGCAGCCAGGTAATAGCGGCGTCCCAACACCGCCAGTCCCTGCCGGATTCGCAGTGCCGCTCCTGCAAGTCGAGTCTGTGTCGTTTCTGGCAGCGCAGGCGCCGCAAGCCATGCCAGACCGGCGAATGCTGCGCCGATGGTATCGGGAGTCAGTGCAGACGACAGTCGTTCATCCGGCGGCGGCGCGCGGCGTTTGCGAGCGCGGCGGAGCGCAACGGGCGCAGCAATCAAGAGCGCCGCAGCAATGATTGATGCGATTGAACCCATGAATCCTGGAAGGCGCAGCGTATTGCTTGCCAGCACAAACTGCACAAGAGCCGGGAAGGCGCCGGTGAGCGCCAGGAGCGCACCAACGCCGAGCGGAAGCATCTCACCCGGATGCGCTCGTTGCAGCGAAGCCGAAGGCGTGGATGCGCGCCAGAAACGCACCATCGGCGCCACCAGCGCCAGCGCCAGCAAACCGTTGCCTGCAAGCAATGGCGCTATTGCCCAGGGAACAGACTGCTGTACAGCATCGAACAACCAGAGCCGCGCCCAGAACCCCCACGTTCCGGGTAGACCGATGGCTGAAGACGTTGCCAGGACGACGCCGGCGATGGTGAGGTGCAGGGCGCTTTCGGGATGATGGCTCAGGGCTGTCACATCATCGTTGCCGCTTCGACGCTCGAGCGCCGCAACGCCCAACGACAGGGCCAGTGTCGCAATCAACCCATGAACTGCCAGGACAGGAGCGACCGATACGAAAGCCGCACTGCCGCATCCGGCGCAAACGACGATCAACGCGATTTGTGCACTCAACTGCGCCGCCACAATCTGGCGCAGCGAGGTCGACCAAACCGCGCGCGCTGCGGCGAGAACGAATGCCAGTATGCCGGCTATCGTCACAACAGAAAGGACGGTCTGATCCAGCAATGCCAGGTGATCGGGCAGCAACCGCAGGAGTGCCGCAATACCGATGAGCGGCAATCCAAACGGCGCCATGGTCGCTAGCGTGGCAGGCGCCAGGTGGGCTGAAGCAAGCGCTGTATGAGCCGGTGGAAGGCCGCACAAGACCCAGGCGGATGCCAGCACGCCCATAGTGATCAGCAGCGGTGACGCGCCTATCGGATCGGCACGCTCGATCATCAGCACTGCCAGGAGAAACAGCATCGCAACACCACCGGTCACCGCCAGAATCAGCGGAGCGTCCGACCCCGACAGAGCGCCGCTTGATCGCAACGCACCGAACCACGCGATACCTGCGATGATCGGAGCGAACGCCAGCCCTGGCAACGCCGGGCTGCACGCGCCAATCGCTGCGATGCCCGGCGCAAGCAGCAATGCAGCGAATAATCCGCCGAAACCGCGCAGGTCTGATGGCAGCGCCAATGCCGCACCCAGCAGACCAAGCGCGCCGCCGGCATAGACGATCATCGCCATTGACCATCCCAACGGATCGACGACCAGCGCAATCCGCCACGAGGCATCGTTCCACGCCAACCAGACGACATCGACAACGGTCAGGGGCATGTCGTGGGCGAAACGCCCGGCAACCATCAGGATCGTGCTGAGGAGAAGCGTGACGGCAGCGATCAGACCGATCAGGCGCACGGCGACGAAGCGACTTAGTGCCAGACAGGCGATCATGCCCATCAACGGCAGGATGAAAGCCAGCAATATCATACTTATTGTTCGGCACAGGCGACACAGACGGCGACCGACGCAAGTATCGCCATCACATCGTCCAGTTGTGCCCGGCTCAGCAGCGTGCGCGCCAGCAGTCGATCACACTGACGCGGCGTATCGATCTGGACGCGGGTCAACCGCAAGCCATCACTTTCGATCATATAGCGAATCGCTCCCCTTGGACCCTCGACCGCCGCAGATGCCTGACCACGCGGTATGTCGTCTGGCAGTTCCACAACCGGGTCTTCTTCAGGGAGACGTTGTAACGCGGTTTCAACAAGTTTCACACTTTCATACGCTTCAAGCAGGAATACCAGCAATCGGGCGTACACATCGCCGCCTTCCTGCACCATCGGCTTGAAATCGAGCACGGCGTATGATGCATACGGCTGATCTGCGCGGACATCTCGACGTATGCCGGAAGCGCGCGCCATTGGACCGCGCACGCCAAACTGCTCCGCTGCTGTGCGTGGCAATGTGCCAACCTCACTTGTGCGCGCCAACAGGAGGCGCTGATCGATCAGGCGATCAACGAAGCGATAGAGATCGGCGCTTATGCCTGGGAGCATCGTCAGCAGGTCGTTCCGTTCGCCCGCCGGCAGATCGCGCAGCAACCCGCCTGGCGCACAGACCGGCGGGGGAATGCGCCCTCCGGTCACCTGCGCCAGCATGTCACGGAATTGCCGTGAGAGGGTTTCGAGGTGCGCGCCGTGCTGATCCATGCCGATCGCGCGCAGCACAGCGCCAGCAGCGCGCAGGTGCGAGGCGGCGCGTTCCAGTTCAGCAGCCGTCACCCGGATCAGCGCGGCGCGCGCACCGGCAGTGCGCTCGTACAGACGCTCCAACGCCTGACAGAACGCCAGCGAGTGGGCAAAAGAACACTCACCGCAGATCCGTGCGACCAGGTGCAGGGCATCGGGCAACGCCAGCCGTGGGAGACGTTCCGCGCAACGACGCTCGTTGAATCCGCTCTGGTATTCGACATCGACCACACGATCACTGGCGATGCGCAGAATGAAGCGCTGCGGACCGAGCCACGCAGGGTGAAAAGGACCCAATGCTAGAGCGTATGACACGCCTGTGCTCTCTTCGTCATATGCATCGAGCGCGCATTATACCATGCAACGCGATGAGGGCGCAGCATTGCTGCACCCCCCATCGTGTCGCCCAAATGAACAGTAAGGAAATTACCTTACGACACCGGTGTGATTTCGAGAAAGACGGGCGTCTGGCGTTGAAGTTTCCAGAAACCGGCGAACATCCAGTACATCACGCCGTATTTCTTCGCCAGCGCCCGATGCGCGGCTTCCTGCGCAGACGAATCGAGGATCCGTGCGTGCGCTTCGACCGTTTCGCCAAGCGGCTTCCCGCGAGCATCACTCGGCGTTAGTTGCACTCGTGGGTTTGCACGAATGCGCTTTACCTTGCCCGACGTGGCAAATGTCACCACATAGATCTGGTCGCCTTCCTGCGCAAACCAGACGGGGGTCGGCACCGGCTGACCACTTTTGCGAAAGGTGGTCAGGTTCATATACTTATGACCGGCCAGCGGGGCGAATGGAACAGCTGTCATTGCCTGCACTCCTCTCTCCACAATTCTTTGCAACTCATAGAACCAGTACGTTGCAACCACGACCATGGTTTATAAACACACAGCGACGTATCCAGAGATGGATGCGTCGCTGTATGATACAACGTAGCGAACTGATGCGCGCACTAGAGATCGAGACGCACTTTTGCGCCAAAGTTCTTCTTCTCCTTGCTGGGGAAATACGAAAGGCATGCTGCGTCCAGCAGATCCGCCGTCAGGAGCGGCGTTTCCATATTATACCGCGCAATCGAGATCAACTGGTCGAGAATGTCGCGTGGCTGGCACATGCGAAATGGGCGGCCCTCGGCGCGAAACCACTTTGCGACCAGGTAATCGATGCTGCGATCATCATACGGCACCTTCCGCACCTTGCACATGATCTTCCAGATCTCACGCCATTGCTCTTCGGTGGGGTCGATGATCTCGATCTTGAACTTGATGCGACGCAGCAGGGCATCATCGCCAAGGTCTTTAGGGTCGAGGTTGGTACTGAACATGATCAATTGATCGAAGGGGATCTGAATTTTCTGCCCTGTGACGGTGTTCAGGTAGTCATAGCGCTTCTCGAGCGGCACAATCCAGCGGTTAAGCAGATCGAACACGCGCACCTGCTGGCGTCCGAAGTCGTCGATCAGGAAAATTCCGCAATTCGCCTTCATTTGGAAGGGCGCTTCATAGATTTTCGACGTTTCGTTGTAGATCAGGTTCAACTGTTCGAGGGTCAACTCGCCGCCGACAATGACCACCGGACGACAGATGCGCACCCAGCGCCGGTCGTACTCGATCTCCTCGTCCCACGGGCGGCGCGGCGGCTCATGAATGACGGCGTCGTAGAACTTGATGATCGCGCCGTCGGCATACACTGTGTAGGGTATGAAAATGTCATCGCCCATCAGGTGCGTGATCCGTTCGGCAATCGTCGTTTTGCCGTTGCCCGGGTAACCGAACAGCATCACCGATGAAGCCGAGTTGACCGCCGGACCGACCATATTGAGAATGGATTCATCCATCACCAGACCCTCGAAGGCATCGCGGATGTTGCGTCGGGTCACTTTCACGTGGCGCACCGTCTGCGCTTTGACCGAAGCGATCCAGTCGTCCAGGATGACCGGACAGGGACCGACGTACTGTGTTTTATCCAATGCCGCCTGCGCCGCTTCGTGCCCGCGAATCGTCAGCACATACTCGTAATTGATGTCGCCGTACCCGCGTTGACCAATGATGTCGATCTGCTCGACGTTGCGCAGGTCGGTGATGATCGGTTCGATGATCTGGTAGAGCACTCCCATTGTTGCCGCAATTTCGCGCCCGGTTGCGCGCCCTTTGTTGTAGAGAATGCGCAGGAAATGTTCCGTCAGAAACGTGCGGTTGAGACCCGTCTCTTCAATGGTTTGCGGCACCTTCGGCACGAATGAATTGTCGAGTTGCGGTCGCGCTTCCTCATCGCTCGGCGGCGGATCGCCGAGCAATCGCAGCGCCTGCACATTCTCGCCGCGCGCCCGCGCCGCACTGATCAACCGTTCCAGGTCCGAGACGTGCATCTGGAGATGGAGCATAGCGTCGGCATCGTTCTTCGCCTGCGCTTCTTTCATACAGGCGTAGACGGCGCGCGCCACCGTGTATTTGACGCCGTCGATGTACAGATGGTGGCAGTACTCGTTGTTCCGCACATAGCAATCACGCGGATGGTACTGCTGTTTCAGCATTTCGTCGTAGGAACGCTGGTCTAGGAGATAGCGCATACCTTCCTCTCATACTATGGCGCCGGAAACGCCCAGGCGCCTGGCGCATCAATCCGCTCAACAACGCCTCAAGTGTACACGATGTCCATAACTGTTTCCTAACCAGTGTCGTGAGAGAACTGAGAACTGAGAACTGATACTAATGTGCGACATTCGTACAACACTGCTGGAACGCTGCGGGCGAACGCCCTCGCTGAGGACGCGGTTCGACGGCGCTCACCGCAAGTGAAAGCCCCGCCGGGACTGCTGATGCCAAAGCGCATTCATGCGCCTACGACCGCCAACGCGCGTTGTGGATCGTTACGCCGTGCGAACCGGGCGCGCGACCATCGTGTCTGACGGAACGCCGCCTGGTATGAGCAAAGAATCCGGCATCGCCCGGTCTAGAGCCTGTTATGTACTTTCGAGCATAAAGGTAATGAACCGCTTCAGCCACGTGGACCTTGCCCCCCCTTTCCCCCCCCGCATGCGGGGGGGAAAGGGGGGGACGTTGATGCCCGTCATAGCCGGCGCGCGCTGCGCCCCCCCCTGCGGGGGGGGGGCAGGGGGGGCAGGGGGGGCGATTGCATCGTGCGCGCGTCAACGATCACCGCGCGCAGCGCAGGCGCGCGCCCCCCCCCTTTCCCCCCCTGCGGGGGGAGCGCGCGCGCAGATCATGGACGAGCGTCTCAAAGACCCCGGCCTTTAGCCAGCGCTGGGTTTGCTGATAGACGGTGTACCACGGCGGCGGAGCGTTGGGCATCATGCGCCAG
>CALGYB010000175.1 GCA_937935075.1 uncultured Roseiflexus sp. | reverse complement strand
AAGGTCAGGGAGGGAGCGCGGCGCCTGAGCCGGTCGAAGCGACGAAGGCCCGCTCCGCGTCGCTCACATCGCTTGGATAGGGTTGACGTGTCATACTGAAATCATACCACGTGTATCTCTGAAGTGCATAACAGGCTCTAGCCCGACGCTTAATCGGGCGCACGGGCTGGGAATTGCTGGAAGGTTCCCTCAGATTACGAACTCTGCATATACTGCCGCACACTATTGGCGAAGGCATCGAAATCGGACAGGCGCTGCTGAAGGATGGCATAAACCTGCGCATCGTCGATGCGTGCGTACTCGTGGACGAGGAGGTTGCGAAAGCGCGCCATGTTCAAAAGCGTCGGCAGCATGCGGTCAGGTATGATGTGCGCCTCGACAAGAACGCGAAAGAGTCCTGCTTGTCAGCAGGATAGCGCAACCCCTCCAGCGCGATGATGCGTCTCCCAATATCCAGACAGATCTCGACAGCGACCTGTAAGCTGCGCTCAACGGCGCGTTTGATGCGCGGGTTGCCGACGTATGCCTCCACCGATGCCGCATCTCTCGCCTCGCCGCGCAAACAGGCAATTTCCAGTGCCATTAAGCGCTTAAGAACGACGTCGTCTTTGACCGAATCTTCCATCGCGGATCTCCTGGAATAGCACCTGAGCAAAGTAGGCGCGCATTGGCGCAAGGTCGGCATCCAGTTTTCCGGTGCGCACCTCGAACTCGACACGCACCGCGCGATCACGTTCGTAGAGCAGCCGTCCATGTTGCAAGACTTCGCGCTGCAAGAGCAACGGTGCATCGTTGAGCGTCACGACATCAATACGCCGCGCTGCACAACGTTCGACCCCCTCCATCAACTGCAACCGACGTTCGAGCGACACCGGCGCTTCCAGCGGACGCAGCAAAACAGCGAGGTCGATGTCGGAACCAGAAGTGGCGCGTCCCTGCGCCAGTGAACCAAACAGATACACTGCCGCAACATCCGATTGCGTCTCCAGGAACGCAATCAGTGCCGCATGATCCAGTCCAGGCACAGTAGTCAGCAATTCTCGACGCGGCGTTTGCATAATGGTATGATACACCGATTGGTCAACTCGACGCCCACCATGTCAACGTCGCCGGTCTGAGCCGAAAATGTCAGAACAGGAACCGGACGCACAACCACACCACGGCGCACGCCCGGTTCTCAGTTCTCAGTTCTCGGTTCTCAGTTCTCAGTTCTCAGTTCTCGGTTCTCACACCGCCGCCGGTTCTTCCTGCTCCGCCAACTGACGCAGCACGTAGTGCAGAATACCGCCATGCCGGTAGTAGGCGAGTTCGCCTTCCGAGTTAATCCGCGCTTTCACGAGAAACGTGAATACTGAACCATCGGGCCGCTGTGCATGCACGGTCAACTCCTGTCCGGGACGCAATGTTTCGATGCCCTGGATCGTGAAGATTTCGCGCCCGGTGATACCGAGTGACTGCCAGCTTTCGCCCGGCGCAAATGTCAACGGCAACACCCCCATGCCCACCAGGTTCGCGCGGTGAATGCGCTCGAAACTCTCGGCAATCACCGCGCGCACACCAAGCAGGAACGTCCCCTTTGCCGCCCAGTCGCGCGACGAGCCGGTTCCGTACTCCTTGCCCGCCAGCACCAGCAGCGGCGTGCCATCCGCCTGGTAGCGCATCGCCGCGTCGTAGATGCTCATCTGCTCGCCGGTCGGCAGGTACACTGTGTAGCCGCCTTCCACGCCGGGAACCATGGCGTTGCGCAGCCGGATGTTGGCGAACGTGCCGCGCATCATGACCTCGTGGTTGCCGCGCCGCGCGCCGTAGGAGTTGAAATCCGCCGGTTGCACGCCACGTGCGATCAGGTACTGACCGGCCGGACTGTCTTTGGCGATGCTCCCCGCCGGCGAGATGTGGTCGGTCGTCACGCTGTCACCCAGCAACGCCAGCGCCCGCGCCCCCTGGATGGACATCAATGGCGGAACTTCGCGCGTCATACGGTGGAAGTAGGGCGGGTTCTGGATATAGGTCGAGTCGGGGTTCCAGGCATACAGGTCGCCGCCGCTCACCGGAATGGCATTCCAGGTCTCGTTTCCGGTGAAGACATTGGCGTACTGCTGGCGAAACAGGTCGGCGTTAAGCGATGCCGCCATCACTTCGGCGACTTCCTCTGCAGAGGGCCAGATGTCTGCCAGATAGACCGGTTCGCCATCGGCGCCGACGCCGAGCGGCTCACGTTGCATGTCAATGTCTACCGTGCCGGCAATCGCAAAAGCGACCACCAACGGCGGCGATGCCAGGTAATTGGCGCGCACCACCGGGTTGATGCGTCCCTCAAAGTTGCGGTTGCCGCTCAACACAGCACTGACCACCAGGTTGCCATCTTTGACCGCCTGCGCGATCTCGTCGGCGACCGGACCGCTGTTCCCGATGCAGGTCGTGCAGCCATATCCAACGACATTGAACCCCAACCGGTCGAGGTACGCCTGCAAGCCGGACTGTGCCAGATACTCGCTCACCACTCGCGATCCCGGCGCCAGACTGGTTTTCACATAGGGCGGCACGCTCAAGCCTTTCTCAACCGCCTTCTTCGCCAACAGCCCGGCAGCGATCATGACTGACGGGTTCGAGGTGTTGGTGCAGGATGTGATCGCGGCGATAATCGTCGAGCCGTGGGTGAGAGAGGTCGCGCACCCATTCAGCGTCACCGGCACACGTGATGTTGCGTACAGATCGCGGCGTTCGCGTCGGCGCTCGCCATCTCCCTCGTACACCGGCGCCTCACGCCCAAAGACCTTGCGCATCGCCTGGTTGAACGATTCCTTGAGATCCGTAAGCGGTACGCGGTCCTGGGGACGACGTGGACCGGCGACGCTCGGTTCGACGGTGCTCAGGTCGAGTTCGAGCAGCGTATTGAACGCCGGGATCGGCGAGTCATCGGTGCGGAACAACCCCTGCTCGCGGCAATACGCCTCAACCAGCGCCACCAGGTCGTCGGAACGCCCGGTGCCGCGCAGGTAGGCGAGGGTCTCGGCATCGACCGGGAAGAAACCGCAGGTCGCGCCATACTCCGGCGCCATATTCGCAATCGTCGCGCGATCCGCCAGGCTCAGCGAACTCAGCCCTGGACCACAGAACTCGACGAACTTGTCCACCACGCCATGCTGGCGCAGCATCTCGGTCACACGCAACACCAGGTCGGTGGCGGTGGCGCCGGGGCGCAGCGCGCCGGTCAGTTTCACCCCGACGACCTCCGGTGTGAGCATTGCCAGCGGCTGCCCCAGAAGCACGGCTTCGGCTTCGATGCCGCCGACGCCCCAACCCAACACCCCCAGACCATTGATCATTGTCGTGTGGCTGTCGGTGCCGACCAGCGTATCCGGCATTGCGACCAGTTCACCGTCGATTTCGCGGGTCATGACCACCGTTGCCAGGTACTCGAGGTTGACTTGGTGGCAGATGCCGGTCGCCGGCGGTACGACGCGAAAGTTCGCAAACGCCTGCTGCCCCCAGCGCAGAAACTCATAGCGTTCACGATTGCGCTCGAATTCGAGTTGCGCATTCAGCACAAGCGCCATGCCGTGACCAAAAGCATCGACCTGCACCGAGTGATCGATCACCAGGTCCGCCGGGACGAGCGGATTGATCTTTGCCGGGTCGCCTCCCAGTTGCGCCATCGCATCACGCATCGCCGCAAGATCGACCACTGCCGGAACGCCGGTGAAATCCTGCATCAACACCCGCGCCGGTTTGAACGCCACCTCACGCTCCCCGGCGCTTGCCGGGGTCCACTGCGCCAGCGCCGCGACATCGTCGATAGAGGTGAAACCATCGCCGACATTGCGCAACAGCGCCTCCAACAGCACTTTGATCGAGAACGGCAGCCGCGCGAGATCAGCGCCGACACGCTGCGCCAGCGCGTCGAGCCGGTAGATGATGAATGTCTGCCCGCCGACGACCAGCGGCGCGCGGGCACTGAACGGATCGTGCAGGGTGTTCATAGGGAAGTGCTCCTTTGCAATTCGTTGACTATCGAATACCTTCGCACACAGTAGCCCGACGACCGAAGTCGCGGGCGACGTGTGCAAAGCCTGCCTGCGCGGGACAGATCGGACGATGCCGCAGATTAATTCAAATGAGCCGCGATCTCTACAGATACAACGTCTTCCTGCGCAGGCTCTGGCGGCGTCACAAAGCGCGGTACCGCATCAATCCTGCCATGTGAAGAGCCTGGCGCTTTCCTGGAAAGTATAACAGAATTGAACCATTGATAGAAGCAATGATTTATAATATGTTCATCGAGAATTTCGATGAAGGAAGCGCTATGTCTTTCGATCTTCACCGATTGCGGATTTTCGCGGCGGTTGCACGGGCGGGAAGTTTCACCCGCGCTGCCGAGCAGTTACACATGGCGCAACCGACGGTCTCACAGCAGATCAGCGTACTGGAAGATGCGGTCGGCGCACCCCTGATCGAGCGTGGTCCCCGGCGCCTGCGGTTGACGCCGGCGGGCGAGGCGCTCCTGCCGTATGCCGGTCGGCTGGCGCTGCTGGCGGACGAAGCATTAGAGGCGGCACGCACCGCAGCCGGCGTTGCAGCGCATACCCTGCGGCTGGGAGTCGGGCAAACACTGGCGACCTACCTGCTGCCGGATATCCTGCGCCGCTACCGCGAACGGGCGCCGCACTACCACACCCGGATTGTCACCGGCAACAGCGCCGCCTTGCTGGAACAGGTCGCCGAAGGAACCATCGAACTGGCGCTGGTCGGATCCCCCGCCACACACCCGGAACTGGTCATCACACCGTTCATGCAGGATCGGCTGGTCGTCATCGTCGCCCCCGACGACATCTGGGCATCCCGCAATGCGGCGGACATCGACGAATTGCGCGAGCGCCCATTGCTGACGCGCGAGCCGGGATCGGCGCTGCACGCGACTGTCGAGCGGTTGCTCGGGGCGGCGACGCTTGCCGGTGATCACGTGATCATGCTGGGCGAAACCGAGGCGATCAAGCGGAGCGTCGAGGTGGGCTTAGGTGTGGCGCTCATCCAGGCGATTGCGGTGCAGCGGGAGGTGGCGCTGGGGCGGTTGCGCGCACTGGCGTTGCGCGGCGCCGACGACCGGCGCACCTACGCCTGGGCGCAGCGTGCGCGCCGGTGGCTTTCGCCGGCGGCGGCGGCGCTGGTGGAGTTGCTCTCCACCCATCGGTAACGATGACGTCTGTCCGCTCTCCTGCGTGATTGTCGCCTCATCGAATGTGCAGAATGTCCTCAGCCGCGCCATCTGGCTTCACGATGTAGATCCGGTCGCCGTTCATACGATAGATGACGTATGTTCCGCTCCAGAAGCGCTGCTATATAGCAGTATCAGCCTGCTCCGGCTCGACTGCCCAGCAGGTGTATTTCGGTGGGAGCAGGTCTCAGTAAGAGGCAGGTCTGAGACATGCCCCTATGCGCGCTCATCCTGGCACAGAGTCGTCCACCTGATCATCGTATCGTGCTGCCCGTTCCCCCTACCAGCGCCCGCCGCCTTGTGGAACCATCGTGGGACATAGTTGGTCTTCACAGCCGCGTCGCAGCAACGTATACTGCAACGCAAAACAGCACAATTCGCAGCGCGAAAGACCGACGCACTTACGTCTGGGTGCGCCGCCAGCGCCAGTGGTTCTCGCCGGCGGCAGCCGCGCTGGTGGGGTTGATTCGGATGCGATCCGCCGCCTTTCCCCTTATACCATGTGTTTCAGCGCACCGGCACACAGGATATTCCGCCCCTGCCCGCATGGTCAACATTCTCGCTGATGCAAGGAGCGTGGGCATGGACAGCATGCATCATCCGCGAAGGGCACGAAGGATCACGAAGCGGCACAAACTATGGAGGACTTCCCCTTCGCGCCCCTTTGTGCTCGTTGTGGATTCCCAACGCCCGACATGCCAGCGTTTGATCCGCCAAGGACACGAAGCGATACGAAGAGAAACAAACAGTATTCGCGCCCCTGCGTGTCCTTCGTCGATGAAAGAAGCAATGGAGACAAAAAGATGACCGAACTGCTGCTGAAGGAAGAGGTCTTTGCGATTATCGGCGCTGCAATAGGCGTGCATCGGGAACTGGGGTCGGGATTCCTGGAACCAGTCTACCAGGAAGCAATGGAAATCGAACTATCGAGTCGTCATATTCCCTTTGAGGCGCGAAAGCTCTTGATCATCAAGTACAAGGGACACACTCTCCAGAAACAATACGAAGCAGACCTGATATGTTATGGTCAGATTATTGTCGAGTTGAAAGCCCTGGATCGTCTTTCAGGAAAGGAACAGGCGCAAATCCTGAATTACTTGAAAGCCACCGGGCTGCGGGTTGGCCTGCTGATCAATTTTGGGAGCCATGCTCGTCTCGAATGGCAACGCTTTGTCCTTTAGGGCCATATCCACAAAGCGCACTAAGACGCACGAAGAGATTTTTACGTTCCTTCCTCTTCGTGTCTCTTCGCGCCCTTCGTGGACACCCCTTCCGCCACGCCCACGAAGGCATACCCAGCAGCGCGCAGAGTCACAAACTATCGCGCCCTTCGTGGATACGATGTCCTTTAGGGCCATATCCACAAAGCGCACTAAGACGCACGAAGAGTTTTTCACGTTCCTTCCTCTTTGGGAGCCATGCTCGTCTCGAATGACGACGCTTTGTCCTTTAGGGCCATATCCACAAAGCGCACTAAGACGCACGAAGAGATTTTTACGTTCCTTCCTCTTCGTGTCTCTTCGCGCCCTTCGTGGATGGATCACCCCTTCCGCCACGCCCACGAAGGCATACCCAGCAGCGCGCAGAGTCACAAACTATCGCGCCCTTCGTGGATACAATGTCCTTTAGGGCCATATCCACAAAGCGCACTAAGACGCACGAAGAGTTTTTCACGTTCCTTCCTCTTCGTGTCTCTTCGCGCCCTTCGTGGATACAATCCTCAGCGCGCCATTGCCTCAACAGGCGAGATTTGCGGCGTACTCAGAGCAATCTGCTGTGCGAAGCGCTTGATGAAGCGCGCCGTTGCAACCGGACGCTCGCGCTGTGGCAGGTGACCGCAGCGTTTGAGAATGTGCACCTGTGGCGAAGGAAGATGCGTGCGGAAAAACTCGAACGACCCCGGCGGCAGGAAGCGGTCACACTCTCCCCACAGGATCGCCGTCGGCGTCGGCAAGTGATGCAGTTCGTCGGGGCTGAGAAAATCAGGTTCATCGGTGGCATGGATAAACTCACGCACCACGGGGCGCGCAAACAGGTTAGTCATCCCCCGCGAACTGAGCGCGCGCAACGGTGGCGGTAGCGCGCCAAAGACCATGCGCGCCACCCGGCGCGCCTGATGCGCATCGGCGGGCGAAAGCAACTCGATGAACGGGTCCCACGAGCGATGACCCTCTAGCAGTGCGCCGCCAGCGTTCATCAATACAATGCCGCGCACCATATCCGGGCGCGTCTCCGCCACCCGCACTGCGATCCAGCCCCCCATCGAGTTGCCGACCAGCAGCGCAGGGCGGGCAATAACATCGGTCAGGAACGCGCCGACAATCTCGGTCATATCGCTGATCGTCGCGGCTTTTTTGCCCGGCGGCAACCCGGAGAGACCGTACCCTGGCAGGTCGATCATGAACACATCGTGGCGGCGCGCGACCAGCGGCGCGACCAGGCTCCAGGTCACTGCATTGTCGCCCATGCCGTGGATGAAGAGCACCGGCAGCGGCGCAGCGTGACGGCAGGGGATCAGATAGTAGTGGATCGGAACGCCGTTGATGCGGCGGGTTTGCTCGAAAGCGCCGAAACGCGGCAATGCATGGCGCGCAAGCCCGTCAACCAGCGGCACCATCGCATAGGAGAGCGGGTCGAAGAAGCGCTCGATCGGATCAGGAATATGACCAGACATCCGACGCTCCCATATCACTCGAAATTCAACCCCAACTGTTCTATCCCACTCATTGTACCACAGGATGTCGCAGGCGCTGCGTCGTGGTCGGCATCAGGAGCAGCGGGCGCGCTGCGTTCGCCTGCCCCGATCAGCGCCAGCAAACCAGCCTCATCGAGCATCGGTATGCCCAATTCCTGCGCTTTTGTGAGCTTAGTCCCTCCCGGATCGCTCCCCACGACCAGATAATCGGTCTTTTTGGAGACGCTGCCGCTCACCTTGCCGCCGTGCGCCGCGATCAGGGCGCTGGCTTCCTCACGTGACAGCGACGGAAGCGTACCGGTGATGACGAAGGTCTTGCCGGCCAGCGCATCGCCCTTTGCCGCAGCAGCGGAACCTTTCGCCTCGGTGCGCACGCCGACGCGCTTCAGTTTGGCGATCAGCGCCTTGCTCTCCGGGCGCGCGAAATATGCGGCGACGCTGGCGGCAATCGCGGGTCCGACGCCTTCCAGATCGTCGATCTCATCGGCGGAGGCGGCTGCCAGCGCATCGAGCGAACCGAAACGGTCGGCGAGGATCTGAGCCACGACTTCGCCGACGTAGCGGATGCCAAGCCCGACGATCAGGCGGTGGAGCGGACGATCCTTCGACTCGGCGATAGCGTTCAGCAGATTGGTGATCCGTTTCGGACCATACCCTTCGATCCCGTTGAAATGCTCCGGCGTCAACAGATACAGGTCGGCGACATCCTTCACCCAGCCGCGTTCGACGAACAGTTGCACCTGTTTCTCGCCGACCCCCGCGATGTCCATTGCGCTGCGCGAAACGAAGTGTTCAATCCGCCGGGTAATCTGCGCCGGGCAGATGCCGAAGTTTGGGCAGCGGTACGCCACTTCGCCCTCGGCACGTTCCAGCGGCGTGCCGCATGCCGGGCAGGTCGCCGGCATCTGCCAGACACGCTCGCTACCATCGCGCCGCGCCACGATCGGACCGACGATGTACGGGATGACATCTCCGGCGCGCTTGACGATCACGTAATCGCCAATGCGGATGTCGCGCTCGGCGATATAATCGGCGTTGTGCAGACTGGCATTGCGCACCGTCACGCCGCCGATGTTGACCGGTTCGATCACGGCGTTGGGCGTAATCACCCCGGTACGCCCGACATTCACCACAATGTCGAGCAACCGCGAGACCGCCTCGCGCGCCGGGAACTTGAAGGCAATCGCCCAGCGCGGATCGCGCCCGACGACGCCGAGTTCCGCCTGTTGCGCAAAACTGTCGATCTTAACCACCACGCCGTCAACCTCGTACTCCAGTTCGTCGCGGCGGGTCATCCACTCACGGCAGTATGCCAGCGCCTCCTCAAAGCGCTCGAAGCGCCGTGCATCGCGGTTGACCGGAAAACCAAGCGCGCGGAGATACTGGAGCGTCTCCCATTGCGTTTGCACCTCCACCCCCTCGATCTGCCCGACGCCATAGGCGAAGAAGCGCAACGGACGGCGGGCAGTGACTGCGGGGTCTTTCTGACGCAGCGAACCGGCGGCGGCGTTGCGTGGGTTGGCTGCGACCTTTTCGCCGGATGCAGCCAGTTGCTCATTCAGGCGCACGAAATCAGCAATGCGCATATAGACCTCGCCACGCACTTCGAGCAACGGCGGGATGGCAGGCAGGTTCGTTGTTGCATCGGCGCCGTCGGCGAACAGACGCAAACGCAGCGGAATACTGGGAATGGTGCGCAGGTTCGCCGTCACATCCTCGCCGGTTTCGCCGTCGCCGCGCGTCGCACCGCGCACCAGAACGCCATCGCGGTAAATGAGGGTCACTGCCAGCCCATCGATCTTCGGCTCGACGACGAACGCCACTGGCGCATCGCTGCCGAGCAGGCGCAGCGTTCGGTCGTACCAGGCGCGTATACCCGCCTCATCGAACGCATTGGCGAGCGACAGCATCGGCACAGCGTGCTGAACTTTGGCGAACTGCTCGGACGGCGGCGCGCCAACCCGTTGCGTCGGCGAGTCGGGCGTGACAAGTTCGGGATGCGCCGCTTCCAGATTGCGCAACTCGCGCATGAGCGCATCGTACTCGGCATCGCTGATCACCGGCTCGTCGAGCACATAGTAGCGGTAGTTGTGATAGCGGATCTGCTCGCGCAGCGATTCAACGCGGCGTATCAGGTCGTCGGAGGTCATGGGCAGTGCTCAGGTCACTTGCGAACAATCACAATCATCGCTCACGGACGGCGAGAAAAATAGGCGGCAGACCAGGAATTGTTCCACTTTATCATAATCCAGCATATACTTCGGCGGACGAGGTTTGCCGTTGCTATTTCTTCCCTGACGATATTCATGGAGTTCGTACTTGTTCTTACACGTTACAACAAGAAAAAGAATCTCTTGCAATACTGCCCGCGTCTTCCGGTATCTGGAAACGCTCGTTCGTTGTGCGCGTCCCTTCTCATATTTCGATTTTCCTCCTTTGAGTTCCTCATGCCATTTCTGGAAGGCACGATCATCATCATTGTACTCTACGTCGCAGAGAGCTACTATGAAACCATGGGCGCCATACTGACGAATACTATCATCTATTGCCTTTTTATCATTCAAGATAGACCTATGGTCGTCTGACTTAATAGCTTTTGCTTTTAGATCCCAGTTTATTGTTCTCTTAAGATCAAAACTTGCCGTTTTGACTCTTCCAAAACTATCACCCGGTATAGTAAACTCACTCTTAAGTCTATCGAGACAGAGATATTCAAAATAGAACGACTACCATTCCATCCGTCTCCAGTTATATTTTCTAGCTTTTAGTTCTAAGACACTTGCTTTGCCATCCCAACAAATCGGGACCCCTGAAAGCAATCTTTTTGCTACGCAAATATCTTCCCCGATCCCTTGCATGTTCATAGAGATTCCTCACGAAACATATTTTGCTGTTGTGCGGATTTGAACTCTCTCTCGATTCGCTTCCTGGCTATTTCACAGTATTCCTGGCTAACCTCGATTCCAATATACTTTCGATCATTGTTCTGAGCAACAACACAGGTTGTACCGCTTCCACACATCGGATCAAGCACAATATCTCCGGGACGTGAGAAGCAGAGAATCAAGTCCTCTGCCAGTTTATCTGGAAACGTCGCAGGATGGAGCAGCTTAAGACGGTTCCCCTCTGTATTGCTGGTCGCATACTGCCAGACAGTTCCACGACATTTCATTGGATTGACTGCTTTGGGAGTGATTCGCTTAAAATCTCCATTCGTAAGCCTATCAGTTCCAGAGTATATCTTTCCCGCATGTTTGCTCGGCACCATAAGATGTTCTTTTTGAAACGTCTTCGGACAATCTCCTTTGAAGAAGATCAAGATATATTCGTGATCAACACGAAACCGCTGCACCCACCAGGCGCCAGGGTTACCATCCCGATGATAAATAACGCACTCGAACAATTTCCACCCGATTTCATCAACCCAGTTGACAGCGAGACGAAATGTGGTCAGAGATTTGGCGAATTGTTTTGTTCCATCGCCGATAACGACAATTGCAACGCCTCCATCCTTTGTCACCCGGTATAATTGACGACCCAGTTCAAAAAAATCGAAGGTCCAGTTCTTCTTATAGTCTCTGATCCCATCATACGGCGGCGAGAAGAGGGTAAGGTCAACCGATGCATCCGATAGAAACGTCAGCTCCTGCAAACAATCCGCCTGGATGATCTGATTGAGTCTGGAGGTGGTGCTGTCACTTGTCATTGTCTGTGGCTCCGTGGCATACTGAGGCATTCTCGTCACGCATCAGTATAGCACATACCGCTATCGTGTCAAGAACATGTGTTTGCATGTTTGCAATTCACAGACCAAAAGCCGGCGCCAGGGGTTACGCGGCGCAGATTATCGGACCGGTTATTGGCTATGCTTTGTGCTCGCTCTGCGCTATATCATACCACGCAACTATTCCATCCCCCACAGTTCTCGATTGGAGGCGGTGGAGGTCACTGTGATGGCGACGAGATCGTGGCGACAGACGCCGCTGCATGGCGCCCGCCGCCCACGGACGACGGAAGGGCAGGGATCAGACCTGCCCCTGACACACTGCCGTGTCCAACAGCCGCCGGACGACTCGTAGAGCGATCAACCAAAACCTGGACAATCTAATACTAATGTGCGATTATTCGTACCAGACTACCGGGGCGCGCGGCGGGGCGCCAGGACGCTGCGGGCGAAAGCCCGCGCTGAGGACGCGGTTCGACCGTGCTCACCGCACGCGGTTCGACGGCGCTCACTGCACGTGAAAGCCCTGCCGGGGCTGCTGATGTCAATGCGCAGTCATGCGCCCACGACTGCCGATGCGCGTTGTAGAGCGTTACACCTTGCGCACCAGGCGCTTGAACATCTTGTCTGACTGACCGCAAGTTAGGATAAGAACGTGGAGCAGCGGACGTCGGCTTCGACAGGCTCAGCCAACGTCTGCCGCAAGATCGTCAACACCAGCACTGCGTGTGCAACATCCGGTTGTTCACTCTATCAGACTCAGACTCGCTCATCCGGGCGCAATCAGCCCAACGATGAAGCGTCAGGTTGATCGCGCCAGGGGCGCTCACACGATCCTCTCCCCCGGCGTGTCTGCATCGGAGGTTAGCCCCACCCTTCACAGACGCGAAGGCTGCGACCTCACGAGTGGCGCCGTGCCCTCACGCCCCCTTCGCCCTTTGTCGGAGAAGGGGGGTGAGGATGAGGGAAAAATCCTCCACATGTGCGGCTCTTCCTCCCCCCTTGACAGACAGATAATGCAGGAGTATGATGTGATTTAGGATGACCTAAAAATAAATTGATGATTCCCTGCCCCGGATGATGCGCAACCGTCGCACTCGGGGCAGGCGCATGATGGAGGCGGAACAAGCCATGATCTTCTGGATCGTGCTACTGGCAGGGTGCATATTGTGGATCGTTCTGCCCCGCATCGGCGTACTGGCGCACTACCGCACCTGGCGCGCCGCCCGCGAGCGCGAACGGTTGGAAGATGCGCTCAAGCATCTGCTCAACCGTGAACATCTGGGGCGTCACGCGACGCCAGAGTCGCTTGGCGGCGCGCTGAATCTTTCGCGTACAGCGGTCATGCGCCTGATCGAGCAGATGGAGGAGCAGGGACTGCTCGAAACCCGCGGCATGGAACTGCATCTGACGGCAGAGGGCGAACGCTGGGCATTACATGTAGTGCGCGCCCATCGCCTGTGGGAACGCTACCTGGCGGACGAAGCGCGCATGCCGCTGGCGCAGGTTCACGCCGAAGCGCAACGGCGCGAGCACGCGCTGACCGCCGATCAACTCGACGAACTGGAAGCCGCCATGGGGTATCCCCGGCGCGACCCGCACGGCGATCCCATTCCCAGCCGCGCGGGAATCCTGCCTGACGCCGAGGGCACGCCATTGACTGCATGGCCTCTCGACATACCGGGGCGAATTGTGCATTTGGAAGATGAACCCGCCATTGCCTACGAACAGATCCTGGCGGCTGGTCTGCATCTGGGGCAGACGATTCGCGTGCTGGAGCGCACGCCGCAGCGTCTGACGCTGAGCGACGGCGAAAATGAGTATCGCCTGGCGCCTGCTGTTGCAGCAAATGTCAATCTGGCGCCGTTGACCGAAGTGGAGGCGGCGCGGAACCATACGATACCGCTCAGCGATCTGCCGTTACGCCAGACGGCGGAGATTGTGGCGATTGATGACGCGCTGCAGGGGTTTACCCGGCGGCGCTTGCTCGACCTGGGGTTGACCCCCGGCGCTGTGGTGTATCCCGAATTGCAGAACGCCTTTGCCGACCCGCGCGCCTACCGTGTGCGCGGAACGCTGATCGCCCTGCGTCAGGATCAGGCGGCGCGCATCCTGGTCCGGCCGCAATCCCTGAACTGATGTGCGGCATTCTGACCTGATCTGATGAGGAGGTTCGTTTCGATGACCCGACCAACGACTGACCTATGCGCCACCTGCCCGGCGCATGCCCGCCTGGAGCAGATGGGCATCAAAATGGACCGGTACGACCGCGTCGTGGCGCTTGCCGGCAATCCAAACACCGGCAAATCGACGCTCTTCAATGCTCTGACCGGATTAAAACAGCATACCGGCAACTGGCCCGGCAAGACCGTCACCCGTGCCGAGGGGGGGTATCAGTTCAACGGTGTAAAGTATAAACTGGTCGATCTGCCCGGCGCCTACTCGCTGCTCTCCACCTCACAGGATGAAGAAGTGGCGCGCGATTTTTTGCTGTTCGGGCAACCCGACTGCACGATTGTGGTCACCGACGCCACTGCCCTTGAGCGCAATCTGAACCTGGTGTTGCAAGTGCTCGAGATCACCGACAAAGTTGTGGTGGCAGTAAACCTGATCGATGAAGCGCGTCGGAAGGGCATCGATGTTGATACTCGCACCCTCAGCCGCGATCTGGGGGTTCCCGCCGTGCCGATTGTGGCGCGCAGCGGAGAAGGAATCATCACCCTGCTTGCGACGGTTGCCGACGTGATCGAGGGGCGCATTGCCACGCATCCGCGTCGTGTCGAAGGCACGCCCGCCTTTCAACAGGCAATTCAGGAACTGACGCCGCTGATCGAACAACTGGCGCCGGGCATTCCGAATGCGCGCTGGCTGGCGATCCGCCTGCTCGAAGGCGATGCGCGGGTGCAGCGGGCGATCCGCAGCGGCGAATTGGCTGACATTCTCGCGCGTCAACGCACCACGGCAGACCGGCTGAGCGGCACGATGGCAGTTATGGGGAGGCAGTGATGACCACGCCGGATGAGGTCCTTGCCAGAGCCGAAGCGCTGCGCAACCGCCTGCCGTCGAGTTTCCGCGACGAAATCGTCCAATCGCTGTACGCCGAGGCGGAACAGATTGCGCGCCGCGCAGTCAAGACCCCTGAGAACCGACAGTACGACCTGGATCAGCGCATTGATCGCCTGGTCACGGCGCCGGTCTCCGGGTTGCTGATCATGCTGCTCCTGTTAACCGTCGTCATCTGGCTGACGGTGTCTGGCGCCAATGTCATCTCGGACCTGCTCTTCACCCTGCTCTTCGGATTCGGCGATTGGGCGCGCGCATTGTTCGTCGCGTGGGGGGTTCCGTGGTGGATCACCGGTTTCGTGTGGGATGGCGTCTATCGCTCCCTGGCGTGGGTGGTGTCGGTGATGCTTCCGCCGATGGCGATCTTCTTTCCGGCATTCACGCTGCTGGAAGACCTGGGGTACCTGCCGCGCGTCGCGTTCAATCTGGACTGGCTGTTCAAAAAGGCTGGCGCGCACGGCAAGCAGTCGCTGACGATGATGATGGGGTTCGGCTGCAACGCTGCCGGGGTGATTGCAACACGGGTGATCGACTCGCCACGCGAACGGCTGGTCGCTATCCTGACCAACAATTTCGTGCCGTGCAACGGGCGGTTCCCGACCCTGATCATGCTGGCGACGGTGTTCGTTGCTGCCGGCTTTGGCGGTGCAGCAGCTTCGTTGATCGCCGCCAGCGCTGTGGTTGCGGTCGTGCTGATCGGTGTGGCGTTCACCTTCCTGATGTCGTGGGTGCTCTCGAAAACGGTGCTGAGAGGCGAGGCGTCGGCATTCACGCTCGAACTGCCGCCCTATCGCCGCCCCAATGTGCTGCGTATCCTCTACACCTCGCTGATCGACCGGACGATCTTCGTCCTCTGGCGCGCCATGCTGACAGCCGCCCCCGCCGGCGCCGTGATCTGGCTGCTGGCAAACATATCGTTCGGCGACGGCAGTCTGGCAATCGCCATTGCACGCTGGCTGGACGGCTTCGGGCGATTGCTCGGACTCGACGGCGCCATTCTGCTTGCCTATATTATTGCTATTCCAGCCAACGAAATCGTTGTCCCGACGATGATGATGATCTACACAAACGCCGGCATGATGGTCGAAGCTCCCGGAAGCGACAGCGCAATCCGCTCTCTGCTCGTCGATCAGCAGGGCTGGACGTTGCTGACGGCGATCAACTTGATGCTCTTTTCACTGCTCCACAATCCGTGTGGGACGACGATCATCACGATCTTCAAGGAGACCCGCTCCTACAAATGGGCGGCAATGAGCGTGGTGATTACGCTGGGAACGGCGTTCATCGTCACGTTCCTCACCGCCACCCTGGCGCGCCTCGCAGGATGGCCATAGTCTCGTTAGCGCCTATCCGAAAAAGCGGCGCGTGAAGTGCGACCGGGGAGGCGAAGGCAATGCCTTCGCCTCCCCATAGCGGCGGACGTTGGCTGAGCCTGTCGAAGCCAACGTTCGCCGCTCCACATCCTTGATTGTCCAGGTTTCGGTTGTTCGCTGCGCCTTGCATCTGAAGAACGCTCCCCTCAACGAGAGGGCAGCAGAGAGCGCAGGTCGAGCTAATCCTTGTACGGATCGAACACATCTTCGCCCGCCATTGCCACCCCCATCGGCTTGAGCGTATGCACGATCCTGATCGTGTTGGCGTGGTGTTTCAGCACCTCCGGCAGGCGGCGATAGACGTGCGGACTCTCGTCCGTGCCGCCGCCGCGCAGTTCAATCCCCTCGCGGCGCAGCCATTCGAGCATCATCTCGCGGGTAATCTTGCCCGGCTTGACCACCTCCTGCACCCGCCGTCCATTGCGCTTCACCCAACGCCGCTTGCCAGCAGCCTGTATCCGGCTCATCACCCGTCCGGCGCCGTGGATGGTGCTGTGCAGCCCAAGCCGCGACTCGTCACTCTCCACCCCTTCGACCACCACGCTGATGTCGCCCATCGAACCGCCGACAAAACCACGCTGACCGGGCCAGGCGGGGGTTGCGCCTTTGCGCACGACGATCAGATCCTCGCCGTTGACTTTTTCTCTCCAGGCGTAGTTGTGGTGGTTATGCACCTCTTCGGTCGCCTGCGCGCCAAGAATGTCGAGCACCTGCTGCACCACGAAGTCGCGCCCGGCATACGCATAGCGCCCGGCGAGCGTCATTGCCTGCCAGTACGCCTGTCCCAGATCGCTCTTGAGCGAGATAACCGTTGCCGGCTGCTGCATCGACTCGCCGGGCGCCGGGGCGTCGAACGGTCGTTTGTGCGCCAGGTTGAGGAACCCGCTCGCAATGCGGTGCCCGAGACCGCGGCTGCCGAAGTGCGCCGCAACCCACACCCATCCTTCTTCGTCTTCGAGAATATCGACCCAGTGATTCCCTGAGCCGACGGTGCCGAGCTGCTCACGCGCCATCTGGCGCAGTTTGCCAACCTCGGGAAGGTCGCGCCAGGTCGGGTCGTCGAACAGCGGGTGATTGGCAGCTTTGCCGCTCGTCCCGCCGATGCCGAAGACCACCTCGCGCGCCACCTGGTCCATAATCTTGCTGATATCCTTGCGAATGTCATCGGCGCGCAGGTTGGTGCGGACACCCTTGATGCCACACGAAATATCGTAGCCGACGCCGTTGGGGCTGACAGCGTCGCGGTAGGCGACGACGCCGCCAATCGGCATGCTGTAGCCAACATGCCCATCCGCCATCAGCGCCGCTTTGATGGCCCGCGGGTCACCAGCGCAGCGGCGGATCTGCTCAATCGTGGCATCGTCGTGTTCGCCCCAGACAGGGATACCATCTATCATCCGAAACATAGGCACACCTCTTTCTTTCAAAAAAGAGCCAAAACGCAACTATTTCACCCACACAGATCCACATCGTTCGACTGATAGATCACAACCCCATCCCGCCGGATTGCCTCGCGCAATCGCTCATTGCTCACATCTTCTTCTCGAACAATGTCGAGTTCATAAATGATCGGCGCGTTTTCGAGCGCCTCACACAGATCGTGCCCCTCAGCGACGCTCATATCCGGCGCAGAGATCGCCAGATCAATCTCGGACGCGCGGCGAGCGGCGCCGGCAGCGCGCGAGCCGAAGATGCGCGCCTGCCGCACCGCCACATATCGGCGCAAAACATCGCGCAGAGCGGAGCGCTGAGCCTGTCGAAGCGCAGCCAGGTCCTTCGCGCGCAACATCGCTGCGGTCATCGATCACTCCCACGAAAGATTCTGGATGGTCGCCGCCATTGCGCCGAGCCGGGGAGCGTATTTCTGAACAATGCCGCGATAGATGCGACATGCCAGCCCTTCGTCATAGGCGTGGCTCGTCAGATTGCGATCCTCGAGCATCCGCAACCAGACATCGGCTTCCGCAGTCAGACGAACGGCAGCCTCGCGAACCTGCTTCTGGCGCTCGATGAAACGTTCTTTGCTCATAGCAGCCCAATGGCTTCCCCTGCGCTGCGCCGTCGCCAGCACGTTTTCGGATTCAGCCAATATTATATCCCGCTTCCAACCTTCAGGCATTGCGCTTTTGCGAACACTCCTGCGCCTTGAGGTTCACACGAAGGCGCAACGGTTGCGGTTGAACGTTCGCAGGCGGGGAGAGGGGAGGGTTGAACATCCTGCCTCTTGATCTCCGCTTATGGAGCGATCAACCTGGACTATCACGGACGCGGAGCGGCGGGCGTTGGCTTCGACAGGCTCAGCCAACGCCCGCCCCTCACGACCAACACGGGCGCTGTTGCTTGCACGCCTTGCAGCGACGGTTCGCAATCGTGTCCGCCAACGCCAGCCCCCTGACGACTAACACGGGCAATAGTGTGCTGCGTGCGGTTGATTGCTCTCTCGGTTCTCATACGAACTTGCGGTCAGTCAGACAAGATGTTCGAGCGCCCGGTTGGCAAGGCGTAACGAGCCACAGCGTGCGTTGGCAGTCGTGGATGCATGACTGCGCCTTGGCATCAGCAGCCCCAGGGGGGCTTTCACTTGCGGTGAGCGCAGTCGAACCGCGTGCGCTGCGCGCCGTCGAACCGCGTGTGGTGAGCACGGTCGAACTGCGTCCTCAGCGAGGGCTTTCGCCCGCAGCGCCCCGGCAGTATTGCACGAATGACCGCGCATTAATATCAGTTCTCAGTTCTTGGCTCTCAGTTCTTGGTTCTCGGTTCTTGGTTCTCGGTTCTCGGTTCTCACTCCCGCTTGTACCTTTTTGAACAAACTTGACATAGTTTGTCGGCATTTACTATAATTCAACATACATCCTTCTCTCCGCACCGCCTCCGAAACGTCGCACGAACACTCAGACGATACGGTTGCGCATTGCTTGATGCGCCGATCACAAGGAGGTATCCCATGAACATCGAGACGAGTGTCAACGGATTGGACGCTGGAACCCGATCTGGCGCGCAGGTCGAACTGAGCGGGGTGCTTGCGGGGTTGATCGGCGGGGTGATGATGGCAATCATCGGCGCCGCGCTTGCTCTTGCTATCGGCGATGACCTCTGGAAAGCGCCGAAATTGATCTCCACATTCGTGGTAAACCCTGACACAGCGACAGCGCCGGGCTTCCTTGCCGGTCCGGTCATCATCGGCAGCCTGATCCACCTGGCGCTCTCCGCATTATTCGGAGTCGGCTTTGGCGTATTGACCACGCGCATCTGGAACATGCCGCTCGGCTACGGCGCGCCAATGGTGCTGGGTTTTGTGTATGGCCTGGCGATCTGGCTGATTGCCTACTTTGTTGTGCTGCCGCTGGTCAATCTGCTCGTGCTCGAGATCTATGCCCCGGCGTTCCTGATCCAGAACCTGACGTATGGGCTTACGACCGGGCTGGTGTATGGCATCCTGCGCTCCTCGTCGGGCGCCGGACGATAAGGGCGGAGGCGAGAGGCGAGAGGCGAGAGGCGAGAGGCGAGAGGCGAGAGGGTTGAGAGTTTCAGGCGCGAAGGCGGCAGCTGGCAAGCCTGACCGTTTGCTTATTTTCAACCCTCTCTTTAGCCATTGGTTCTCGGTTCTCAGTTCTCATGGAGTCCCCATCTCAACATCCATCGCCCCTATTCGTGATAATTCTCACGTGAAGCGCGCCACAAACCCGCCGAACGGAGGGGAATGCTCCTCTTATTGGTGAGGCGTGATCTCGACTTCTGGACATGCACAGGTTTTGCCCAACCTGCTATACTTTTATCTAACCTCTCTGCAACAATTCTCCGTAAGTCAACACCATTAACCGGTCAAGTCTGGCACAGGCATTCATCAAGGAGGAGCGCAATGAGCACGCAGTCGCGGGTCAGTCGTTCAGCAGCATCGCATGTGGTTCGCGCATCGGCAACGCCACTGTTGACAAAGATCGAAGTCGGCGGCGCAGTCGCGGGTCTGGTTGGCGGCGTAACGATGGCGGTCGTCGGGGCGATCCTGGCGATTGCAATGGGCGCCGATCTGTGGAAAGCGGCAAAACTGATCTCGACATTTGTGCTGGGTTTGGGCGCAACCGCCGGTGAAGGGTTCGTTGCGGCGCCGGTTATTGTCGGCAGCCTGATCCATCTGTCGTTCTCAGCGCTTTTCGGCGCACTGTACGGAACGCTCTCCTGCCGCATCTGGAAGATGCCGCTCGATTACGGCGCCCCGGTTGTGTTTGGCTTTGTGTATGGTCTGGCAATCTGGCTGATCGCCTATTTCATCGTCCTGCCGATCGTCAATCCGTTGCTGCTCGAAATCTACGCGCCTTCCTTCCTGATCCAGAATATGGTTTACGGGATGATCCTGGGAATGGTCTACGCTGCCGTGCGCTCCGCACCCTACATCCACTTCGAGAAGCGCTCTTCTGTACATGTATAGTGACTAACAGAAAGAATAAATCTAGAAGCGGCTGGGATGTTGATCCTGGCCGCTTCTCGTTTCTGTACCGTACATTGCGTTCCGCCAGATTATTTGACCCTACGCGCCGCATGATGCGATATTGTGTCGTCAGTAAATGCCCGGCTTGCAGTTGCCGGGTGCTGGCGCAGAAATTGATCTGCATGCACCGCCAATCTACCCCGGCATGCTCGACATCGAAATCGGCGAGGCGATCAGGGTGGTTGTCGTTATCTTCTGGTTGCGAAAAAGCAGTGGCGCCGATGCGCAGGCAAGCCGGTCTCACAGGAATTGCTAGCAGGTCAGGATCGTATTGTTGCGCCTAAACTAATCGGTATCGCCGTTTACGGAGGTGCGGCGATTCTGTTCAATTGCTGCCATGATCGCACTCTGCAGATTGCGATACGTCTGCACGCGCAGATCGGCAATTCCCTGCTGCACCATCAGATGCGCTGTCGTCGCCGAGATGCCCGCCAGCATCGGCGTTGCCCCAATGAGCGTGGCTGCCTGGATGGCACGCATCAGGATGGTGATCACGGACGTATCGACCGTAGCAACCCCGGTAATATCCAGAATAGCCCAACGCGCGCGCCGTTCGGCAATCCCGTGCAACAAGGCGTCGAGGATCGCTTGACCACGCTCGGCGTCTACATGCCCAATGATCGGCATCACCACTACGTCTTCCCAAACCGGCAGCAGAGGCGTTGAGAGTTGCTGCACTGTCTCGAATAACCTGCGTTGCGCCTGAATATGCTGTTCAAGTTCGGCATTACGCGCAGCAAGCGCTGTTTGCTGCGCAAGAATATTCTCCGCCATACGGTTGAAATTCCGCTGCAAGAGACCGATCTCATCGTTCCGCGTCACCGCAACTCGCTGCGACAAATCACCAGCACTGATCACTTCGCTCATATGCGCAAGGCTCAGAATGGGTCGGATGATCGTCTGAACTGCGCGGATGCTTCCTGCAACAGTAACGAGCGCAGTTAGAGCCGCCAGCGCTGCGATAATCTGAAGGTTTTGAACAAACGGTTGATACACCTCATCAAGCGGCTGCTCAACGGCGATGCGCAATGTACTGTCGCTGAACGCAACGTCGCTCAGCGTCATTAACACCGCTTCTCCGCCGACACCGATCAGGGTCTGCGGTTCTGCGCCAACTGCTGGCAGCGTCGCAGTTTGTCCAATCAGGTCACGATCGCGGTGAGCAATCACGCGCCCTTCCCGATCAAAGAGCGTGACCGAGCCGCTGACCCCGACCGGTATATTGACCACCTGTTCGATCACCCGACTCATGCGCGCGTCAGCCAACAGCACGCTTGTCGTCGCAGTATCACCGGAAGAACGGTACGGCAACGCGAGCGGCAGCACCAATTCACCGTTGACCTGATTAAGTCGGATCGTGCCAAAGACCGGCCGTTCAACACGTATCGCCGCCAGAAACAGCGGATCAGACGCATGGTTCGTCAGTTGATCAGGGGAGGCGATGCCGAAACGCGAAACCTTGAATTGCTCCGCCCCACTTGCATCGGCAAGCGCAAGGCTGTCGAAAAGATAACGCTCAAAGATTGCCCGCAATAGCGCTCTTTCTCGTTGTTCTGTCGAGCCGCTCGCCATCTCAGGCGTGCGTACCAGAATAGTCGCCTCCTGGAGCACCTCATCAACGAAGCCGGTTAGAAGCGCCTCGGCGCGTTCAGCAATCTCGCGTTGAACGCTCAGCACCTGCCGAGTTTGCAGGTCTCGGTTGAGCCAGGAAAGCACACCGCCGACGACAAGCGCAGGCGCCAGCGCGAAGAGAAGCAAAATGGTCAACCATGCAGTCCGGATGCTGCGCATCGTCACCGGCCTCCATATTTTTGCCACACGGTATCAGCATTCGCACCGGTCACTTCTTCGGTATCGAGAATGACCTCGCGCGGCGGCGTTTCACGTTGTTCCAGAATGCGGATCGCCCATTCGATCGCTTCCGCTCCACCGGTCGGGTACACATAGGTCACATCAAGCTTTCTCTGTCGCACTGCCTGAATGCCGCCGTCGGGAGTCGGCAGGGCATCGATGCCGATGAAAAGGATTGCATCAGTGTCACGTCCCTGATCCTGCGCGACGTCGAAGGCGGCGATTGCCATCGGGTCGTTGTGGGCATAGACAACGTCAACTGTCGGATTGGCATCAAACATCATACGCGACAGAGTCTCTGCCCGCTCGGCGAGCCAGTCGGCGTTCTGACTGGCAATAATCCGCACATCCGCGTTGCCCGCGATCCCTTCGCGGAAGCCGTCGCCACGTTCCTGGGCGGGAGTGGAGCCTTCCAGTCCGCGCAGTTCGATCACATTGCACGGTGATCGTCGGTTCTCGCGGCACCAGCGCGCCGTATATTCGCCCGCTTTCCGACCGATCAGCCGATTGTCGGCGCCGATCCACATGGTGTATTGGTCGCCCCGCACTTTGCGGTCTAGGACGATCACCGGGATGCCACGTTGAAATACTTGTGCGACAACGTTGGTGAGCGGGGTGGCTTCATTGGGCGAGATGATCAGAAGGTCGATCCCTTGTCTCAAAAAGGCTTCGACATCGGCGACCTGCTGTGCATTGTTCTGACGCGCATCGGTGAACTCGATCTGGATCTGGGGATAGCGAGCAGCGGCAGCGGCAATTTGTTCGTTCATCGCTTGACGCCACGGTTCGGCATTGTTCGCCTGCGACATGCCGATACGCCATCGGCGGGGCGTCTCATTGCCGGTCGGCCCGGAGGTCGGCGCAGTGCACGCCGCAAGCGTGATAATGAGGATAAGCGCAAAAGGTGCAATTAGGCGCATTATGGGCGTGGGCATACGAACCTCCTGTTGATGGAAACAACCAAGGCCTTCTTCGCTGGATCATCAGTCAGGAGACGTTGGTGATCAAAGATATGCTGCTTCAGAGAACACAGTCTCCTTTCACCAACCGAGAGATATGGGTGCGTAGAAGCAGGTCGTCGAGTCTGAACCGGCGATCACGAGGTCGCGTTCGTTGCGCCAAGTATTGTATGCACCACTTGAGGAAAAGGCAGACGTGGGGGTATGACTCCAGCAGGCCGAGGGCGAAGTCACTCAGCGCCTATTGTAATCTATAATTGACTTCACTGCAAAAAGCTAGAGCCTGTTATGCACTTCAGAGATAAACGTGGGATGCGTTCAGTATGACACGTCAACCCTATCCACGCGATGGGAGCGACGAGGCTTGGGCCTTCGTCACTCCCTCCCTGACCTTCATGACCGACGACGCCCCGCAGCGCGACCACGCGCTGCGCCCCCCCTGCCCCCCCCGCAGGGGGGGCAGGGGGGGCGATTGCATCGTCCGCGCTTCGGCAGGCTCAGCGCATCGCACGGGAGCGCCCTGGCGCATGATGCCCAGCGCTCCGCCGCCGTGGTACGCCGTCTATCAGCAAACCCAGCGCTGGCTGAAGGCCGGGGTCTTTGCAACGCTCGTCCATGATCTGCGCGCGCTCCCCTTTCCCCCCCTGCCCCCCCCCGCAAGGGGGGCAGCGCGCGCCGGCGATGACCGGCATCAACGCCCCCCTTTCCCCCGCATGCGGGGGGAAAGGGGGGCGGCAAAGTCCACGTGGCGGTTGATACGCTGGGCCAGTTGCTGGCCGTGGTCGTCACGCCCGCCAACGAACCGGAACGCGCGCAGGTCGCCGCATTGGCGGAACAGGTCCAAGCCGTCACCGGCGAGTCGGTCGAAGTGGCGTTCGTCGACCAGGGCGATACGGGGGAACAACCGGCGGCCGACGCCCACGCCCACGGCATCCGGCTGGAGGTCGTTAAACTGGCGGAAGCCAAACGCGGCTTCGTACTGCTGCCGCGCCGCTGGGTCGTTGAGCGAGGCTTCGCTTGGATGGCGCGCTTTCGCCGGCTGGCGCGCGATGATGAGCGGTTGCCGAAGACCTTGGCGGGATTGCATGTTCTGGCCTTTGCGATGCTCATGCTAAAGCGGTTCATTACCGTTATGCTCGAAAGTACATAACAGGCTCTAGTGCTGTGTTAGGTTCGATTCTGTTCTTTTATAACCGGATAGGGTCGCCTGAGCGTGATTCTGGCATCGGCGGCGGTGAACTGCCATACCGCCTTGACAGCCGCCTGGTTGCGACGCCTTTCCCAGGCGGCGCCTTCGCGGGCCAGGGCGTCCTTGTCCGGAATGCGCCGGTCCAAGCATGGCCTCGCCGGCGCCGACGGCTCGCAC
>CALGYB010000174.1 GCA_937935075.1 uncultured Roseiflexus sp. | reverse complement strand
CAATTGCGAGCGACGGCACGGTCGGATCCTGCAAACGGCGTACTGATGCCGATTATATCACATCCAATACATAATGCATGAGTCCACTGCACACCGGCTGAACCGCCAGGGACCCGAAGCGCACGAAGGGGAAGAACCATGAAGCGCAGTTCCTTCGTGTCCCTTGGTGACTGCGTAACGCGGAATGTATTCCGCCCGTCTGCCGATAATGAAGCGCAGTTCCTTCGTGTCCCTTCGTGACCTTCGTGGTTGCTTGTTGCAGTGAAGTCATGGAAGGCTGAACCACCAAGGACCCGAAGCGCACGAAGGGGAATAAAAATGAAGCGCAGTTCCTTCGTGTCCCTTCGTGACCTTCGTGGTTGCTTGTTGCAGTGAAGTCATGGAAGGCTGAGCCGCCAAGGACCCGAAGCGCACGAAGGGGAAGAACCATGAAGCGCATGTCCTTCGTGTCCCTTGGTGACCTTCGTGGTTTCGTGGTTACTGCACGCAGGCTTCACTGCCAGGGACCCGAAGCGCACGAAGGGGAATAAAAATGAAGCGCAGTTCCTTCGTGTCCCTTGGTCACCTTCGTGGTTACCGCTTTGTGCCGTGAAGTCAATGCATGGATGCGCCCTCAGTCAGCCGCGCAACAACCGCACGAACTCAGCCGCGCGCGCGACATACTCGCCAGGAGGCGCCTGTTCGATAACATTGATCAGCGCACTGGCGACGATCGCGCCTGCCGCATACCTGCCGACCTCGCGCACATGATCGGCGCTGCTGATGCCAAACCCGACAACCAGCGGCAGGTCGGTCTGACGACGTACCCGTTCCAGGAAAGCGGGCAACCCGCTCCATAACTCACGTCGCGCGCCGGTAACGCCGGTGAGCGAGACGCAGTAGATGAAACCGCTGGCAAGCGCGGCGATCCGGGTAATGCGCTTATCAGGAGTCGTGGGGGCGACAAAGAAGATCAGATCGAGTCCGTATTCGCGGCAGGCGGCATGACATTCCTCCGCTTCTTCCGGCGGCAGGTCGGGGATGATCAGCCCATCCGCGCCGGCGGCGGCCATATCGCGCGCCAGGCGGTCGAGACCATACTGCAAGAACGGGTTGTAATACCCCATCGGCACAATCGGCGCGCGCACGCCGCGTTCGCGCAGTGTTGCGATGGTTGCAATGCAATGTTCAAGGCGAATGCCATTCGCCAGCGCGCGTTCCGAGGCGCGCTGAATCGTAGCGCCGTCGGCGAGTGGATCAGAGAACGGGACGCCAAGTTCGAACAGATCAGCGCCGGCCGCTTCCAGCGCAGGCGCAAGTTCAAGCGCCGAGTCGCGTTCAGGATAGCCGGTCATCACGTAGGGCATCAGCGCCGTGCGCCCGGCGGCGCGCAAACGGGCAAAGGTATCGGCAATGCGGCTCATTGTACAATCCTTCAGACGTTCGGGAAGAAATTCACATACACCAATAGGGAAGGCAACCCTGACAGTCGATGCCGGACATTGTATAATAAGAGCGTACTTTGTTGCACCTCGAAAGGAGAGAGCAATGCCCAGGAATACGATTGTAGCCGGTGCAGCGTTGACGGTTCTTGCGCTGTTGACATATTTCGGAACCGGGATGTCAAGCATCACAGCGCTCATTCCTGCGTTTTTTGGCGTGCCGCTCATTCTGCTCGGCTGGCTGGCGCAGAATGGGCAGCGCCGCAAGACGATGATGCACATCGCGGTTGCGCTCGGCGCACTTGGGTTCATCGCTCCACTGAGCCGCATCATCCCGGCGCTCGGCGCGTTTGAACTGAACGCGGCAACCGGCGCGAACATTGCGATGGCGATCATCTGCGGCATCTACGTGGCGCTCGGCGTGCGCTCTTTCATCGAGGCGCGCCGCAACCCGCCGGCGACGACGTGACGTAAAGCAGTTGGCGCTGGCTTCGACAGGCTCAGCCAGCGCAACGTCAGGTTCAGCATGCGCCAGTGTCCGATGCTGACTCTCCCCCGAGGCTCGGGTCACAACTCGAACCTCATTCGCGCAACCCTGTACAATGTCGTGCAGGGTTGCTTCATTCATCCAGTGCGCGGAATGCTGCCTCGGCAATGCTTAGCGGATCGATCTCGAAATGGCGGTAGAGGTCGGCGCGCGCTCCCGACTGCCCGAAATCATCCACCCCCAGCGCCGTCACCGGCGCGCCATAGACGCTTCCCAACCACGCCAGACTGTGTGATGCGCCATCCTGCACTGTGATGATCGGCGCATGGCGCTCTTCTGGCAGAATGAGCCAGTTGAGCGGATCGCGGTCGCGCCCCGCGCGCCAGCGCTCGAAGACCTGCTTCGGGCTGACCAGGTTCAGCACGGTTACTGCCACACCTTCGCGCTCCAGCAGATCGGCGGCTGCCAGCGCTTCGGGCACGATGGCGCCTGCTGCGGCAACAACCACCCGATACGGCTGCCCATCCGGTCGTTGTGCAATGGTCGTCTGGTCGGCGAAACGCCAATCGCGGAGACGATACCCGCCCATCAGGACCTGCCGCCGCAGTTCTTCCTTCCCCAAACGGCGCAGCGCGGCATTGAACGGCGCCTGATCAATCGGACGGGTCGAAAGACGCAGATAGGTCGCATGCCCGTGTATGCGGTCACAGCATTCACGTATGGCTTCCAGGAGCAACCATTCGACCTCCTGTGCATAGCATGGCTCATACGCGCGCAATTTCGGCAGTTCCGCGCCGATTGATGGTGTGATCGTCGACTGGTGCGCACCGCCTTCGGGTGACAGGGTGATCCCCGACGGCGTTCCGGCAAAGATAAACTTTGCGCCGGAATAGAGGCTGTAGATCAGGGCATCGAGTCCGCGACAGACGAACGGATCGTACACGGTGCCGATCGGGATCAGCGGCTGCCCGCACAGTTCCGCCGATAGCCCCATCATACCGAGCAGCATGAACAGGTTCATCTCAGAGATGCCCAGTTCGATGTGCCTGCCGGAGGGACCGCGCTTCCAGCGCAACAGGCGGTACGACTCGGTCTCATAATCGGGGTGTTCGACAGGGGTGAACACGCCGGTTTTGTTGATCCAGCCCGCCAGGTTGGTCGAAACCGAGACATCGGGCGATGAAGTGACGATGCGCTCGCCGATGGGAGTATCCGCCAGGCGCACCAGCAGGCGCCCAAACGCATCCTGGGTGCTCGTGCGCTCCGGTATGGCAACGTCCAGATCGGCGGGGACCAGCGTGGGATCACAGGCGACGATCTGCGGCTCATCGGGAGGATAGAGACGCGCCGCCGTCTTCGCGCACAGATCGGCTTCGGGCGTCCCTGGCGCAAATGCGTCCCATTCTGCGCCGGGAGCGATGCCGTGTGCAACGCGCAGCGCCTCGATCTGTTCAGTGGTCAGAAGCATTGAGTGGTTGTGTGGATGCCCGGCAATAGGCAGCCCCCAACCTTTGATGGTGTAGGCGAAAATAATCGTGGGCCTGCCTGCTGAAGCGTCGGTCTGCGCCAGCACGTCGAACAGTTCCGCCAGATCATGCCCGCCGAGGTTCGAGAGAACAGCCGGCAATTCGTCGTCGGAAACGTCCGCGATAACGCTGGCGATCTGTTCACCCTTGCCCGTCGGATCATCGCACAAACGTGAACGCAGTTCGTGACCGGGGAGGCGGATCAGCGCCTGATACTCTTCGTTGCTCATATCGTCGATGCGCTGACGCAGCGCGTCACCGCCGGGCTGCCGAAACAGCGCCTGCAACCGGCGGCCATACTTCGCTTCGAGCACCTGCCAGCCATTTTCGGCAAACAGACGTTTCAGCCGTGACGCCCGAATGCCCGGCACCACCCGGTCGAGGCTCTGGCGGTTCAGGTCAACGATCCAGATCAGGTTGTCCAGACCTTCCATCGCCTCATCGAGGATCGCCTCCCAGACATTCCCTTCGTCCAGTTCTGCGTCGCCGACCAATGCGATAAAGCGCCGTGATGTCACGTGCCCGAAGTGCATCTTTGCGTAGCGATGCGCTAATGCTGCGAACGCGGGTGCAACCGCGCCAAGCCCCACCGAGCCGGTCGAGAAATCAACGTCGTCGGGGTCTTTGGTGCGGCTGGGATACGCCTGAAGACCGCCGTAGGCGCGCAGGGTTGTCAGATACTCGCGCGGCAGCCGCCCCAGCAGGTACTGCACCGCGTGGAACGCAGGCGACGCATGCGGCTTGATCGACACCCGATCTCCGGGACGCAGAAAATGGAAGTAGAGCGCCGTGAGGATCGTCACGAGCGATGTCGAGGATGCCTGATGTCCGCCGATTTTCGTGCCGTCGGGATTGGGGCGCACATGGTTCGCATGATGGACCATGAGCGTCGCCAACCAGAGAATGCGGCGCTGGATAGAGTCCAGCAGCGCCAGACGTTCAGGAGAGACGGTCTGATGGACAGGGATGTGCGTTTCGGGCACGGCGCCAATCACACTCTTCCTCCACACACTCAATCAGATCGAGCCGGCAACGAAGGCGGCAGCGGCGCCAGAGTCTCACTGTAAAACGTTTCGAGATCGGGCAGATGATGCATCAGGATTGACTTGAGCACATCCAGCGAGAGTTTGCGATAGTCTTGGACGGCGATATTGCGAAAACCGCACATCGCTTGCATAGCCCGCGCCGATGCAGTGGACAGAAGCACCTGTCGCTCAAGCGCCGCAAAAATGTTGCGCGGCGTTGCCGGCATCTCGTATCCATGCGCTGCAAGGGTATGTGCGCCGAGATCGATTGCAGACTGCACGGCGCGCTGCAGGTTGAGCACAACACTATCCTGCCGGTCGATGTCATCAAGACTCGCCGGGTCCATGCCGGTGACCGACCGGATGCGGTCGAGACAGCGCTGGATGATCGCCACCTTTGCGGGCACACTATCACGATCGATCATGCAGCACTCTCCGAGTCGCGACAGCATCTTCGATCGGCTTGCGGATGCGTTTGAAATCTGGCTTGTTGATGCGCGTTTCAATAAGCCCCACCTTCCACCTGCACCCTTCCTGCCCTCCTTCAAGGTACGACTCTTCGCGCCTGCGCTTTTGAACCACAGAGGCGCAGAGAAGCGCGTGATACGCCCTCCCGCCTTCTTTGTACACGTTCAACATCTCGGAGACACTGCGGTGCAGCGTTTCTACCTGGAACCTTCCCAACTTCAATCTGCAACCCTCTCACCCCTTGCCTCTCGCCTCCCGCCTTACATTCACCGCCGCAACAACGGCATCGCTTTCCAGAAATACTCCACTCCCGAACCAATCGTCCAGACCAGGGCAATACCGAGGACAAGGGGCCAGAGCGACGCCAGGGTCAGCAGCGCTGCCGGCGCACCTGGCAAAGCGCGCACTGCGGCATCGACCAGACACCAGATCAGCGCCGTGACGGTAAACACCAGTTTCTGCTTCCCCCACTGCCGCGCCGCGATCACTTCGCCCTCGGCGGCGGCGTAGGAACGCAACCCCGACACAGCAAATTCGCGGATAATGATAATCAATGCAGCCCAACCGGGAATAAGCCCGCGTTCGACCATCGGCAACAGCGCGCCGGCGACAAAGATTTTGTCCGAGATGGTATCGAGAAAAACGCCGAGCGGCGATACCACCTTCAGTTTTCGTGCAATCCGGCCGTCAGCAATATCACTGGCAGCCATCAGCAACAGCAAAACAACAGCGCTCAGGTCGCCGGTCGGCGTGCCGAGTGCAATCAGAACATAGAGCGCCGGCGTTGCGACAATCCGAAACAGGCCGAGCAGGTTGGGCAGATGACGGGTGTTCACACGAACTCTCCATATCGCATTATACCCGAAGGAGCAGCAAGCGCCATGTGACGGTCATCTCCGCCAGCCCCCCAACCGCCTGCATACCATTTGGCGCTGCCATCCCCACCCGCCCCTCCCGACGCCCCGCTGATGACCGTCACCGTCATCTCCGCCAGCCCCCCAACCGCCTGCATACCATTTGGCGCTGCCATCCCCACCCGCCCCTCCCGACGCCCCGCTGATGACCGTCACCGTCATCTC
>CALGYB010000173.1 GCA_937935075.1 uncultured Roseiflexus sp. | reverse complement strand
GGGGGGCAGGGGTGGGGCAGGGGGTGGGGGCGGTTCCTGGTTCGAAAAACATATCGCGGCGTGTACAACCGGTTTCGGCACTGCCCGACTTGAGGAGTGGGGCGAGGCGGTTCCTGGTTCTCATACTAACTCGCGGTCAGTCAGACAGGATGGTCGAGCGCCCGATGCTCACGGCGCAACGAACCACAACGCGCGTTCGCAGTCCGCCCGGTGGCTGAAGCCGGGGGCTACGGGTGCAAAGCCCGCCTGCGCAGGCTTCACCAGGCGATAACGGATTGTTTTCTCAGAAACCATTATTTTCTAAATGACCTCGTATGAGCATTAGTTCTCGGCGCCCCTCATCCGCAACACCAAAAACCCCGCGAGCTTCTGCAACTCGCGGGGTCTTGCGTTGAATGCCATAGACTACGCCTGCTCGTCGCCCGGTTCAGCCGACGCCTGCGGTTGCTGGGTGGCAGCAGGGACATTCACTGCATCGGCGGGGCGGCGCGCACCGGTATAGCGGCGGCTAACGCTGACCGGTTCCGGCAGTGCGCGGGTGGTGACAAAACCGAACTGCTGGCGTTGCACGGTGCGCGGATCGGTGAACGGATGATCGGCTTCAACGCGCGCCAGAATTTCGTTCACATCGATGTCGGTCAGTTCGTTGCGCAGGATCAACGCTTCGGCAATGGCGATGACCGCCTCTTTATTGCTTTCGATAAGCGTCTTCACCTGGCGATATTGTTCATTCAGAATTGCCTCAACGCGCATCTTGATGTCGGGGCTTGCCAGACCTTGCATGCCGAAGGTCAGGTGCGAATAGAGGCTATTGTCCATGCCATACGCACCGACCATGAACGTCGCCAGACCGGTGGCGCTCTGCAGGTCGCCGGTGACGCCGCTCATCTGGATATTGAGAAAGACCTCTTCGGCGGCGCGGCTTGCGAGCGAAATCTTGATCCGGTCGAGCAGTTCATCCTTCGTGCGGGTATGGATTTCCTCCTCCGGCTTCCAGGCGGCGAACCCAAGCGCCGAGCCGTGGCGCACAATCGTCACCTTTGTCAGGCGCTCCTTGCGCAGCAGTTTGACGGCGGCGTAGGCGTGACCCGCCTCGTGGTACGCCAGGCGGCGGCGCTCTTCATACGACATATTACGGATCGGCTGACGCAGGCCCCACTCGTGCGTCTCGCGCGCGCGGGTGAAGTCCCAGTAGTTGATCGCCGAGCGGCCGTCGAAGTGTGCGTGGATGACCGCTTCGTTGATCACGAACTTGATCGCCACCGGCGAGTAGCCGATCGTGTCGGAGACCATGCGATCAATCGGCATCGGCTCGTGCTTGACCTTTGCCAGGTAGTATTCGATGATTTCCTTGCGTCCGTCGGCATCGGGCAGATCAACGACAATTTTGCGGTCGAAGCGCCCCGGTCGCAGCAGTGCCGCGTCGAGCGTTTCAGCCAGGTTGGTCGCCGCCATTGTCAGCACCGGCGGCATTTCCGCCTTCTTGCGGCGCAGGCCGAAGAAGCGCAGGATTTTTCCGCTCAGCGACTGCTCGTGGGGCGGCGGATCCATCTGGATGAGCAACTCATTGAGCAGACCGCTTCCAGCGCCCATGCCCATACCCATACCCATCACCACATTGGCGCGCCCGCCGTGGTTCGGATCGGGCGACATCCCCATCGCGCCCTGACCGGCAAGGTTCGAGCTACGCGCCATGCCGATCGCATCGATTTCATCGATGAAGAGAATGCAGGCGCCATACTCACGCGCCAATTTGCGCGCTTTGCGGTAGAGCAGCATGACCTTCATGTTGCCCATACCCATCCAGGCGGACGTCAGCGATGGAGCGCTGAGATACCCGAACGGCACGCCCGCCTCGGTCGCCACTGCCTGCGCCATATAGCTTTTCCCGGTTCCTGGCGGTCCGATCAGGAGCACGCCACGGGTGACTTCGCCGCCCATTTCCTTGAATTCTTTCGCCCCCTTGAGCAGGGTCACAATCCGGCGCGCCGCTTCCAGGACTTCCGGGTTGCCTTTGTAATCCTTGAAGCCAATGCCCGTTTCACCCGGCTTGAGCCAGTAGATACGGGTTCGCCCCATGAAATAGAACATCAGGAAGAACTGGAAACCGATGAAGAAGAACAGATAGGCGCCGATCAGCAACACTTGAATGATTGCGGCCCCCATATCGTTCGTCATCACGAACTCGAAGGCGCGCGGCGCCAGATTGACCACCAGCCAGATGGCGGCGACAGCAATCAACACGCGCCAGATGAAGCGTCGCACCTTCCAGGGCCAGCGATGGAACGCCTGATCAATCTTCTGATCGAGTTCACGATCAAGTTCATCGCGATAGCGCGGGTCGACGCTGGGGCGGTATGGTTCGAGAGCCATGCTTCAACTCCTCATCTTGGGCGCGTGTGCGCCGCTCACACCAGACGTGAAGGCGGATCAGTTATTCTGCGACAGCCGATCAAGCGGCGAGATGATATTGATAATCTTGCCATCCGGGTTGGCGGTGATGACCATCGGCACTTTGGCGCTCTGGCTCTGGAGCGACACCTGTACTGCGTAGAAATACATCGCGCCGCCATCGTCGAGCGGGATGCCGCCGATGTAATCGTAGCGGTTATACGTCAGACCCATATTCTTCTCGATATTGGCTTGCGATTGCAGGGTTGCTTTCGAGGCGCCGACGTTGAGGCGCGATGTCTGATACTCGGCACTGAACGAGTCCCACATCATATCGGCGTCGAAGGTCTTGCGCCCTTGTAGATAGTTGAGCACAGCCGGCGCCGGGGGAATGGAGTCGGCGCGGGTGAAGGTCGGCCCGTCCGGCTTTGGTCCCCACAGTTGCCAGCCCATCCAGCCGATGACACCCAACAGCACAAAGGCGACCGCCAGCGTCAAGGCAAAGGGTCGCATGGCGCGCCCCAGCAGCACCAGGTTGTACAGCACACGTCGCAGGAGCAGGCGCATTAACCGGGCAAAACGACCGGCAGCGCCAACCCGTGGCGGAGGCGTGTAGTATGGATACGGCGACTGGACAGGGTATGGCGGCGGAGGTGTTGTTTGCTGAACCGGGGGTTGCGACATATGACGCGGGTCCTGCATAGGTATCACCACATTCACTGAAACTGACACTCGTCCAACAGTCGATGTCGTCGATCTGTATGATGCATGAATTAGGTAGAATTGCCGGGAGAAAAAACCGCAGGCATGAAGGGTTGCTATCGAGATTGGTTAAAGTATACTTGAATATAGACTGGTGATCAAGCCATCTGTATGAAGATACGATGAGAGAGGCGCTGCGGATGCGATGGCGGCAGCAAGCCGGAAGGCGCTGGCTCGATGTGGCGGCATTGCTGATTATCATCGGGTATGCCGCGCTGGCAGCAAGTGCACAAATGGGGTTGAACGTCGCCGGGCAGGGACTCGACCCGGTGTGGGCGGGGGTGCAGCAGCGCCGTACCTTGCGGGTTGCAGTCGATCTTGGCTTTTACCCATTCACCTGGATGGAGGATGGGCAACCTGCCGGATACGACATCGATCTGGCGCATGGGATTGCATCGCACCTTGGTGTTCAGGTGGAATTCGTCCCCAGCGGTCTCGATTCGATCTACGACGATTTGGCGGCGCGGCGCGCTGATGTGGCGATCTCTGCACTGCCTTACGCGCCGGAACTCGGCTGGCGTGCGCGTTTCTCGCAGTTCTACTTCAATGCCGGACAGATGCTGGTGGTCCGCTCGGATGCATCCATTGCCTCGGAAGCGGACCTCGCCGGTCGCGTCGTGGGTGTGGCGCTCGGTTCCGACGCCGATACGCTGGCGCGGCGTCGCCTGATGGAGGGCGCGACGTTTACGCTGCGCTCCGAGTACGACGCTCCCGACGAGGCGCTGATGGCGTTGCAGCGCGGCGAAGTGGACGCTGTGATCGTCGATCATCCGGCGGCGTTGATAGCCATGGCGCGCGCGCCGGAGGTGCGTATCGCGCAGGCGCTGACCTTCGAGCCGTATGTGATCGCGGTTGCGCCGGAAGCATATCGCCTGCACGACGCCGTCAATCAGGCGCTCAACGCCCTGCGCGCCGAGGGATTCTTCGAGGAAGCGCAGCGGAAGTGGTTCCGTTGAGTGCATTCCGGGATGGCATCGCTTGCTGTGGGCATCACATCCCCATGGCATACCGGATCGCGTTCCGAAAGATGATCAACCCGTCTCCTTCGTTTCGCAGCGGCTCGCGCGTCCAGCGCGGATGCTGGTAGGGCAGCGCCGCGTTTTCCGGGTGGGGCATCAAGCCCAGCACATTGCCGCCGGGGTTGCAGATTCCGGCGATGTGATCCATCGAGCCGTTCGGATTCTCCGGGTACGCAGGCAGCCCGCCATCGGCGGTGACGTAGCGCAGCGCCACCAGACCGGCGGTGCGCAGTGCGGCGAGGGTTGCATCATCACGCGCCACGAAGCGCCCTTCGCCATGCGCGACCGGCACCTCAATCGGGCGCTCGATGCCCCGGGTGAAAACGCACACGCTGGTTGGGTCGGCAGCCAGATGCACCCAACGGCACTCGAAGCGACCGGAGGCGTTATCGGTGAGCGTGACCTTATCGAGCCGCGCGCCGGGAAGAATGCCGGCCTTCACCAGCGCCTGAAAGCCGTTGCAGATGCCGATCACCGGACGACCATCGGCGATGAAACGCATCATCTGATCGCCGAGGCAATGGGTCAGATCGATCGCCAGAAGTTTTCCTGCGCCCAGGTGATCGCCATACGAAAATCCCCCAGGAATAACCAGCATCGCATAGTCCATGAGGCGTCGCTCACCGGCGATGAGCCGGTTGATATGGATTATCTCCGGGCGCCCGCCCGCAAGTTCGATGGCCAGCGCAGCATCATTGTCGCGGTTGATGCCGGCGGCGCGCAGAATGAGCACACGCGGTGCGCTGAGCGTGTCGAAGCGTGGTGTCTTTCCCATCATCTATCCCCAACGAAACTCGATTTCCACTTCGCCGATCTTGATCCGGTCGCCGGAACGCAGGCGATGTTTCTGGTGCGGCGGCAACGGCGTTCCATTCACGAGCGTGCCATTGGTCGAACCCAGGTCGGTCAAGGTGTAGTAATCGCCATTGCGTTCGATCATCGCGTGATGGCGCGACGCGATGCCACGGTCGTGCTCGGCCAGATCGAGTTCTGGATAGTGGTGCTGGCGCGGATCACGGCGACCTATGCGCAGCGGCGTGCGTTCGATCTTCTGCTCGAAGGTGCTGCGCGGCGAGATGACGATCAGGCGCGGCGCCGCCATGGCGGCGCTGAGCGGTGCGCCGCAACCGGCGCAGAAGCGCGCATTAGGTTTATTGATCCGCCCGCAGCGCGCGCATGTATGACCTTCTGGCGTGGCGCCGGACGGCGCTGTGGGAGGCGGGACGGGAACGGTGACCGGCGCGACGGGCGCCTGCAAGATCGTCTCGACCGGTGGGCGCGCGACGACCGGCGGAATGATCGGCGGCGGCGGGGTGGCGCGCGGGACGGGATCGACAAACGGCGTGTCGAGGCAGCGATGGAGCGCCTGCTCGAATTCCAGCGCGCTGCTGAACCGCTTTGATGGTTCGAGGTTCATTGCTTTGATGATCGTCTCTTCGGTGCGCGCATCAACGGATGGATTGAGTTTGCGAATGCTCCCCTTGGCGGGCGTTTGCAGCGGAATCGGCGGCAGATTGGTCAGCAGGTGGAGCAATGTGGCGCCAAGCGCGTACACATCGGAGCGTGCATCGGTTTGCCCTTTGCCATACTGTTCCGGCGGCGCGTAGCCCGCCGACCCCATGGCAATCGTATCTTTCGTCTTGCGCACTTTGTACGTGCGTGCAACACCGAAATCGATCAGTTTCAGCACCCCTTCTGGAGTCAGCATGACGTTTGACGGCTTCAAGTCGCGGTAGATGATCGGCGGCGTGCGCGTGTGGAGGTAATGCAAAATGCGCGCCAGTTGAATGCCGTAGCCGACCACCTGTTGTTCGAGCAGTGGCGCATTGGCGTCGCGGATGCGGTGCTCGAGCGTCTGCCCCGCAACGAACTCCATGATCATCACCGGGCGCCCCTGATACTCGAAGAGTTCCGCGACGACCGGCAACCCCGGGTGGCTGAGTTTGCTGAGGAGTTCGGCTTCCTGCAGAAAGAGTCGGCGATTCTCTTCGAGTTCTGCGGTCGGCAGGTCTTCCGCCGGACGCATCTCCTTCAACGCCCAGATTGTCGAGTCCGCCAGGCGCAGCGCGCGGTAAACCGCCCCCATCCCGCCGCGACCTATCAGTGAGATGATGCGATATTCGGCATGGACGCCGTGGATAATCGTTTCCGGTGCGAGCAGATCAGACATATGGCGCTGTACATGCGCTCCTTGCAGGGGGAACCGCATTCCTGCGCCAATTGTACCACAGGACGCCCGGAATCGGTGTTATGACCGATGTTGCGGGATGGGTGAACCGGCGTGACGCCACGCATCCACTGAACTGATCTGCAACCCCTGACCCCTACTCTTCCTGTTTGATGTCGCTCAGTCGCACGGTCTTTTGCACGCCGAACTTGATCGTCTTCTGCCCCTCGCTGGAGAGTTTGCCGGTCTGTTGCAAGTGCTGAATCTCACGCTGCATCGTTTGCGCCAGATCGACTTCGCCCTGGTTGAGCAGCCGGGTCACGGCGCTTTGCAGTTTTTGGGTCGCTCCCGCGACATCGCCGGCGGCGAGGTCCTGCAATGCACGCGTTTGCAGTTTGAAGGCGCTGACTTTTTCAACGATGTTCATCACGGTGGCATTCACCTGAGCGGCAAGCCCGGCGTCCGTCGTAAAGGTGAGCATGATGTCAGTACGACTCTTCTCACCGGACAGACTCAGCAGCGGAATGTCGTAGCTCACCTCTGCCTGGGCGATACGATACTCCCCGGCTGGTCGCGGTTCGATCAGCACTTCGACGAGCAGCGTGCGTCCGCTGCCGGTTTCCAGTTCACCAAGCGGCACACTCACATCGCGGTCGGAGATCGGGCGGTAACCGAGGTTGGTAATAAGCGGATAGACCTGCCATACAGCGCGCGGTAACACCCCCTGCACAAACCGGAGCGTCAGGTTTGCGTTTTGCACCGTCGTCGCCTGTGCGCGCTGGATGGTGCTCTGGAAGTAATCAACGATCTTTTCCGGTCGATCAATGTAGTCGGCGGCGCCGCCTGAGCGGTTTGCCATCTCGATCAACAGATCCTCGTTCCAGTCCTTGCCGACGCCAAGCGCCGTGATCGGCACATTGCGCCGCCCGGCGTCCTCAGCGCGTCGCAGGCAGTCCGACTCGTTCTCGGTCTGGCCGTCGGTCAGCAAAATGAGACGGCGCACCGTTTGTGGCGGTCCTTTATCGATCTCACGCAGCCCCGCCTCGACAGCGGGCGCGATCCGGGTGCCGCCGCTATCGCGCACACGGTTGATGCGGTCAACCAGTTCAGCAGGTTGCGTGACCGGCGTGGCGGGGATCAGGACTTCGGTGCGATGATCGAAGATAACGACTGAGACGATATCCTGCGCATCGAGCATTTCGATGGCGCGAATCGTCGCCCGCCGCACCCGGTCAATCTTTTCGCCTTTCATGGAGCCGCTTCGGTCGATAACAAAGCAGACATTCACCGGCGCTCGCACCTGCGTCATCACCTGACCAGGCATGACTTCAAGCAGCAGATATGCAACCTGCGGCGTTGACGCTGCTGCCAGATACGGGCGCGCCAGCGACGCGCGAATAGTAACCTCGCCCGCCATAGACTACTCCTTTGACGACCCGCCAGGTGGTCGCTACACGTTCCGCCAGGTCTCGTCGATACCGGAAACCGGCGTGATGATCGATTCCGATTCTGTTGTGCAACGGATGCGCACAAGCATCGCTTATGAACGATGCCGGATATTTTCCTGTTGCCGTTCGAGACGCCCTGCACAGGACAACGGCATCATGCCTGTCAAGTATAACAAAGTTCTGCAACGAGCGACATAGTTCTTAGTTCTTGGTTCTCGGTTCTCGGTTCTTGGTTCTCGGTTCTCGGTTCTCAATTCTCAATTCCCGCAAGCCGGTTCCCATATGCTATAATTCTGAGAAGTTGATGAGAAGCCATCCATCCCTGCGCGGCCCACATTGAAGGAGAACCGGCTATGCTCGGCGAGCCGCACTACGACGAGGCGATTGTGCATTTTCAGCGCGGCCTGGTGCTCGAACAGGCGAACCGCGTTGAAGAGGCGGTGGAAGAATATCGGCGTGCATTGGAGCATAACCCGCATCTCGCAGAGGCGCACGATGCGCTTGGTAATTACTACCATCGGCACGGTCTGCTGGCAAAGGCAGCGGAAGAGTTTCGTATCGTCGCAAACCTGGAAGGCGGATTTCTGGCGTATTTCAACATCGGCAGCATCCTTATCGAACTCGGCAGATATGACGAAGCCATCAACGCGCTTCTGCAGTGCCTGATCTTCGATGCCGAAGACCCTGCGGTGCACTATCAACTCGGGCTGGCGCATTTCCTGCATGGTGATGATTACGCGGCGCTCTACCATCTTCAGATCACCCGCCAGCGCTATCCAAACGATAGTAACCTCCATCTGCTGATTGGTCGCTGCCACTTGCGCCTCGGCGCATACGACGACGCGGAGACGGCATTGCATATTGCTCTGCTTCACGCCACGCACGACATCGACCGGCTTCGCATCCAGATGTACGTTGAGGCGGTCGAGCGCCACCGTGAAATCGGCGTCGTCCATTCGCTCAGAGAGCGTTTCTACGCCGAACAAGGCGCTGCCTATCTTGGATCGACCCACGACGACGGAAACAGGCCCGAGGAGTTCTCCGACTTCCACTTCACCTACCCCGACATTGCCATGAGCCTTCATCGCCTCATGCACCTTGCCCGATTGCAACACTGGCGCCTGACCTGCGTTGTTCCGATTGATCGCCTGGCTGAACCGCTGGCGCGCGTGCTGGCAGGATTGTTGCAGGTTCCGGTGCGTTGCGCCGATGCGCTGCAACCGGATGATAGTGCGCTGCTGACCCTTGCAATTGGTCACGAAGCAGAAATGTTGAAACTGGCAATCGAACGAGCGCCGTGTGCATCGGTCACTTTCTGCCTCGGGCTGGACTGGTTGCGTCATAATGCCATCGTCCCCGATATTATTGGGGTCGTCGCGCGCAATGTGTGCAGTGTGCCGTGGGAACCCGAATTTCGCCGCCTGCGCGCGCACGGCGCGCCTGCCGATCAACTGGACGCCTGTCTGAACCAGGCGACGCAGCAGATCGTTGCAGCCTTGCAGTCCGCGCCATCCGATGCGATGGTGAGTCGGAGCCTCGCGTTCTTCCAAACCTTCCGCCGCCTGCGGTATCTGGAACACGCCTGCGGCGCATCCGTCGTTTGCTGAACCGCGTGTGAAACAGTCGGCGTCCACATCGCCTGGGAGCGCAGGCGTTATGAATGATCCCCTGGAACGCTACTCCCTACTTCCTGCTCCCCGATCCCTAGAGCCTGTTATGCACTTCAGAGATACACGTGGTATGATTTCAGTATGACACGTCAACCCTATCCAAGCGATGTGAGCGACGTGGAGCGGGCCTTCGTCGCTCCCTCCCTGACCTTCATGACCGAAGACGCCCCGCAGCGCAACCACGCGCTGCGCGAGGTCTTGAACGGATTGCGCTGGATCGTCCGCGCTTCGGCAGGCTCAGCGCATCGCACGGGAGCGCCCTGGCGCATGATGCCCAACGCTCCGCCGCCGTGGTACACCGTCTATCAGCAAACCCAGCGCTGGCTGAAGGCCGGGGTC
>CALGYB010000172.1 GCA_937935075.1 uncultured Roseiflexus sp. | reverse complement strand
CGCTGACCGCCGCCCAAGCAATCGGGGACGCAGATGCGCGCGCGAAGGCGCTGACGGCGCTGGCGCCGCGTCTGCCGGAGGAATTGCTGAGGGAGGCGCTGGCGGCGGCGCGGGCGATTAGGCATGCTGAGGCGCTGGCGGGGCTGGCGCCGCACCTGCCAGCGGACCTGCTGGAGGATGCGCTGGAGGATGCGCTGGCGGCGGCACAGGCGATTGAGCGGGGATGGGCGCGCGCCGAGGCGCTGGAAAGGCTGGCGCCGCACCTGCCGGCAGAGAAACGCGAGCAAGCGCTGCGCAAGGCGCTGACCGCCGCCCAAGCAATCGGGGACGCAGATGCGCGCGCGAAGGCGCTGACGGCGCTGGCGCCGCGTCTGCCGGAGGAATTGCTGAGGGAGGCGCTGGCGGCGGCGCGGGCGATTGAGGATGAGGGGTGGCGCGCCGAGGCGCTGGCGGGGCTGGCGCCGCGCCTGCCGGAGAGATTGCTGGAGGAGGCGCTGGCGGCGGCACAGGAGATTGAGCGGGGATGGGCGCGCGCCGAGGCGCTGGCGCCGCACCTGCCGGCAGAGGAACGCGAGCAAGCGCTGCGCGAGGCGCTGACCGACGCCCAAGCAATCGGGGACGCAGATGCGCGCGCCGAGGCGCTGGCGGCGCTGGCGCCGCACCTGCCGGCAGAGGAACGCGAGCAAGCGCTGCGCGAGGCGCTGACCGACGCCCAAGCGATTGGGGACGCAAGGGCGCGCGCCGAGGCGCTGGGGGCGCTGGCGCCGCACCTGCCGGCAGGATTGCTGGGGGAGGCGCTGACCGCCGCCCGCAAGATTAAGGAATGGTATCGCGCCGAGGCGCTTATGGCGCTGGCGCCGCACCTGCCGGAGGCATTGCTGAAGGAGGCGCTGGCAGCGGCAGGCGCGATTGGGGAGGAGCAGTGGCGCGCCAAGGCGCTGGCGGGGCTGGCGCCGCACCTGCCTGCGGAATTGCTGAGGGAGGCGCTGGCGGCGGCGCGGGCGATTGAGAGGGCAGGTGCGCGCGCCGAGGCGCTTATGGCGCTGGCGCCGCACCTGCCGGAGGAATTGCTGGAGGAGGCGCTGGAGGAGGCGCAGGCGATTAGGGAGGAGGGGTGGCGCGCCAAAGCGCTGGGGGCGCTGGCGCCGCACCTGCCGGAGGAATTGCTGGAGGAGGCGCTGACCGCTGCCTGCGAGATTTGGTCGGAATCGTATCGCGCCGAGGCGCTTATGGCGCTGGCGCCGCACCTGCCGGCGGAATTGCTGGAGGAGGCGCTGACCGACGCCCAAGCGATTGGGGACGCAAAGGCGCGCGCCGAGACGCTGGGGGCGCTGGCGCCGCACCTGCCGGCGGCGGAGCAGGTGACGGTGTGGCAGGAGGCGCTGGCGGCGGCGCGGGCGATTAGGGAGGAGTGGTGGCGCGCCAAGGCGCTGGGGGCGCTGGCGCCGCACCTGCCGGCGGCGGAGCAGGTGACGGTGTGGCAGGAGGCGCTGGCGGCGGCGCGGGCGATTGAGTGGGAAGATGCGCGCGCCTCGGCGCTGGCGGGGCTGGCGCCGCGTCTGCCGGAGGAATTGCTGAGGGAGGCGCTGGCGGCGGCGCGGGCGATTGGGTATAAGGAGCGGCGCGCCAAAGCGCTGGCGGCGCTGGCGTCGCGCCTGCCGGCAAAGGAGGAACGCGAGCAAGCGCTGCGCGAGGCGCTGACCGCTGCGCGATCTGCTCGTCGACACGACAAACGCGTTGGAGGGGAGGAACGCGAGCAAGCGCTGCGCGAGGCGCTGACCGCCGCCCAAGCGATTGGGGACGCAAAGGCGCGCGCCTCGGCGCTGGCGGGGCTGGCGCCGCACCTACCGAGGACATTGCTGAAAGAAGCGCTGACCGCCGCCCGCGAGATTGAGTCGGAGGAATGGGCTCGCGCCGAGGCGCTGGCGGGGCTGGCGCCGCACCTGCCGGAGGGATTGCTGGGGGAGGCGCTGGCGGCGGCGCGGGCGATTGGGTATGAGGAGTGGCGCGCCAAGGCGCTAGAGGCGCTGGCGCCGCACCTCACCAAACTGCCCCGTGCCCAGCTCTATGAGATCTGGGCTGAGACGCTGCCGATCCTGGCGCAGCGTCGTCGCCGCGATCTGCTCGTCGATCTGCGCGCACTAACGCCGGTCATCGCGGCGCTGGGCGGTGAGAAGGCAGTGGCAGAAGCAGCCCGCGCCATCGCCGATGTGGGGCAGTGGTGGCCCTAGGAGACGGCAGGTCAACCGAGGGAGGAGAACGGCGTCGCGCCCCTCGCTCGCTGCGCCGCCCGCCGTCGGCGGTGCAGGCGCCGCGATGCCCGGCACTGCCCACGAAATACGCGCATCCTGCCTCCCTTTGCGCCTTCGCGTCGTTGGATCAACGCCAGGACGCAAAGGGGCAGGGGGGTGAGGGGGCAAGGCCCCCACCCTTGCCCTCCCCCGCTGGGGGAGGGGGGCGTGGCGCAGGGAGGTGTGGGCGGAACTGCGCCCTTGCCCTCCCCCGCTGGGGGAGGGGGGCAGGGGGGGTGAGGGGAAAACACCGCAGCCTATCAGGTGCGGAAGAAATCAATGACCGACCCGCGCTCCTCTTCGCTTGGCATGACCTCAACGAACGTGATGCGCCACCAGGGGAAGATGACACTCTGAACGCCGGGCGCCAGGTAGGGCACGTCTTTGCCGTCACGTTTGCGCATATTCGTGACCTTGATGAACATATCGCCCGGTTGCGGTTCCTGCTCAATATCTGCCAGAACCGGATCTTCGCCTGCAATGTGCAAAATGACGGTTCTTGCCACGTTTGGCTCCTTTCAGCGCTGTCGGTTTCGGATTTCCAGACGCAACAACAGGGTGCCGCACATGATCTCATCGCCATGCTTCACCGGCGTCGCGCACATCGGATCGATCTGACGACCGTTGACAAAGGTCCCATTCGCGCTGCCAAGGTCCTCGACGCGGTATGCCCCATCGCGGTACGACAGGATGGCATGGCGACGCGAGACGCCGGCATCATATCCCCCAAACGGACTGAGATCGATATCGGGCATAATGCCACGTGTCGGGTCTGCCCGTCCGATGAGCGCCTCATCACTGAGATTGACCTCGATCCGGCGACGACTGCTTACCACGACCAGCGTGATCGTATGAGCGGACTGCGGATCGTCTCCCGACGGCGGACCGGAGACTACCACAGGATCGTGACTCTCGATAACGCCGACATCGAGTTCGCGCGTTGATTCGGGCGGACCGGCGTCGATCAGGCTGGCGCCGCACTCAGTGCAGAAGATCGTGCCATCGAGTTGTCGGGCTGAACAGTTCTGGCAAATAATCATACGCAGTTGCCGTTATTGGAGACGGGAGAGCCTGCACTTCCGCCGTCTCACGTTGTCGTCTCACGTTCATCGCCCGCAATCGGTCCTATCAGTCCGCGGGTGCCAAAGCGGATGCGTTTGCGCCCTTCTTCACTCACGGCGCCATTGCGCAAAAGACGAGTCGCTTCCTGTTGTAATGTATGCGCCAGCGCCGTGTCACCAACGCTAAGCATGCGCGTGCCTGCCATTTGCAGGCGCTCACTTGCTTCCTCGATGCGTCCTTCTGCAGCGCACTTCCAGGCGTTTGCCTGCAACCGGTATGCCACCAGGCGCTCCAACCAGTGTTTGACCGTGGCATCAACGTGGTAGGCGACCTCTTCCGCCGGACGCAGGCTGACGCGAACCAGGAGTTCGCGCGCCTGATCGCGCAGATTCGCTCCTGGAAGATGGTACCGCAGCGTCAGTTTCAGCGCCGGGTGATCGCCGACCGGCAGGGGCGGCACAACGACTTCGAGCAGAAACCCCTGCACCCCGGTATCGGGCCAGTCCCCCAGATTGGCGACCCAGCGGCGCTCTGCTTCTTCGACGATCGTAATCGGCGCGATGAACGGGCGCACCTGATCGAGGGATCGCAACAGCGCACCGGGGCGCGCCTCGACCGACAGGTGCACCTGCTGGGCGAAGATGGCATGGAGGCGCTTCACTTCATCGGCGAAAACTTTGACGACATCCTGCGCCGTGGCGATGTACTGCGCCCGGCTGTTTTCGCTGGCGGTCATCGTCTCGAGCAGGTCCTCGTTCCACTCCGTCCCAATGCCGAGCGCCGTCAACCCGATGCCGCGCGACTGCCCGCGACGGGCGATCTCGACGCACCGGCTCTCGTCGCCATAGGTGCGGCCGTCGGTCAGCAGAATGATCCGGCTGATGCCGCGCGCCAGAAGCGGGCGCTGCACTTCCTGAAGCGCAAGCGCCATCCCCTGCGCCATTTCGGTGCCGCCTGCCGCTTCGATCTGCGCAATCGCCGCTTTCAGGTCCGCCCTCTTAATCGCGCGTTGCGCCGGAATCACCACATCCGCCCGGTCATTGAATACCACCAGCGAAAAATAATCGTCCTGCCCCAGTTGATCGACAATCCGCGCCGCAGCGTCCTTGACTTGCATCAGGCGCTCGCCGCGCATCGACGAACTGCGGTCAATTACCAGGCACAGGTTCAACGGCAATTTGGGCAGTTGCTGCGCCACCCCTTCGGCATGCGCTTCCAGAAGGACGTAGATCAACTGCGGTTCATCGCCGACTGCCAGTGTCGTTCGGCTCAGGGTCTGTTGCAGATGAATGCCTGGTGTCATCGGAGCGCCACCAAATCTTACGGGCGGATATGCAGATACACTACCACAAATACGATGATGTTAGCAATAGGAAAAAAGTGCGTCCTTCTCGCAGAACTAGACGAGCCTGACAAGGACGACAGAAATGTTATCCGGCCCGCCGGCGCGATTGGCGGCGTCGACCAGGGCGCGCGCGGCGCGCTGTAGGCTATCGATGCTCTGGACAATGCGCAGCATAGTCGCCTCTTCGACGCATCCCCACAACCCGTCGCTGGCGAGGAGCAGGTGTGTCGCGTCGCCGATCGGCTGAAACACCAGATCGACCGCAGCCTCCGGGTGCTGCCCGATGGTGCGGTACAACTGGGAACGCAGCGGATGTTCCCGCGCCTCAGCCGGGTCAAGCTGCCCCATCTCGATCAACCGTCCGACCGCCGAGTGATCGGTGGTCAACTGATGGATGCCGCTGGCATCGATCAGGTATGCGCGCGTATCGCCCACGTGACCGATGTACAGTGAACGACCGAGCAGCAGCGCCGCAGTGCAGGTAGTGCCCATGTCCGATCCGGTCATGCGGGCATGTTCCCAGATGGTGCGGTTGGCTTCCTGAACGGCATCGACGATCAATGCCTGGAGGGAAACATTGATACTTCCCTCAATGGCCGGCACGAGGAGGTCGGCGATGACGCGCCGCGCGACGGCTGCCACCGCCATGCGGCTGGCGATCTCGCCCCCTTCGTGCCCGCCCATCCCATCGGCGATGACGAACAACCCAAGCGTAGCATCGCCCGTTTCGCGCGGGATGCTGCTGATCAGCGTGTAGATGGCGTCCTGGTTGGTTTCACGCACCTGGCCGATGTGCCGCATTGCGGCAGCGGCGATCGCCGGCGGCGGCGGCGGGGTTTCGCGCGGGAGCGCATCATCGGCGAGCGGTTCCGTTTCACCGCGTCTGCGGTCGAGAACATCTCCCTGCGCCATGACTGCGTGCGTATCGAGTGGGCGCGTGCCATCGCTCTCGTCGGACCACCACGCCGTATCGGACGGATCGGGCGCCGGTGCGGAAGGGGGTTCGGGTGACGGATTTTCGCTCATAGGTCGCCTGTCTTTCGTCGAGAACCGTGCAGCGTCATGTCAGCTCCGTCAATGGCGCAGCGGCTGTACGCTATGCGCGCAACGCATACAGTGCGTGATCGAGTGATCCAATGTAGACCACGCCCTCACTGATCGCCGGCGACGACACCACCGGACCCTGCGTTTCGTAGCGCCAGATCAGCGTGCCGTTGGCTGCATCGAGGCAGTACACGCACCCGTCGGCGGCGCCGAAGTAAACGCGCCCCTGCTCGACCCGTGGAGACGAGGTGATCTGGCTGCCGGTATCGTACTTCCAGGCCAGCTTGCCGTTCTTCAGTTCAATCGCATACAGGTTGCCATCGACGCTGCCGACGAACACGCGCGTTCCCAGGACGAATGGCGACGAGTTGACATAATGGTTGGTGCGGTACTTCCAGACGGGCCACCCGCCTTCGCTGTCGAGCGCATAAAGGGTGTTGTCCATCGAGCCGACGATCACCATATTCTCGGCGAACGCTGGCGATGAAATCACCGGTTGTTGGGTTCGCTGCTTCCAGCGCACCCCGCCATTTTTGATACTGAGCGCATAGACGAACCCATCGCCGCCGCCGAAGTAGACCGACTCTCCTGCAATGCACGCCGAGGAACGGATTGGCATCCAGGTGCGGTATTTCCAGATCTGGGCGCCGCGCAGCCCGTCGATCGCATAGAAATGCTGGTCGTCCGACCCGATGAAGATCACGCGATCCAGCACCCGCGGCGACGAGCGCACCGGCTTACTGGTGCGAAATGTCCAGCGCAGAACGCCGCGACGGATGTCGCAGGCGTAGACTGCGCCATCTTCCGATCCCACGATGACGATATCATTCCATACGGCGGGCGATGATGAAATGCCCCCTTCGGTGGCATATTTCCAGCGAAACTCGCCGCGACCGGCATCGACCGCGTATAAGTTCGTGTCGTAGCTTCCGACGAAGACCATGCCATTGCTGACGCATGGTGAGGAGCGCACTTCATCTTCACAGACAAAGCGCCAGACCAGTTCGGTGGTCGCCGCGCCGCTCGCGCGCGACAGCGCGACTTTCCCTGCGGTTGCCGTGCCTCCGCCCTGCTTGCTGCGCAGCGTCGGCGTCTGCAACAATGCCAGGCGCATTTCTTCCGCCGATGCCCAGCGCGTTTTCATATCGTAGGAGAGCGCCTTTTCAACGACTGCGGCGAATTCCGGCGAGATCTGCGGGTTCAACTGGCGCAGCGGGCGTTCGTGAAACGTAAACGGCGTTTCGGTGCGCGGGTCGCTGGCGGTCAACAGATGGTGGAGCGTGGCGCCAAGCGCATAGAGGTCGCTCTGCGGTTCGGCGATGCCCTTGTACTGTTCCGGCGGCGAATATCCTTCGGTGCCGATGACGGTGCCGCGGGTGCGCACCAGGCTGCGAGCGATGCCAAAGTCGATCAGGATGATCCGATCATCGGCTGTCACCATGACATTCGACGGCTTCATGTCACGGAAGACGATCGGTTCCGGTTTCTGGTTGTGCAGATACGACAACACCTCGCACAGCTGCACCGCCCAACGCGCCACTCGTTCTTCAGGCAACGGACCTTTCGCTTCGTCGAGCACCGTTTCCAGGTCTTTCCCCTGGATCAGTTCCAGGATCAGGTAGACCCGACCATTCTCCTCGAAAAAGTCGAACACCTTGGGAATAGCCGGATGTTGCAGGGTGGCCAGCAGCCCGGCTTCACGCTCGAAGTTCTTGAGGTTCAGCAACCGCGTATTCGAATCCGGCGCGCTCTGATACATCTCTTTGATGGCGCATGGACGCACGACATCCTTGAAGCGCAGGTCGCGCCCGCGATAGACGACGCTCATCCCGCCGATGCCCAGTGTGCCTTCGATCACGTACCGCCCCTGCAAGACGACGCCAGGCTGCATCACCGGCGCGACGACGCGCCCTCCGGCGCCAGGGGCTGCTGTTCCTTGCGGGTCCGCCTCCGCGCCCGACGATGACGAGTTCAGGTCGATGCCCTTGGTCGTGCCGGGTTTCTTGATCAACGCCATACCAATCCTCCGCAGCGAGCCATACTGCGATATTGCAATTCGAACGGGCGCGCCTGGCAGAGCAAATGCGTGCTCGACCGGTTAATCTCTTGTTATTATACAGGACGGATACAAGAATGCGCGAGTCGGCATCTCTGGCAGATCTATGCCTTCCGGCTGCTATTATAGGTCTTCCTGGCGTGCGAATCAATGAGCAACTGAGCCTATCCGGCAAATCTCCTTGGAGAGGAGAAGGCATGGCTTTCGCCCTTGCGGCAGACGTTGGCCAAGCCGGTCGAAGCCGCCGTGAGCCGCTCCCCGTCCTTGAGCGTCCGGGTTGTGGGTGATCGCTCTATGAGTTGAACCGCATGCACACCTGTGCTATGATTGAAAAAGAACTCTCAGGAGTGAGGAGCGAGGTATGGAACGTGAAAGTGGCGACCCCTTCGATCCGCGTGCGCCCCGATCACCGCGCCGGGATCCACGCGATACTGAACGACTGAATCCCGATGACCACGCAGAGCCGGTCAATCCGGCGTGGCGGCGCACCAGGAGTGCAGCGCGTCCATCACGCGGCGGCGCCCCTTTTACTCAGGAACTGATTCTCTGGCTCCAGCACGATGGGTGGAAGTTTGTCCTGACAGCGATGGCAATTATCCTGGCGGGCATTGTCCTCTTCATGCTGAGCCAGGCAGGGTCACCCGAACCTCTGCCTTCGGGCAGGAGTGCAACTGAACCGCAGTCGCAACCGCCAATTGTGTTGACGCCGCTGCCTGAACAGCCGACCGTCACCCCCGATCCGCTCACCTCGACCCTCACTTTAACGCCGACGACGCCGCTCAATGCGCAGTTGCGCGTTCAGGGCACCGGCGCGCTCGGTCTGTTCCTGCGTCCAGAGCCGAACCTCAACAACACGCCGATCAAAACCCTGCCCGAAGGCACGATCGTGACGGTCGTCGGCGAGGACTCGGTGCAGCCGGATCGGGTGTGGAAACGGGTGCGCGACGCAGAAGGCGCTGAAGGTTGGGCTGCTGCGGATTACCTGGTCCCGGCGACACCATGAAGATGTGTCACAAATGAGCCTGTTCCGGTGGACGCTGTTCGTCGGGTGGCACATAATACTAACTTGCGGTCAGTCAGACAAGATAGTCACGTGTTCATTGTTCAAGGCGCAACGGTCAACGCGCACCGGCAGGCGTGTCGTGGACGCATGACTGCGCAGCGGCATCAGCAGCCCCGGCGGGGCTTTCACTTGCGGTGAGCACCGTTGAACCGCGTCATCAGCGAGGGCTTTCGCCCGCAGCGTCCTGGCAGTATGGTGCGAATGACCGCACATGAGTATCTGTCTGTGCGGCGGCGACGCCGGGCCATGCGAGTTGTGCCAGATCATGCAGGCGCAACTCGCGTCGTGTGGCAGTGATCCGCTCGGCAAAACGTGAACCGATAGCGGGAATGAGGAAGCAACGATGAAACGCCATCCCGGACTTGTGCCCCTGTCGCACGAGCATCGCCAGGTACTGTTCATTGCCCAGGTCATTCGGCGCGGTGCGGCGCGCTACCGTGGCGCTCCCGCCACAACAGCCGAGAAGCTAACGTATGCGCGTCAGTCGCTGACGGCGCTGGCACTACCGCACATGCAGCGCGAAGAAGATATTCTCTTTCCCGCAGTGAGAGGCAGAGACGATGTCGTCGATGCCCTCATCGCCGTCCTGATCACCGAGCATCGCAGGATCACGGCAGATATTGCGACCCTGCACGATGACGAAGTCGATGCAGCGACGCTCGAGGAGCGCCTCAATGCTCTGGGAATACTGATCGAGACTCATGTGCGTCGTGAGGAGCGTGCACTGTTTCAGCGTCTGCAAACAGTGCTGGCCGATGAGGCTTTACGGGAGTTGGGTGAGCAATGGCGCGCTGCCAGTGCAGGTTCCATGTGCTTTCTCGAAGGCGAAGCCTGATGGTCAGAGTGCTCAAAACATCTCGCCGCCGCACTCATCGGCGTAGGGCCCGGTGTTCTCATCATCGCCGCCGGGCGCGTCTTCCGGCAGATCATCGTAGTCCATACCGCCTCCCTGGAGAACAAACGCCCTGGTCAGGACATACAATCTGGCCGTCGCAGACGGTCAGTTCTCACAGCAAGCAGGGCCAGACGTACTTTGTTCATGATGTATAGTGTACCTTATTCTATCATATTTGCAAGATGGTGCAATCCGGCAGTGAGCAGAAAACGCAAAAGACGCCATGAAAGGCGTCTTTTCCATTTCTGGTGGGCGATACTGGACTCGAACCAGTGACCTCATCGGTGTGAACGATGCGCTCTAGCCAACTGAGCTAATCGCCCGGCGCCCAAAAGTATACCACGGAGCGTCTGAACGCGCAACTCCCGGCACTGTGGTAACTTCTCATACCAACTTGCAGTCAGTCGGACAAGATGTTCGCGTGTTCGTTGCGCCTTGCGCAACGGTCAACACGCACCGGCAATCGTGTCGTGGATACACGACTACGCATTGATGTCAGCAGCCCCAACGGGGCTTCCACTTGCGGTGAGCGCAGTCGAACCGCCTCCTCAGCGAGGGCTTCAGCCCGCAACGCTCCGGCAGTATGGTACGAATGACCGTGCATGAGTATCAGACTTGGGGGAAGGGAATCTCATATCACGCAGGTGACGGGTCGTCTCGCCTGCGCCGGCAGGCTTCGACCCCGTCGCCTGCGGCGTCAGCCGCCGGGCGCAGCGCGCGCCGGATTATAAAGTTGACGTCACTGCAACAAGCGGTAACCACGAAGGTCGCCAAGGGACACAAAGGACATGCGCTTCATGTTTCTTCACCCTCGTGTGCTTCGTGCCCTTGGTGGCGAAGCCTTTGTGCAGTGGACTCAAAGTTCAAATATCTAAACTTTTATGGACGGTTTGTGGCGATTTTGTGCAGGGGTTGCCTGTATGATTCATGGTATTCTGCTTCACAATGTATGACGTTACATACCCGCAATGGAGGACGGCATGGCACGCCGGAGTGGTGGCATCAAGCGCAGTTCCTGGGTGACTTTTCGCAGACGTTTGTTTCTGGTGCGTCAGTTGCTGCGCGCGCCTGCAAGCGCAGCAGAGTTGATCTCCAGAGTCCAGACAGAACTCGGTGAGAATGGATATCCCGCAAATGCAGCGGCAGCCCTCAAACACGATCTGGACTCGCTCAAAGGAGAGTATGATTGCCAGATTGTCTATCGGCGCGACCAGGGAAAGTACGTGATTATCGATCTGGGTGAACTTGCGTTGCTCGATCCGCCGCAGCACTGTCTGGAAGCGCTGGCGCTGCTCGATGCGAGTTACCCGCCTGGCACGGGTAATCCAATGCAATCACACATTCGCGCTCTGCTCGATCAGGTCATGCACATGCTTCCCAACCGGTTGCAACTTCAGGTGCACGCGCGTCGCCGCACAACCCGCCAGAAGATGCCAATCGGTCGCATTGACTCTAATGTGCTGGCAACTGTGCGTCAGGCGATCGAAGAGAAGCACGAACTCGTCTTTCGGTATTGGGGGCTGAATAACGGTGAGGCGCCGCGCCGCCATCGTGTCGCTCCCTACGGCATCTTCTTCCGTAACAGCGGACATACATTGCTCGATGCCACGCTGCTCGAAGTGCAACCGGCAGGGTCTGAGCAGTTGTTCACAACAGTAGACTACCGGCTTGATCGCATCGTGCCTGGCACGGTGCAGGTTCTTCCGACCCCGCTGCCGCCAGAGCGTCCGCAGGCGCAAACATATACCCTGCGCTACTGGCTGCATCCTGAGATTGCTCAGAGTGCCGATGGGGTGTCGTTCTTTCCCAATATGCGGGTCGAGTACGGCAACGATGGCAGCGCCATGGTGACGGCAACGATTTCCAATCTTGCTGTTGCGCGTGATGTGCTGTTGCGCTATGGCGATCGCTGCCGGGTGATCGAACCGCCTGAACTTATTGACACGCTCCGTGAAACTGTGGAAGCGATGGCGTCGCTGTACGGCAGCCCGGTCGCTGTGCGCTAATAGCGCGATCACCCAAAACCAGGACACTCAAGGACGTGGAGCGGCGGACGTTGGCTGAGCTTGTCGAAGCCAACGTCCGCCGTTGGGTGGGCGAAGGCAATGGGGTGGGCGAAGGCAATGGGGTGGGCGAAGGCATTGGGGTGGGCGAAGGCAATGGGGTGGGCGAAGGCATTGGGGTGGG
>CALGYB010000171.1 GCA_937935075.1 uncultured Roseiflexus sp. | reverse complement strand
GGAAATGGCGCGCTTGAACATCCCGCCCAGCCCGCCGCCGCGCGTATTGGTCGCCATCTGGATATTGCCCGACATCCACGACATCGCGCCCGATTCGGAGTAGACCGTCTCGCCGGGATCGAGTTCGAGGATCACTGCCTGCATGGTCGTCCCGATGATCTGGTATTCCATTCCGGTCACGCCGCGTCCGCGCGCTGTCACCGTTGGATCGGGCAGGTCCAGGCGATTGCTGCCATAATCGGTCATGAGGGAAGCGCTCCTTTCTTGACGTGGTACTGGCGCTGCGGCACACACGCTCGTAGCCCTGACCTCAGTACAGTGTACGCCAGCACCTCCAGATACGTCAAGAGGCATCTTCGGGTTGCACCTGTGCATGTCTGTCGTTACCGCGTGCGTGGTGGTCCGGTGAAGAAGGTGAAGCGCTGATCGACGCCTTCGACATAGACGCATGCCTGCGGATCGAGACCGCTGAGGATTTCGATCGCCTGGTCGTTGCTCAACCCGACGGTCACTTCCCGCGACTCGAGATCGGGACGCGCCGGGCGCTGTTCCGGCGGCGCGGCACACAACCCCGGATCACGCACCACATCGACGATCAAGCGCCCGCGATCGCTGCGCACGGCGCGGCGCGGCACAAGCAACGCATTGTCGCGTTCTGCAACCACAATGTCCGCCCCCACCGACATTCCGGCGCGCACCCGCGGATCGGTGTTGGGAATGCCGATCCGCACCTGATATGATGTGACCGCCGCCTGCGGCAACGCCAGCGGTCCAATCGTCTCGACTGTGGCCGCCAACGTCACTTCCGGCAGCGCATCGAGCGTTAGCGTCACCGGCTGGCCGACGCTGACCCGCGTGATGTCGATCTCATCCACGGTCACATCGACATAGAACCGCTCGAGGTTGGCGAGGACAATCGCAGGTCGTCCCGGTGACGGCGCTTCGCCGACTTTCAGGTTGACCTCAGCGACAACCCCGCTAAACGGCGCTTTGAGCACGGCTTCGTCCAGGGTCAGTCGCGCCAGGTCACGTGCGGCGCGTGCGCCATCCACCTGTGCACGGCTTGCCGCCAGGTCGGCTGAGCGCGGATCGGCGCGCAGGCGCTCCAGATTCGCCCTGGCTGCTTCGTAGGCGGCACGCGCCGCTTCAAGCTGACCACCGCGCTGATCGCCGCGCATCCGGTCGAGCGCAGCACGGGCGCTTGCGACCTGTGCGCGCGCTGCTGCCAGGACATCCGGCTCAGGAGTGGCAAAGAGGAGATCGCGGTTGGCGCGCGCAACTGCCACTTGACCTTCGGCGAGTTCGACGCCGTTCGCCTCCGCCTGGCGCGCGTTGTCGTAATTGACTTGCGCCTGGGCAACCGCGTTTTCGGCGCTGCGCAATGTCGCTTCCGCCTGGACGAACGCATCGTAGTACTGCTGGCGCTGCGAGTCGTTCAGGATGTTCGGGCGAGTCTGCCCTGGTCGATTCGGATCGGCTACGGTGCGCACAATCGGGTCGGCCCCGGTTTCGCGCACATACTCCCAGTTCTGTTTTGCTGTTGAGTAGCGCGATTGCGCCTGCGTCAACTGATTGACCGCCTGCTCCAGTTGGATCTGCGCATTGGTTTTGGCGGCGGAGAGTTGGGCGCGCTGGCGTTCCAGGTTCAGTTCCGCTTCGCGAATGCGCGCTTCGGCAGTTTGTACATCTGATTCGCGCGGACCGTTGAGTAACTGGTTGAGACGCGCTTCCGCCTGCCGTAGTTGCTCCTCGGCAGCGCGCATATCTGCGGTTGTAACGCTCCCTTCCACCTGCCGCAATTGTCCGGCAGCCTGTGCGAGTTGCGCTTCGGCAGCGGCAATCTCGGCTGGTGACGGACCGGCCAGCAGGCGGTCGAGGTTCGCCTGCGCCTGTGCAAGTTGCGCTTCCGCCTGAGCGAGACGCAGTTCCAGTTCGCGCGTGTCGAGCCGCGCCAGCGGCTGACCTTTTTCGACTGTATCGCCCGGGCGCACCAGCACTTCAGCCACTCGTCCGGTCACGGCAAAACTGAGATTGACCGTCTGAACAGGGGCGATCTGTCCGGTCGCATTGACTGTTGCAATCAGGGTATCAACCCGCGGGTTGACCAGTCCGTAGCTGCGCACCGGCGTCTGTTGCCCGCCGCGAAAGAAGAAGACTGCGGCAGCGCACGCTGCCACGATAAGCACAAGTCCAATTGCAGTGATAAGGGCGCGCCGGGTGATTCCGCGACGCGCAGAGGTTGCAGACATGATGTTCCTCGACAATCCTGGCGCAATGCATGATAGGAATCCGATCGGCAGCGCCTTCATCGGCGCTGCCCATGAGCGGGCGGCTATGCGAGAAATCGCCGTGTGACGTGTGTTTGGAGAGGGGAGGGCATTGCCTTCGCCTCCCCGACGATCTTTTCCAAGACAGGCTCTTAAGGATAGGAAGATAAACCGAATATGAGACAATCTCGTGATTGGCGTTGGCTGAGCCTGTCGAAGCCAACGCCAACCGCGTCACAGGTGCAAGCGTGTTTGTCCGGGTTTCGACTGATTTTCCTGCTATTCGTATTGCCGGCATCAGACCTGATCAAAGACCGACGCCGTTTCAGCCACAAGGGTTGCCAGATCGGCAATGAGCGCAGGCGCGGCGTTGGGGATGGCAGCGCGCGCATAGTTCAACCCAAGCGCCGCAGCGCGCTCCGCCATGCGCACATCGAGTTCGTAGCACACTTCGACATTATCGTAGACGCTATTGATCGGCACTGCCAGCACATACCCGAATCCGGCGCGGGCGATTTCTTCCAGCGCTGTCAGCGTATCAGGACCCAGCCACTGTCCCGGGCCTTCCGCGCCGTAGTACGCCAGATACCCGGCAGCACAGCCGAGTGTGGCGACCAATCGTTGCATCATCCGGCGCAGTCGCCATTGATAGTCGGTTTCGGGCTTACGTGCGCTTTCGGCAACACTGTGGGCAATAGCGAGCAGCGCCACGTGGCCGCGTTCATTCCCGACAAGACGATCCAGCGCAATAACGGCATTTGTCGTCAGCACCGACAAATACCCTGGCAGATCGGGCCATTCCGCAATCAGGCGCATATGTACCGGGCGCTCCAGGCTCTCCTGAGCGCGGTCGAGCGTGTTCTGGCAACTGTGCAGGCTCATCTGCGAGGCGACCGGATTGAGCGGCAGGACAATCACGCGCTGCATGCCTGCCTGGACGAGATGCGCCAGCGCGTCCGCAACGGTCGGATGCCAGTGGCGAGCGCCGAGGACGACCTGAAAACGCGCTCCATAGCGCTGCGCCAGTTCGCAGGCAAGCGTCGCTGCCAGATGTCTGGCGGCGGAGTCGCCGCTTGTGCCGCTCCACACACGCTGGCAGCGCTCGCGCATAGAAGCGACGTCCTCCGGCGAAGGCGGATAACCGTGGTAGTGGGCCGTCAGGTATGGGACAACATCGGCGAGCGTCGCCGGTTCTCCGTACTCCATCACCAGCACGCCGATCGGCGGCAATCTATCAGGCGTCATGGTTGACCTCGTTGCTTTGGAGGTCATTATAGCAGGTTTGCGATGGAAATCGCTACTCAACCGTCACACTTTTCGCCAGGTTGCGTGGCTGATCCACGTCGCACCCGCGATGGACCGCCATGTGATAGGCGATCAGTTGCATCGGGATGCTGGTGAGCACCGGCGTCAGCAGCGGCAGCGTGTGTGGAACCTCGATGATGTAGTCTGCTTTCGACGCGATCAGTTCGTCGCCCTCGGTTGCAATGGCGATAACATGCCCGCCGCGCGCGCGCACCTGCTCGATGTTCGAGATCATTTTCTCATAGACGCCGTCGCGCATGGCGATGCACACCACCGGCAGATCGCGGTCGATCAATGCAATCGGGCCGTGCTTCATTTCACCTGCCGGATATCCTTCGGCGTGAATGTAACTGATCTCTTTCAGTTTCAGCGCGCCTTCCAATGCGACCGGATAATTCACCTGCCTGCCCAGGTAGAGCGCATCATGGGCGCTATGGTACCGCTCCGCCAGTTTTTCGTAGATGGCCTGGCGTTCCAGAATACGTTCAACCTTGCCGGGCAGTTCGATGAGCGCCTGGATGTAGTGGCGCACTTCGTCAGCGGAAAGCATGCCGCGTACCGCGCCCAACCGCAGCGCCAGCAGGTACGACGCTACCAGCATTGCGGTGAATGCTTTCGTCGAGGCGACGCCGATCTCAGGACCGGCGTGCAGGTAGATCGCACCGCCGTCTGCCAGCCGCGCCGCCTGGCTTCCGACGGCATTGACGATGGCGATGCTCTTCGCCTGCTGCTGTCGCGCCGCTTCCATTGCTGCCAGTGTATCGACCGTCTCACCGCTCTGGGTAATCGCCAGCACTGCGGTGCGCTCGCCGATCAGCGGGTTGCGGTAGCGGAACTCAGAGCCATAATCAACCTCCACGCGCAATCGCGCCAGTGCTTCGATGGCAAATTTTGCAATCAGCGCTGCGTGCCATGCGGTGCCGCAGCCAACGGCATAGATCCGATCAAGCCGGCGCAACTGCTGCTCATCGAAGGTCAATTCATCGAGCAGCACGGCGCCATCGTCGAGATTGATCCGTCCGCGCAGCACATCGGTGAGCGCGCGTGGCTGCTCGAAAATCTCCTTTTGCATGAAATGCTTATAGTCGCCTTTGGCGGCGGAAACCGGATCCCACGGGATGGTTATGGGATCGCGGGCAATCGGCGTTCCATCGAGCCGCGAGATCGTCGCGCCGCCGGCGTCGATCACGGCGATCTCACGGTCATCGAGGAACACCACGCGGCGAGTGTAATCGAGGATCGCCGGCACATCGGAGGCAACGAACATCTCATCATCGCCCGCACCGATCACAATGCCTCCGGCATGTCCCAGGCGCGCGGCAACGATCCTCCCTGGCTCACGGCGCGTCATCGCCACAACCGCATTGCCGCCGCGCAGTTCGGCAAGAGTGCGGCGCATCGCCTGTTCGAGCGATCCGGTTTCTTCGTAGTATTCGCCCAGCAATCGGGCAATCACTTCGGTATCGGTTTGCGAAGCGAACTGATGCCCATGGGCAATCAGTCGTTCTTTCAATTCGAGATAGTTCTCAACAATTCCATTCTGAATCACGACAATCTCGCCCGATGCGTCGCGGTGCGGATGGGCATTCTCCTCAGTGACGCCGCCGTGCGTCGCCCAGCGGGTATGACCAATGCCGCAACGCCCGTTGACCGGATGCTCACGCAACTGCGCTGCCAGATTCATGAGTTTGCCAACACTGCGCCGCAATTGCAGACTCTGTCCGTCGTCAACTGCGATGCCAGCCGAGTCGTAGCCGCGATATTCGAGCCGTCCCAGACCGTGCAGCAGCACCTCGCTGGCGTCGCGCGGTCCGATATATCCAACGATTCCGCACATGAGTGGTTTCCTTTCACAATAAGAAGTGCAGTCATCTCGCCTGCCGCAGTGCCGTTCCTGCCCTGGGCGCGCAGGCGACCCGCCTGCATCGCAAACCTGGAAGCGCAGGCGTCTGGCTCGCCGCAGCGCCGCCTCCGGGCGCGCAGGCGTCCGGCTCGCTGCAGCGTCGTCCCGGAAGCGCAGCATCTCGCCCGCACGGATCGCAGGCGACCCGCCTGCATGGATTGCGGGCAGCTCGCCGACCACAGCGCTACCCTGGCAGCGCAGGCGTCTCGCCTGCATCGCACGCGCCCCACCTGGACGCGCAGGCGTCTGGCTCGCTGCAGCGCCGCCTTCGGGAGCGCAGGCGTCTCGCCTGCATGGAATCGCAGGCATTGTGCCCGCCGCATTGCTGAGTCTTCGCCGAACCCCGTCCTGAGCAACCGGCGAAGTCACTTAACCCGCGTGTGAACAGTTATCAAGCCGGGCAGGTTCACGCCTCGCGCCAACCCTCCGCAGACTTGACGGATGTTAACGGCGCCCGCCTGTGTGGGGCGTACACAGGGCAAGGTACCGCATAGTAGAAAGGTGCTCGCTACGCTCCATTTGCGCCACCCGTCGCCGGATGGGTTTGCTGGAGCGCTCACAGGCGGCTGCACGCCTGGGAGGCATCCGCTGATCTCTCGATGTTCCGCCGATAGCATCGGCGTTAGCCCTGTCGCGCGACAGGGAACCTCCGCCTCGTCAACTGCGGGGTATCCATCCCGCAGCCCATGCGCTGCTCAACGACCGTTGACGTCCTCATCACCTCCTGAAGCCCCTGCACGACTTTCCTGCCGAAAGCATACGCCGGACTGCGCCTTGCGTCAAGGTGCGGCAGAGTTACAGTTCTTTCAGATACAGATCATCACGGCGTTCATAAAATACCACCCCTGTACGCCGGATTTCTTCGCGCACCTCTGAATCGCTGATCAGATTGAAGAGCGACAGATCAAATGTATACGGCAGCAGCAGATCATCAAGTTCATCCTTGAGTCCACGGCACAAAGGCTTAACCACCAAGGACACGAAGCGCACGAAGGTGAATACACATGAAGTGCATTTCCTTGGCGTCCCTTTGTGACCTTCGTGGTTACCTTCGTGTTTAACAGCTTTTTGCAGTGAAGTCATCCATGATTTTCCCCAAAACAGAAAGATCCAGCTCATCGCCGCCAATCAGCGTCAGATCGATATCGGCCCCGATTTTGCAGTTCCCACGTGCGCGTGAGCCGTAGAGCACCGCTTTTTGCACCTGTGGATAATGGGCAAGAACACTGCCAGCACATGCCATGCCAGTTCGTGGGTGAACTCGAATGCCTGGATCAGCCCCTGCTCTTCGAGCCTGGAAAGAGGACGCTCGGCGGCGAGATCCACCGCTTCGCGCAGCCGCGATAAGGCTTTCCTGAAACGACTCAGCCGCTGTCTCAGGCGAGCATCCGGCGCACTCATAACCGATCCCCCGAACCGGTAGCAAGAACATGCTGGCGCTCCATAGATATGCTGGCGTAGTACCATACCGGACGATGCGTTTCAATCTGCACGTATCTGGACTTGCACAGATCGACGGCTTTGCCTTACCGCTTCTGACGCCGACTCTCCGCGCGTGTACTGCGATATGGTACGATACGGTGTAAAGGAAACCGTCCAACCCACTCGAACTGAATTCAGGGAGCGAATGCATGTCCGGCAGGCTTGCCCGCCGTGTGGCGGATTTTGGCACGACGATTTTCACCGAAATGAGTGCGCTGGCGCTCGAGCGCAGCGCGATCAATCTGGGCCAGGGCTTCCCCGATTTTCCGGGCCCGGCTTTTGTGAAAGACGCAGCCGCCGCAGCGATCAGCGCCGACATTAACCAATACGCACCGATGCCCGGCCTCCCCCGCCTGCGGCAGGCGGTTGCCGCACAGTGGGAACGCGACTATGGGCGCGCGGTGGACTGGCAGCGCGAAGTGACGATCACCAGCGGCGCGACGGAGGCGCTCTGTGATGCAATGCTGGCGCTTCTTGATCCGGGAGACGGCGTCATCATTTTCGAGCCGGCATACGACGCCTATGTGCCCGACATTACGCTGGCAGGCGGTACGCCGCTGCCGGTGCGCCTCTATCCGCCGGATGCCGATCACATGGCGTGGTGGTTCGATCCGGCGGAACTGCGCGCCGCCTTCGCACGTAAACCGGCGCTCGTTATTCTCAACACGCCGCACAATCCAACTGGCAAAGTCTTTACCCGCGCCGAACTTGAACTCATCGCCGGTCTCTGCCAGGAGCACAACACCATCGCCGTCACCGACGAAGTGTACGACCGGCTGGTGTTCGATGGCGCGACGCATATTCCACTGGCGACGCTTCCCGGCATGTGGGAGCGCACGTTAACGCTGAACAGCGCCGGCAAGACCTTCAGCGTCACCGGCTGGAAGATCGGATATGCGGTAGGACCGGCGCACCTGAACCAGGCCCTGCGCCAGGCGCACCAATGGGTCACTTTCGCCACATCGTCGCCGTTGCAGGAAGCGATTGCGACGGCGCTCGAACAGGCGCCGGTCAATGGCTACTACCGCGATCTCTTGCGCGAATACGGCGAACGGCGAGAGCGGCTGGCACAGGCGCTTGCAATGGCTGGATTGCCAGTGCTGCCGGTTGAGGGCGCCTATTTCATTTCTGCCGACATCAGCGCCATCGGCTGGACCGATGACCGCGCTTTTTGCCGCTGGCTGACGACCGACATCGGCGTGGCCGCGATCCCCACGTCGGCGTTCTACCGTGATCCGGCGGGCGCGCCGTGCCTGGCGCGTTTCTGCTTCGCCAAGCGTCTGGAGACCATCGATGCCGCCGCAGAGCGCCTGGCGCGGCTAGGCGCCCATCTATGACAGGGTGATACACTGGCAACGTATGTGGATGTTGAAACAGTAAAACAATCATGAACGTCTAACCAATGCCAGGAGCAAAATGAGGAGGGACATGCTTATGCGCGTTGTGCGCATCCTGATACTGACAACCGATGCAGGGAGCGGACATCGCAGCGCTGCGCAAGCGATCGAAGCGGCACTGCTCCATACCTATCGTCATAGCGTGCAGGTCGCTATTGCCAACCCGCTGCACGAGCCGTCAAGTCCATCGCTGTTCCGTCATGCAGAAGCATTCTATTTATCGACGATGCACCACGCGCCAGAGCGGTATGATCGAGCGCACACGCTGACCGATGCTGCGGCATATGCTGCATTGCTGCGCCACGCGATGCGTCTGGCGATTGGCGATGCGTTGCACCGCCTGCTGGTGCGTCACGCGCCCGATATTGTCATCAGTGTGTATCCGCTCTTTACGGCACTGGTTGCCGACGCCTATCGGAGCGCACGCGGGCGTCCCGGTCTGGTCACGGTTGTTACCGATCTGGGGCATGTGCATCATGCGTGGTTCTCTCCAACAGATGATCTGTGTATCGTGCCGAATGCACAGGTACGCACTCGCGCGTTGAGTTGCGGGTTGAACCCGGAGCAGGTGCATATTGTCGGGATTCCGGTGCATCCCCGATTTGCAGCGCAGCGCAATCCGCCCGAGCAAGTGCGACGTGATCTGGGATGGCGCACTGATCTGGTGACGGTGCTGATCTCCGGCGGCGGCGCAGGGGTCGGTCCGCTGGCAGAACTGGCAATCGCCGCCGATGAAGCGTGCCAGAACCTTCAGATTGCGGTGATCGCCGGTCGCAATAGTGATCTTGTCGCCAGGTTGCGCGCGCGCGACTGGAAAAATCCGACGCACATCTACGGTTTTGTGCCGCTGGCGGATATGATGTACGCGGCAGACATCATTGCGACCAAAGCGGGCGGTTTGAGCGTCAGTGAGGCGCTGGCAGTCGGGCGTCCGCTCATGATCTATGGAGCGGCGCCAGGTCAGGAGGCGGGCAACCTGGAGTATGTCGTGCGACGTGGCGCTGCGCAGTACACGCCCGATGCTCGCCACTTCGTCGCCGCCCTTCAGCGCTGGATTGATCGTCCGGAAACGCGGCGGGCGGCAGCAGACGCTGCTCGCGCGGCAGGGCGTCCGCTGGCGGCATTCGAGATCGCCGATATGGTATGGGACCTTGCGACATCGCGCACTGCGGCGCCGCGTCTGGCGCCACGCCTGTCGTTGAGTGAGTGGTTGAGTTCGTGGCGGTAACAGTAAAGGCGTTGCATTGCAACGCCTTTACTGCAACGCCTCTACCCGTGGAACCGACTTCTTAGAAGTCCATCCCACCGCCGCCAGGCATTGGCGCTGCCGGCTTCTCCTCTGGAATATCGGCAATCAATGCCTCGGTGGTCAGCAACAGACCGGCAATGGACACCGCATTCTGCACTGCCGAGCGGGTCACCTTCACCGGGTCGATAATACCCATCTCGATCATGCTGCCAAACTCACCGGTGAGCACATTGTAGCCGATATTCTTATCGTTCTTCTCCTTCTGGAGGCGGCGCACGGTATCGATGATCACCGCGCCATCTTCACCGGCGTTGCGCGCCAGCTGGCGCATTGGCTCCTCAAGCGCGCGGCGCAGGATCTGCACGCCATACTTCTCATCCTCATACGTCACCTGAACGCGGTCGAGCGCCGGGATTGCCGTGAGCAGCGCCACGCCGCCGCCCGGCACAATGCCCTCTTCGACCGCCGAGCGCGCCGTCGAGAGTGCATCCTCGACGCGGTGCTTCTTCTCTTTCAACTCCGGCTCGGTTGCGGCGCCGACCTTCAGCACAGCCACGCCACCCGCCAGCTTCGCCAGACGCTCCTGCAACTTCTCACGATCGAAGTCGCTGGTCGTCGTCTCGATCTGCGCGCGAATCTGCTCGATGCGAGCGCGGATCGCACGCTCATCGCCACGCCCTTCGATGAACGTGGTGTTGTCCTTGTCCGACACGACACGGCGCGCGCGGCCCAGGTCTTCGATCGTGGCGCTGTCGAGCTTGCGACCGATCTCTTCCGAAATGAGCGTACCGCCGGTCAGAATGGCGATGTCCTGCAGCATCGCCTTGCGGCGATCGCCAAACCCGGGCGCCTTCACCGCCAGTGCGTTGATCGTGCCGCGCAGTTTGTTGACGACCAGAGTCGCCAGCGCCTCGCCATCGACATCCTCAGCAATGATCACCAGGTTCTTGGTGACCTGCAACGCCTTCTCGAGCACCGGCAGAATGTCCTGGATGCTGCTGATCTTCTTGTCGGTAATCAGGATGTAGGGGTCTTCGAGTTCGGCTTCCATTCGCTCGGGGTTGGTGACGAAGTAGGGCGAGATGTAGCCGCGGTCGATCTGCATGCCTTCGGTATATTCCTTCTCGAAGGCGATGCCCTTGCTCTCCTCGACGGTAATCACGCCATCTTTGCCGACCTTCTCCATCACCTCGGCGATCAGATCGCCAATCTCGCTATCGGCGGCGGAAATAGCCGCAACGTGCGCAATGTCGGCGCGGTCGCGCACCGGAATGGCGGCGCTCTTCAACTCGGCGACGACCGCCTCGACCGCCTTGTCAAGACCGCGCTTGATCAGCATGGGATTGGCGCCGGCGGCAACCATCTTCAAGCCCTCATTGACGATCGACTGCGCCAGCACGGTCGCTGTCGTCGTTCCGTCACCGACGACATCGTTGGTCTTGGTGGCGACTTCGACCAGCAGGCGTGCGCCCATATTCTCGAAGGGGTCCTTCAGTTCGATCTCTTTGGCGACGGTCACCCCGTCATGGGTCACCGTTGGTGCGCCGAACTTCTTATCGATCGATACGTTGCGCCCGCGTGGTCCGAGCGTCGTCTTGACGGCGTCGGCAACAATATCGACGCCACGCTTGAGCGCGCGGCGCGCTTCTTCGTTGAAATACAACTGCTTTGGCATGGGAGTCCTGTCCTCCTGATCAGACGGAATACAGTGTGACGACTATGCGATAGAAACAGCATCACTCCTGGATAATGCCCAGGATATCCTTTTCCGACAGAATGAGATACTCAACGTCGTCAACCTTGAATTCGGTGCCGCTGTACTTGGCGAAAATGACGCGGTCGCCCGGCTTGACGTTCATCGGGATGCGCTTGCCGTTGTCATCAATGCGCCCCTCGCCAACCGCCAGAACCGTGCCTTCCATGGGGCGCTCTTTGCTCGCCGTATCCGGCAAGTAGATGCCGCCCTTGGTCTTCTCCTCACGCTCGACCGGCTTGACAACTACGCGATCGGCGAGCGGCCGGATGCGGAAATCCGTGCCCATATCCGTGTAACCTCCTTCAACAGTGTGCCGTATGCAGAGAATTGAAGCGGTTAGCACTCTTTTGTTGAGAGTGCTAACCGCTTTCTATACTAACGAAATCGGTTGTGTTTGTCAAGTCCTATTTTAGCACTCACCGGGCGAGAGTGCCAGTAGACATAACATGCCTCGAATGCGCTGCGTCATACTGTACTATGCAGAAAGACACACTCATGCTACAATCGTAGTAAACCCCGTTTCGACATGTGCGGTTATGCGGGATGTCACTGCAAAGGAGGCTGCGGATGCGTCTCGAACGAAATCTGGGAATGGACCTGGTGCGCTGCACTGAAGCGGCGGCGTTACGCGCCGCCCGCCTCATGGGTCGTGGCGACAAGAATGCCGCCGATCAGGCGGCGGTCGATGCGATGCGCTTTGCGCTCGACGCGGTGCCGATGGATGGCGTGGTGGTGATCGGCGAAGGAGAAAAGGACGAAGCGCCGATGCTCTATATCGGCGAGAAAGTGGGCGGCGCTCCGGGCAAAGGGCCCAAGATCGACATCGCGCTCGATCCGCTGGAAGGCACCACCATCACTGCCAAAGCTGGCCCCAATGCATTGGCCGTGCTGGCCGCTGCGGCAGAAGGCGATCTGTTGAACGCGCCGGATGTTTATATGGACAAGCTGGCGGTTGGCCCGGGCTATCCAGAGGGTGTGATCGATCTGGCCAAAAGCGCGACGGACAATGTCGAAAGCGTGGCCACTGCCAAGGGCGTGAAGCCATCAGACATTATCGTCTGTGTGCTCGACCGGCCGCGCCATGCGGATCTGATCGCGGAATTGCGCGGCATTGGCTGCGGCGTTGTGCTGATCGGTGACGGCGATGTGGCGGGCGTGATCGCGGTGACGGATGAAGACACCACGATCGACATGTATATGGGCCAAGGCGGCGCGCCCGAAGGCGTGCTGGCTGCCGCCGCGCTGCGCTGTGTCGGCGGGCAATTCAA
>CALGYB010000170.1 GCA_937935075.1 uncultured Roseiflexus sp. | reverse complement strand
CTTCAGAGATAAACGTGGTATGATTTCAGTATGACACGTCAACCCTATCCAAGCGATGTGAGCGACGAGGAGCGGGCCTTCGTCGCTTCGACAGGCTCAGGCGCTGCGCTCCCTCCCTGACCTTCATGACCGAAGACGCCCCGCAGCGCAACCACTCGCTGCGCCCCCCCCTTTCCCCCCCCTGCGGGGGGGGCAGGGGGGCGCCGCGCGCGCCGGCTATGACGGGCATAAACGTCCCCCCCTTTCCCCCCCCTGCGGGGGGGGGGGGAAAGGGGGGGCGGCAAGGTCCACGTGGCTGAAGCGGTTCATTACCTTTATGCTCGAAAGTACATAACAGGCTCTAACCTCTAACCCCTAACCTCTAACCCCTAACCTCTATTCTTCACCGCGCAGACGCTTTCGCGCCGCTTCTTGCGCAGCACGAAGACGCTCCAATTCGCCGGCGGATGGCGTCATCGGTTCGGCGGGCGGGCGGCTGACGACCGTCTTGCGAGGGGCGGCGCTAGGCGGAGATGGTTGAGATGAAGCAACCGCCGTTTCCGATGCTGCTTGCGGTGTGCGACGCGCAGCCAGCGCGCGCAGACCAATGCGTTGCAGCCTGATGACAACCTGTTCGCGTGAAATACGAACCCGCCTGAGTGCAATGTCCAGTGGCCACAGCACAAGCGCCAACCAGAGCAACGGCAACCCGACTTCGCGTACAACGCCGCGCGCAGCGCGACTTCGCTCAAAAACCTGATGCGGCTGCGGATCGATCCGTCCGCCGGTGATACGAGCCAACTCTTCCAGCACGCGGTAATCCCCTGCCTGACTGCGATACTCGGCGCTGAGCGGCATCGCAGCGCCGCCGGTTGCCAGTGCGACCGGCGTCCCCTGCCCATCACGCGCAACGATCTGCACCAGGTAGGCGCCAGCCGGCAAACTGTCGAGCGAGGTGCGATACTGGCCCGGACTGACTTCACGGAGCGTGGTTTCAACGATAGCGCCATCAGTGGCGATCAACCAGGCATCAATAAGCAACCCGGTTTGTGGCGCCCCATCGGGCGCGCGCGCCACGGCCTCCACAACCAGCGCGTCGCCGACAGGGTACGTCGCAAGGCTCAGAGCATCGCTGGCAGGTTGCGGCAGAATCCAGGCGAAGAGTTGCGCGCTGAACTGTGGGAACGCATTCCATGCAACCCATTCCTTCGCCCATCGTCCGCTGAGATCGCTCGTCCAGGCAAGGGAACGCCCCAGACCGTACTGCCACGCTGCCAGCGCCACATCGCCGTCGGGCGTAACGAGCGTCACCTGCGCCGTTTCGCGGGGGGTCGTCAGGACATAGCCGTAGAGTTCCGGCAGAGCGTCAATCCCACGCAGGACAGGATGCGGCGTTCCCCGTTGTAGCGTCAATGCGCCCTCGACAATATATGGCGCGATGAGCGTCTGCGCCTCGTCGGTCAACAGATCGGGAACATCGGCGGCGCGCTCGGTCAGGAAAGTGCGCCCGCCGCCAGCAGCAGCCATATCGCGGATGAACGGCACGTGCTCGCCCTGCCCGATGGCGACTGACGTCAGGGTCACACCCTCGTTGTGCAGATCGCTCACGATTGCGAGCGCACCTTCCTGCTGCGTTGTATCGTTGCCATCAGTAATGGTGATGATGTGGCGCACGGGGCGGTCGCTGGCACGGACATACCGCGCCGCTACCTGGAGCGCGTCGTGAATATTGATGCCGCCGCCGCCGAGACTCACCCGGTTCAGCTGTTCAATCGCAGTATCGCGCTGCGACCCCGGCAACGGACCGACAATCGCGCCAGGACGATCATCGAAAGGGATCACGGTCAATTCATCTTCATCGCGCAGCAGCATTGCAATCCGGCGCGCACCCTCGAGCGCCAGCGACAGCTTGGGAATACCATCCTCTGGAGCAGCCATACTTCCCGAAATGTCGATCACCACCACAACGCTGATCGGCGGCTGGCGCTGACGCTCAGGAATGTCCATCGTCACCGGCAGCGCATCCTCGACCGGCGTGCCGCGCCAGCCGCCTGGACCGAACGACTGCGGACCACCGACCATCAGCAGACCGCCGCCGAAGTCGCGGACATATGTTGCGATCCGTTGCAGCGCCTCGTCGGAAAACGAAGAGCGGGGAACATTCACCAGCGCAATTGCCTCGTACTGGATCAACTCGCCAAACGTGTCGGGCATGGATGCCGGATTCACAACCGTAGCATCCACCTGCGCGGCGCGCAACGCGCGTTCCAGCGCGGTGACATCGTCGAGCGACTGCGCGACCAGCAGCACCTGCGGTTTGCCCCTGACGAAACTGAAGGTCTCGACGGCATTGTTCTGAGTGCGTGCATCATCGGGAACGTCGAGACGCACCGTATAGCGATTGAAACCGACCGGCGCTTCGGGAAGCAGGATCGTGACAGTTTGCCGCTCAGTCTCGATCTCGACCGGCACTGTCGCAACGACATCTCCTGCCGGACCGGTCACGCTCAGTTGCGCTGCGACGGGCGCAGTGCTCTCCAGATCGACGCGCAACGGCAGGCGCTGCCCTTCGCGTGCCGCCGCCGGCAACGTCACACCGACGATCTGCGCATCCAATCCGTCGGCGCTGCCACTGAGCGGGACCACATCTATTGCGATGCCCTGTGCAGCGGCGCGTTGTGCCAGCTCGCGCGCTGTCCCCCGATTTTCGCCGCCATCGGAGAGGAGCGCCACTCGGCGATGCCCTTCTGCCGGAAGCATCGCCAGTCCAAGTTGCAAGGCATCGGCAATGTTGGTCGCGCCGCCAAAAGGTCGCGCCTGTGGCGCACCGAAAGTGCGTTCCGGGGAAGGCATCCGCTCGACAAGCGCCTCACGTCCAAAGACAATCACGCCTGCCCGATCATCCGGCGGCATCGCCGCCAGCGCCTGCGCGATGAATGCCTCTGCGCGAGCACGTTGCGATGCGGCAACCGAGTCCGATCCATCAAGAAGGAAGATCGTTGTCGTGGTAGCGAGAGGCAGAACGACCTGGACGCCAGCAAGCGCGCCAATGAGCGCCAGCACGATAAGCGTGCGGAACACGAGGCTGAGGCGCCGTCGCCAGACGCCGGTGCGCGCCGGAGAGAGAAGGGCGATACCCCAAAAGAACGGCAGGAGGCAAACCAGCCAGAGGGCTTCGGGATAGATGAACGAAATGCCCATACTACGCCGCACGGCGACGCGCTGCGAGCGCAAGGCGAATGCGCTGCCGCAGGTATGTCAGACTGTTTCGCTGATACACCAGCCATTCGATAATAACGATCAGGATTGCCACAGCCGCCAGCCAGCGCCAGATTTCCTGCCGCCCTACCTGTTCACGGGTTACTGCCTGTTGCAACCCGCTGACCTGCGGTACACGCAATTCGCTCGCCGGCGCAATGCGCGACTCCTCTGGCATAAACAGATTGATGGCGAAACGACGCTGCTCGACCACCTGATCGCCGCGCACCTGTTCGACGAGGTACGGTCCGAGCGCGTCAGCATCCACATAGATTGCCTGCCCGCCCTGAATCTGCGCGGCATCGACGCGACCATCCGGACGAACGACGCGCACGGCGGTGACGGCGGGATCGACCGCCATCACCAGCGGTTGCCCGGGCGCGATTTGCGACGCCTCCAGACCGCTCCCCGGCGCCAGATAGCCGATGATATTCGAGATCAGCAGTGGAAATGCAACCTGAAGCGGGAGATCGGAGTCTTGCAGCGCAAATGCCAGGATGACGATACGACGCCCTTCGCGTTCTCCGGCAAGCAGCATCGGGCTGCCATCTCCCTCGACCAGCGTGCGCGCCCATATGCCTGTTTCGATACGCATTGCGCGCAGAACGTTCACCTCGCTCACGCTGACATTCCGCAGCAGCGGCGGCGCCTGCCCTTCGATAACGATTGGCGCCGGGCGCAGGAGCGGAAAATCAACGATGCCGGTGACGGAAAAGAGAGTGGTCGAGCGCATCGGCGCAATAAACAACAGATTGCCAGGCGGCAAGACATCTGGCGTCACGCGGTCGAAGATTGTGATCTGCGGGCCTGCGTCGCCGGCAACCGTGGGAGTTGTCGTTTTCGTGGCTGTAATGCCGGGCAACAGCGAGAGCGCCGTTTCGAGGAAGCGATTCCCAGGACCGACAATGCGCACCTCAGTGCCGGCGCCGGTCTGGCTTACTGCCCACGCACGATCATCAGACGGCAGGAAGTCGCTATTGGGCGCTGCACTGAGACGCGCTTCCGCCACGCGCACCTGGGCTGGAATATCGACAATGACGGTCTGTACGGCATTGGCGGCGCCGTCGGAACCAAAATTGAGTTCATAGGCATTGAAGAGTGCGCCATCGAGATAGAGGTCGAGCCGCCGCGAGACCGGCGCCGGAGCATAACTGGTCGCCTGGACGAACAGCGTCTGCCCGGCAGGACCCGGTTGCAGCGCCATAGCGCTTATAGCGACGTTCTCGGCGCGTTGCCCGACCGGAAAATAGCGCACCGTCGCCGGAACACGAATATCGGCGGGAATTTCGACATTCCCATCGGAAATGATGGCGATCTCGCTATCCGGTTCACGCGCCGAGAGGGCGGTGGCGAGCGCCAGCGCCTGCGACAGATCGCTACGACCGCCAGCATTGAGCGTAATCGAACGAATGGCGTCGTACATCTGGCGGCGATCCGTGGTTGAGGCGGCAAGCACATCCATCTGGCCGCCAATGGCGATGATCGTCGCCCGCCCGCCTTCGGGCAACTGTTCCACCAGTGTCTGCGCCTGACGACGCGCCGCTTCGAGACGTGAAGGAGGAACATCCGTCGCCGCCATGCTTGCCGAGCGGTCGATGATAATGATCAGGTTGCGCCCGCTGATGCCGGTCGTAAGGAAGAACGGGCGCGCCAGCGCAATGGCGAGGAACAGCAGGAGCAACAACTGCAAGAAGAGCAGCCAGTTCCGCCGCAGGCGCTGCCAGGGTGCGTTGGCTTCCACATCGCGCACCATGCGCTGCCAGAGGAAGGTTGAGGAGACGCGCCGTTCCTCGCGGCGAAGTTTCAGCAGATACATCGCCACGATCAGCGGACCCACGATCAGCGCACTGAGAAGCGCCAGCGGCGTCAGAAACGACATACAGCACCCGTCATCAGCGGAACACTCCGCGCCGACGCAGCATCGTCAGAATGAACTCTTCGACCGGTTGCGCCGTATCGACCTGCACATACGTTATGCCGCGACCGTGACAGAAATGTTCGATTGCCTCGCGCCATTCGCGCAGATGATCCTGATAGCGTTGCAATGTCTCCAGATCGGCGGTAATCTCGACCGCCTCACCCGTCTCCACGTCCAGCAGGCGGAAATCGCCATCGAGTTGCGGGCGCAGTTCCTGCGGCGCCAGGATATGGAGCAGGGTTATCTCGAACGGACGCGATCCCAATGCGCGGAGAGCATCTTCCCAGCGTGGATCGAGGAGATCGGAACACAGAATCAGCGGACCGGGATTGATCGCCGTGCGCGCATAACGTTTACAGGCATCAGCCAGGTCGCCAGCGCTGCCGGGTTGGAGTCGTTGGAGAAACGCGAAGAGCGGCAACGCACCCGCCTTGCCGCGCACCGCGCGAAGTTGCGCCCCCGCTCCGGCCGCAAACGCCGTCACCGTCACCCGGTCGAGCGTCGAGAGCGCCACATACCCGAACGCCGCCGCAAGACGACGGGCGTAGGTCAATTTATGCGGATCGCCCCAATCCATCGAGGCACTGTTATCCACCAGCAGATGGATGGTCAACTCCTCCTCAGCGACGAACAGCTTGAGGAAGAAGCGCTCCATCCGCGCATAGAGGTTCCAGTCAATCTGGCGAATGTCATCGCCACGGACATAGGGGCGAAAATCGGCGAACTCGACCGACGACCCGCGTCGTGGACTGCGCCGCTCACCCTGGATGTCGCCAACCATCGCGCGCCGCGTCAGCAGCGCCAGGCGATCCAGTTTACGCAGAAAAGCGGAGTCAAACAACGGTTGTGATGAAGTCGTCGTCACTGCTTCACCTTCGACTCAGTGTTGTTACTGTAACTGTTTGTTCACGCGCTTCCTGGGAGCGCAGGAGTGATACATAGCGCCCTGGGGCGGCGGGGCGCCGTGCGTTGGCGCTTGCTGAGGCCATTCCGCCGCCGCTTCTCTTTTTCGGGGGCTGCCCCCGAACCCCCGTTTTGGGTGGCCGGCAGCATCGTTTCCCCCAACCGTGAACACTTATACGAAGGTGCGGTCATTCGTACCATACTGCCGGGACGCTGCGGGCTAAAGCCCTCGCTGAGGCACGTGAAAGCCCCGCCGGGGCTGCTGATGCCAGGGCGCGGTCGCGTCCACGACTGCCGGTGCGCGTTGTGGATCGTTGCGCCGTGAGCGCTGGGCGCGCGAACATCTTGTCTGACTGACCGCAAGTTCGTATTCCATTGTTACTCTGCGCGCACCGACTCGACCACCTGCTTAACGATATCGTCGGGGGAAACCCCTTCCGCCTGCGCCTCAAAGTTCAGAATGACCCGATGGCGCAGCGCGGGCAAGGCAGCCTGGCGCAGGTCGGCGAACGCGACATTGTAGCGCCCGTCGAGCAGCGCCATGATCTTGCCCGCCAGAATGAGCGCCTGCATGCCGCGTGGGCTGGCGCCATACCGCACATACTGCTTCGTCACTGCGGGCGCGTCCTTATCTTCGGGATGGGTGGCGGTAATCAGGCGCGCCGCATAGGACAGGACGTGGCTGGCAATCGGAACCGAACGCGCCAGTTGCTGCATTGCCAGGATCGTCGCAGCATTCGCCACTTTGCGCACCTGCGGCGTGCGCGCGCCGGTCGTGCGGTTGGCGATTTCCACCAGATCGGCGGCGGTTGGGAACGGGATGAGAATCTTGAAGAAGAAGCGGTCGAGCTGCGCTTCGGGCAACGGATAAGTGCCTTCCATTTCGAGCGGGTTCTGCGTCGCCAGCACAAAGAACGGGCTTTCCAGCCGATGGATGGTTTTGGCGACGGTCACCGTATGTTCCTGCATCGCTTCGAGCAGCGCACTCTGCGTTTTCGGCGTTGCGCGGTTAATCTCATCCGCCAGGATGAGGTTCGCAAAGATTGGACCCGGCTCGAACCGGAATGTTTTGCGCCCTGCGTCATCCTCGCTGATGAGAGTCGTACCGACAATATCGGCAGGCATGAGGTCTGGCGTGAACTGGATGCGGCTGAAGGAGCAATCGATCACATCGGCGAGCGTGCGCACCAGGGTTGTCTTCGCCAGACCGGGCACCCCTTCGAGAAGCGCATTTCCCCCTGCAAGCAAGGTGATAACCGCCAGACGGATCAGTTCCCGCTGACCAACGATCACCTGTGCGATTTCGGTCTCGATCGCCAGCGCGCGCTGGCGGAACTCCTCAGGCGACAAGGCATCCTGCCTGATCTCTTCGGCTGCTGTCATACCGCTTCTTTCTCAAAGACTGACCGTTGCAAGATTCCGCATCATCAGACTGATCGACACAACGATCAACGCTACCCACGATACTGCTGTTATGGCAAAGACGAAGGCTACAACGCCAGCAGATGGCTTCATCAGGCGTCCGCCGACGATGATCGCAACGCTGCCAAGCATGACGATCAGCGCAAGCACGCCGGGAAATAGCCACATCATACGAATTCGACACCTCCTAACTCGAACATGGAGCCAGGGAAATCACAATCACGGCTCGAGCCGTGAGAAATAGTCGCGCACATAATCCTTCAGGTGCGGCGGGATGGCGCTTTGATCGAGCGCTTCTCCGGCTGCACGCTGATAGTCCTGCAACACCTGCTGGTACGGAGTCTGAAGCGGACTCACGCTACCCGGCACATTCGTCTGCCCTTGCTGGATCTGCGTCTGCCCGCCTGCGCTTTCCTGCCCCTGAATGCGCTCGACATCGCGCGGCCGGCCGTCGGGTGTAAACGGCTGATATACCAGATCGCTACTGCCGCTGCCAGCGTCAGTTCCGGTTGCAGGGTTCTGCTGATTTCCTTCCAATTGTGCGCCCGACTGCCCTTGCTGCTGTCCCTGCTGCTGTCCCGGTTGCTGCCCCTGCTGCTGTCCCTGCTGCTGTCCCTGCTGCTGCCCTTGCTGCTGTCCCTGCTGCTGTCCCGGTTGCTGCCCTTGCTGCTGTCCCGGTTGCTGCCCTTGCTGCTGTCCCGGTTGCTGCCCCTGCTGCTGTCCCTGCTGTTGTTGCCCTTGTTGCTGCCCTTGCTGCTGTCCCGGTTGCTGCCCCTGCTGTTGTCCCGGTTGTTGTGCTTGCTGTTGCCCCTGCTGCTGTTGCCCGGACTGCGCAATGGACTGGCGTTCTTCCTGAAGCTGGGCTATCGACTGTTGGGCCGTCTGCTGCGCCGCTTGCTGTTGTTGCGCCTGCTGAATGCTCTGTGCCGCCTGTTCGAGCGCCTGCTGCGCCTGCTGAACATTGTTTTGCTGCAAGGCGTCCGCCGCCTGCTGCAACGCCTGTGCAGTCTGTGGTGCACTTTGTTGCAGTTGCTGCGCTTCCTGACGCAGTTGTTCCGCCAGTTGCGCGCGCTCTTCGGGGGTCATGCGCTCGATTTGCTGTGCCAGTTGCTGGAGCGTATCTTCAGCCTGTTCCAGCGTCGGACGGCTGCTCTGTTGTTGACCCTCGCTTGCCTGGAGGTTGCGGGCAAGTTGTTCCAGCGCTGCGCGTTGCGCTTCGACATCCGGCGAAAGGCGCTGCTGCAAACGCGCCTCGGTGGTCGAAAGGTCGGCGAGCGCCTCTTCACGATTGCCCGGATTCTGCTCCAGACGCTGTTGCAATTCCGCCAGTTCGCGATCCAGCGCGGCGCGTTCCTCGGGGCTGAGCGTCTGGTTCTGCGCGATCTCCTGGCGCAGTTGTTCGATCTGCGCCGCCGCCTGCTGCACCGCCTCGCGGACGGCGGCGCGCTCTTCCAGCACCTGATCTTGCGGATTGGGAAGGATAATCAGCGCGACCACCGCAGCCGCCAGCGCCAGCGCGACGATCAGCGGTCGACGATTGATCTCGAGCGGCACCAGGCGCGGTTGAAGGGTTGTGGCAAAGGAATAGGCGTCGCGCTGCTGCAATTCGACCAGCGGCGTCTGTTCAGCGCGCTGACCAAGTTCGAGCGCGGTTGCCAGGCGTTCACGCGCATCGAGCAAAGCGTCGATCCGTTGCGCAACGCGAATCGGCGGCAATGGCCGCACGGTCAGATAGCCAATGACGATCAGGATCCACAGCGCCGGCGGCGCCAGCGACATCCAGAGCAGGCCGGAGATCGGAACCAGGCGGCCGGCAATCTGAAGCGCCAGCGCCAGAAGCGCAGCGACCCAGAGGGTGCTGCTGGCAAACCAGAGCGTGTCGCGCAGGCGCAGGCGCAGCGCCATCGGGCGCAACCGTTGCTGAAGGTGATTGATTGTTACCGAAGGTGCTGACATCAGGCGGTTGCCTATTCCTCGACGCGGCGCCAGAACGCGCGTTCCCTGACGCATCGCGTTCCATTGCCGTCATCGATGAACTCGATCACCCGTTCGCTGATGATCGTTACGACATTCGCCGCTGCGCGCGTTGCCGGCGGTTGTGCTGCGGGTCTCACAACCTGCAGCGGTGCAGCAGGAAGGTTCACGGGCGCATTCCGCTGTTCGATCCGCCGCGACAGCCAGGAAATGCCGGCTTCCGCCGCCAGTGCGACGGCGCTGATCGCCACTGCGCGCCCGACATCGCGCCAGCGTGCGGGAATGGATGCACCCAGGCGCGCCAGAGGCTGCGACGACAATGGCGCCGGAAGCAATCGCTCCAGCGCTGCGCCGCATTTCCCGCAGAAATGATGATCGAGCGGGTTCCCATGACCGCATTGCGAACAAATGCGCTCCACCATCGGTTGCTCCTCGTTCCGCTTATGACGCCCCGAAGAAGTATAGCATACTTCATCGCCCTTTGCCGTGATAATGGAATGAGAGGGTTGTGAGATGCAATACCGCATTGATTTGCGCAATTCGCTGTGTTGTGGTATTATTCTGCGTGGGCCTCTAGCTCAATTGGCAGAGCAGTTGACTCTTAATCAATTGGTTCAGGGTTCGAGTCCCTGGAGGCCCACCACGCGCCCCCTCCCACTGCGAAAGTTTTTCGGAAGCGTATTTTCCGCGCCTCCTTGCCGGTTGTTCCCTTCACCCCCGCGCCTCGTTTTCCCGCCAGAGGACGCGGGCATCGGGGCAAGGCAGCGTTCCGCCTGCGCCCCAATACTCACAGCGAGCGATGCAACGATGGGCTGACCAGAAAAATCCGCCCTGAGCCGCCCACACCCCCGATAGCGATGCTGCACTGCAACGGCGTCACCGGAGGCGCATCACAACTGCCCGGTATCCGTCCAGGCGTCGAGGAGCGACAGGTAGGCGGGATCATCGTAGCGCGCGGGATGAAACGCCGACGCACAGGCAGGGAGCGTCGCGCCGCTGACATGCGCCGCCAGGATTTCTGCCGCACCGCACGCCGCCATAATGCCATACCCGGAGAACGCCCCCATCACAAACGAACCGCGCGGTCCCGCCGGTCCGATGAGCGGACGATTCTCGCGGGTTTTGGTATAGTAGCCGCCGTCGATTGACGGGCGCGGCGGACGACGGATATAGGCTTCGAGCGACGGAATGATACGCATCAGTCCACGCAGCGTGACATCGAAGAAGTAGGGCGTCAGCGGCACGGGGAAGACCTCTTTGACCGGCGCAGCATCGTATGCCCACAGCGCAATGACCCAGCTGCTTCCCATACCGCCCTCCGGGCGACAGTGTGCACCGGCCGGCAATGGTCCGAGCAGATCATGAGCTTCCGGATCGTCAGCAATCAGCGCGCGTTCTTCATCGCTCCAGGGAAGCGTCTGCGGATCGGCGCAGATCAGCAGCGGCGCATCGCGCGGGATTAAGCCCAGGTAATCCTCGAATGCCGATTTGAGATGTCGTTCTGAAAAGACCGGCAACTCCACACCAACCATTCGCCCGACGTGTTGGAGGAATGGCCCGGCAGCGTTCACGAACGCGCCTGTGATGACGCGATGACCATCGACGTGCACGGCGGAGACGTGTTGGTTCGTGATCTCAACCGCCCCGACGCGCCCACGCATGAAACGTGCGCCGCGGGCACGCGCCCGTTCCAGCAAGGTCATACCGAGTTGTTGGGCGCTCAACCACCCACAGCGTCGCGCATGCAGCGCTGCAACGGCGGTATCGGCGAGCCAGGGAAAGAACCGGCGGAGCGTTGCCCGGTCGAGGATCAGATCGGCGCCATCAGGCGAACCATCCCATCCATGGACGATGGAGGGTGAATACGTACCGGATTCGGCGTGGACGCGCAGTGGTCCTGCACCCAGCGCCGCCGCATCTTCGCCTGCCTGCCGCAGGAGACCGACCCGCGCCGGATCGGTCGTAACGTAGAGATAGCCGCGCCGGTTGAGCGCAATAGCGTTTTGCGTTTCCCGCGCCAGCGCCTCAAGCAGATCGATGCTGCGATTCATCAGCGCCACCATTGCACCGTCGGGACCGGGCCACCAGTTGCGATAGCACTCACTCGACGCATCGCTGGTCAGTGAGAGCGGCGAGCGATCATCGACCAGCAGCGCCGAGGCGCCGCGCGCTGTCAGCGCCTCGGCGGCGGCAACCCCGGCAATGCCGGCGCCACAGATCACAACGTCATAGCCGCGCATGGCATTTTCAACCCTCCTGTATCGACAACCTTCCCATGTGCATCATGCTCCTGAACGCCAAAATGGTCAAGGTACAGCGCGAGAACACACATTGTGAGGCGCTACGTGGTATACTCAACATCACTCCTACTTATGCAGCGATGATGACGACGGAGACGGCGGAGGGCAAGCGCATGAGCGCCGATGATATTATGTTAATCTTTCCCGGCTCAGGGAGTCCGAAGTTGACAAAGAGCATCTGCGATTATCTGGGTGTGACGCCGGGAGAATGCGAAGTGCTGCGCTTTTCCGAAGGCAATCTGTTTGTGCGCATTCTGGAAAATGTACGCGGGCGGCACGTGTACATTGTGCAGTCAACGGCGTTTCCGGCGAACGACAACTTCATGGAGTTGCTCTTCTGGATCGACGCCTTCAAGCGCGCAAGCGCTGCGTCGGTGACGGCGGTGGTGCCCTTTTTCAGTTATGCCAAAGGGGACAAAAAAGACGAACCGCGCGTTTCGATCCGCGCGCGGGTATGCGCCGACGCTATCGAGGCGGCGGGCGCTGATCGGATCGTGGTCATGGACCTGCACGCGCCGCAAATCCAGGGATTCTTCAAAATCCCCGTCGACGATCTCTACGCTCTGCCGGTGCTCTGTGATCGGGTCAAACAGATGAATCTGGACAATCTGATCGTTGTTGCGCCCGACAGTGGTTTCGCCAAGAAAGCGCGGAAGTATGCGCGGTATCTTGGCGTCTCGATGGCCGTCGGCGACAAGGAGCGCGTCGCGCATGATGAGCATGCCCATATCGTCGAGATCATCGGCGATGTGGCGGGCAAGACGGCGCTGATCGTCGATGATTTCACCATTTCGGGGGGAACGCTCGTCGAGGTTGCCCAGCAACTGCTGGCGCGCGGCGCAAAAGAGGTGTACGCCGCCGTGACCCACGGCGTCTTCGCCAGGGGAGCGATGGAGCGTCTGGCGGACAGTCCGATCCGGCGGTTGCTGATCACCGACACGGTCGAAACGCAACCCGTTACGCTCACCCCACAGATCGAAGTCGTGTCGGTGGCGCCGCTGTTTGGTGAGGCGATCCGGCGCATTCACAACCGTGAAAGCATCAGTGTCCTGTTTCCGCGATAGCCTATGACGCTCACTGTCACCTCCTTTGCTTCCGGCAGCAGCGGCAATGCCCTGCTCGTGCGCTCCGGCGACGCGGCGCTGCTGGTCGATTGCGGGTTGCCGCTGCGAACCCTCGAGCCGGCGCTGGCGCGGGTCGATGTCCATCCTGCGCAGTTGGGCGCCATTCTGCTTACCCACGAGCATGGCGATCACGCTCTGTCCGCCGGTCTGCTGGCGCGACGCTACGGCATTCCGGTTGTCGCCAACCAACCAACGCTGGCGGCTATCGAGCAAGACCTGTCGGGCGTACTCGTACAGGAACTGGCGACCGGCGCCGCCGCCACGATTGCCGGTTTCGACGTGCGCAGTTTCCCGGTGCCGCATGATGCCGCCGAGCCGGTGGGATACACCATCAGCGCAGGGCGATGGTGCGTCGGCATCGCAACTGACCTGGGGCACTGGAATGACACGATTGTGGAAGGACTGACCCCGGCCGATCTGGTGGTCATCGAAGCAAACCACGATCAGGAGAAATTGTGGCGTGCGCCGTATGTGGAAGTCGTCAAACATCGCATCTACAGTCCAACCGGGCATCTGGACAATATCGCCGCCGGACGCCTGCTTGCCCGTCTCGGCGCCGGCGGGCGACGGCGCAGCGCCTGGTTGGCGCACCTTTCACGTGAAGCCAATACGCCACAGATCGCCGAGCAGGCGGTGCGCGGCGTACTGGCGCTTGCAGGGGTGCAGTACGTCAGTGTCGTCGCACTGCCGCGCCGCGCGCCGATCCACTGGTCAAGCGACATGCACGGCGAGCAGTTGGTCCTCTTGTAGGACGATCAATCTAAATCCGGACAAACACACTTGCACCTGTGAAGCGGTTGGCGTTGGCTTCGACAGGCTCAGCCAACGCTGGTCACGGTCGATCTTCCTATTAGACTGAAAACGCCTACCTTTTGTTCAGATTGTGTCCATGATCGCGCCGCATCAGCATGCAATCCAGCCGTTTCGTTATCATATACTCTCTCTTAGTTGCGATTTGTTAACCGGCGCACACTTCAGCGGTTTACTATAATAACCTCAAGCAAATCTCCGTATTTTGCACCGTGAGTTCTGCCGCACCGATCTGCGCCAGGGAGTCAGAGCAGCCGACGTCAGCGTTGACGGACGTTTGTCTGCCTGGATTCGTGCGCCTTGCAGCCGACGCCAGCGTATGCATGAACTATCGATTGCTCACAGTCTGGTAGAGATTGCCGAAGAAGCGGCGACGAAGGCGGGCGTCACACGGGTGACAGCAGTACATCTTCGGCTGGGAGTTCTGTCGGGCGTGGTGCGCGATGCGCTCTTGTTCGGCTTTGATGTCGCCACTGCCGGCACACGACTGGAAGGAGCGCGGTTGGAGATCGAAGATGTGCCATTACAGGCGTATTGCGCCGACTGCGAAGCAGTGGTGGCGCTGCCTGATCCGCAACGGTTCCGCTGCCCGCGTTGTGGCGCCCCGTGCGGACGCATCGTGACAGGACAGGAGATCGAACTAACGGCGCTGGAATATGAAGAGAACGCGCCGGAAACCACAGTGTCGTGACCATTCGGCGCTGGCATATCGCGAAAGACAATGGCGCCTGTAGCGATAGAGCCGACAGATACGGGGTCTCCCCGAAAGGAGGCGCTATGGCGCATCTATCGCTTCGCCCACAACCGCTCGGCATCTTTCCCGCACCGACGGCATACCTGGTGATCCCGCCCGTTGCCGGCGCCGAAGAAGTATGCGCTGCGCTGCTCATCGGGCAAACGCCGGACGATATGCCTGATGCACTTCGTTTTTACACGCTGGCGCTGGCGAATGATCGCGCGAGCGCCTGGCGCGCGCTGGCGCGCGATTCCTCCCCCGAAGCGCACTACAATCGTTTCGTGCTGCACAATGACCCGGATGCCTATCGGCATCTGCGCCAGCGGTTGCACGGCGATCTGGTCGCTCTGCTTGATCTGGTCGCGTATATGGCGGGCTTGCGCGACTCGCCGCCTGCGGCGGATACGCTGAGCGGTGAAATCGCGGCGTGCGTCCTGCCGGCGCATGCCGCCGAAGCGCTCGCCCGCCAGCAGTACGATACCGCGATCGCCGCGCTGCAACGGGCGATCGAGGAAGTTCGCCAGATTTCACCGTTGTTTGCAGCGCAACTGCTTGATCGTCTGGCAACGATCTATACGAATGTCGGTCAGGCGTCAGCAGCATTACAGGCGCTGCGCGATGCAGTGCGCCTGACCGGCGGGAGTCGCCGTCTCGATCTGCGCGCGTATCTGGCGTTGCGACTGGGCATGCTGTGCCAGGACCTTGCCAACGGGCAGCGCACCTTGTTAGTCGAGGCGAACGAGTGGTTCCAGGAAGCGCTGCGTTGTTGCTCCATCGAGCGCACGCCCGATCTCTACGCGCTGGCGCATTACCGCCTGGCGCTGACGATCCTGACACTCGCGCCTGCCGGCAATGGCGATCAGATATTGCGCGAACGGGCCATCCAGTCGTTGCGGGAGTCGCTCCGGGTCTACACCTGCGATACGCACTACGAGCAGTGGCTCAATGCGCAGGTCACTCTTGCCAATGCGCTGCGCATTTCGTCCAATGCCTCCCCTACCGATCATCTGCTCGAAGCCGTGCGATTGTATGACGAGGTGTTGGCAAGCCGCGATCAGGAGAGCGACCCGCTCTGGTATGGACGGGTGCTGGCGAACCAGGGGAATGCGCTGTTTCACCTTGGCGACGCTGCCCGCGCCCGCGACCATCTGATCCGTGCACGTGCGATCTTCCTTGCCCACCGCGACTATGGCGCTGCGGCGCTGCTCGATGAGGCGCTGGTTGCGATCGATTGTCAGGGGTTAGGGGTTAGGGGCTAGGACCTTCTGGGGCGGACCGTCGCCTCATCCGCACCCCTGCGCGGCTCAAGCGTCGCCGCACCGTGCAAGACACCCACAGATCGCCCGGCGCCTGTTGGTGACAGTCACAGGGCGCGCCCGCGCTGCCTGCTGCCTTTTTCCGCCAAGACCCTTGAAGTAACGTGCAGCGCCGAAGACGTTGCGGTGCAACGTCTTTTCCAGATGCGCACCTGCAACTTTTCCACCTTCCCCTCCGTTCGCCCTGGTTGTCACTCCTGTGTCACGGGTGAAGGCGCGTTAACTGTTATTTGGTGCACACTATCATTATAATCGGAGCCAGCATTCCTTCTCCGCAATACCGTCAGTTGCCGCAGCAGCGTTCCATTGCGCCAGTGCATCGTTTGCGGTGGATTGACCTTTCCACGCTGGCGTGCGTCAGCGTCTGTAATCATAGAGTTTATGTCAAACGGGAGCGCCATGACCTGCACGCTCGACGGTCATCACCGCCCCGGCGCGCAGCGCGCCGGGGTCGAGCAGTTGCTTGATCGTCTGAACGAGCCGCGAACGCTCGAAGCACTGTACTGCCTCCTCGATCACGCCAAGTTGCTGGCATGTTCGGCGGTATCGCTCGATGATCTGGTGCGCCAGCGATTGACCCGGCAGTATTGGCGCACCCATTCCGCGAATCGCCTATAATGACGATTATCGGTGCGGCAGCTCCGGGAATGGTCGCTCTCGTCCACGCGCTCGACGATCTGTGTGTTCAGCAGATGATCGCGCTGCCAGTCGATTTCGCCCGGCACTTCGGCAAGTCGCTGAATGGTAATGGAAAGGGAAGTGTCAATGGCAACGCCACGACTCCTTGAGATTCGCCAGGGGGTGCTCAGCAAGAACGACCGCCTGGCGGCTGAGTTGCGCAACCGTTTTACCGATTCTGGCGTCTTCGTCGTCAATCTGCTTTCCAGCCCTGGCGCCGGCAAGACCCGGCTGCTCGAGGAAACCATGCGCCGCATGCGGCAGCACGACCTGCGGGTGGCGGCGCTCGTCGGCGATCTGGCGACCGACAACGACGCGCGGCGCCTGGCGCGTAGCGGCGCTCCGGTGCGCCAGATTCAGACCGGCGATATGTGTCATCTGGAAGCGCACCTGATCGAGCGCTATCTGGAAGGCTGGAACCTGAACGATTTCGATGTGCTGTTCATCGAAAATGTCGGCAATCTCGTCTGTCCGACAGGGTACGACCTGGGTGAAGCGGCGCGCGCGGTGCTGCTGTCGGTGACCGAGGGCGAGGATAAGCCGTTGAAATATCCTGGCGCATTCATATCGGCGGATTGCGTCGTGGTCACGAAAGTCGATCTGGCGGAGGCGGTGGAGTTCGACATGCGCGCAGCCGAAGCCAACATTGACTCAGTCCATCCCGGTGTTCCGCTGCTGTACACCTCGGCGCGCACCGGCGCCGGGTTGGACGACTGGATCGCCTGGCTCGACGCGCGGCGACGCCAGGCAGTGGCTGAAACGTCTTCTCGCGGTTGACAACTCTACACAAGCCCTTGACGGCATAGTTCGCAGTCCTGCCCCTTCGCGGGTATCTTTGACAGTCTGGCGCACTATCTTTCTTTTCAGGCGCACAGTCGGACAGATTGGAGGGCGGCACGCTCTCCGAACAACCGACGGCGAAATTTGGTCGGCGCACATCGACATCAACAGGCGGGCGAAGGCATCGACTTCGCCTGCCCAACGAGCGTTTTCAGACAGGCTCTTACGTGACGACGTCATCAGTACGTGCGAAAGGACAGCGCCATGTGTCTTGGCATTCCTGGTCAGGTGAAAGAAATCTACGAAATGAACGGCATTCGCATGGGCAAAGTCGATTTCAACGGCATTGTCAAGGATGTCTGCCTGGCATACCTGCCCGACATTACCGTTGGCGACTATACGATTGTGCATGTCGGGTTTGCCATCACGCGCCTCGATGAGCAATCGGCGTTGGAGACACTGGCGCTGTTCCAGAGCATCGGCTTACTCGACGAAGAGTTGCGCACCGACGCGGCGGCGGAGGAGGCGGCATGAAGTACCTGGACGAATACCGCGACCCGGATCTGGCACAGCGGCTCTTTGCCGAGATTCGTCGTATCACCACGCGCCCCTGGGCGATTATGGAAGTCTGCGGCGGGCAGACGCACTCGATCATTCGCAACGGGATCGATCAACTGCTGCCGCAAGAGATCGAACTCATCCACGGTCCTGGCTGCCCGGTGTGCGTGACGCCGCTGGAAATCATCGACAAGGCGCTGGCAATCGCTTCCCGCCCGAACGTCATCTTCTGCTCGTTCGGCGACATGCTGCGCGTGCCTGGAAGCGCGAAAGACCTGTTCCGCGTCAAGAGCGAAGGCGGGGATGTGCGTATCGTCTATTCGCCGCTCGACGCCGTGCGCCTGGCACAGCAGCACCCCGACCGCGAGGTGGTCTTCTTCGGCATCGGCTTTGAGACGACAGCGCCCGCCAATGCCATGGCCGTCTTGCAGGCGCATCGCTTAGGGTTGCGCAACTTCTCGATGCTGGCATCGCACGTCCTGGTCCCGCCGGCCATCTCCGCCATTATGGAATCGCCGACGAACCGCGTGCAGGGGTTCCTGGCAGCCGGGCATGTGTGCAGCGTTATGGGCACCTGGCAGTACCAGCCGCTGGTCGAACGGTACCGCGTGCCGATTGTGGTCACCGGTTTTGAGCCGCTCGACGTGCTGGAAGGCATCCGCCGCATCATTCTGCAACTGGAGGCGGGGCGCGCCGAACTCGACAATGCCTATGAACGCGCTGTGCGACCAGAGGGAAATGTCGCAGCACAGCAGGTGCTGTCCGAAGTTTTCGAGGTGACCGACCGGGCATGGCGCGGCATTGGCGTCATCCCGCAGAGCGGCTGGCGCTTGCGCGACGCCTATCGCGCCTACGACGCCGAGGCGCGCTTCGCAGTCGGTGACATTCAGACGCGCGAGTCGCCGATCTGTCGCAGCGGCGAGGTGCTCCAGGGTATGCTCAAGCCCAATCAGTGCCCGGCGTTCGGCAGGGAATGCACCCCACGCACTCCCCTGGGCGCCACCATGGTGTCGAGCGAAGGCGCCTGCGCAGCATACTACCAGTACGGACGGTTCATCAAGGCTGAAGAGGTGGGAGTCGCACGATGAGCGAAGGACTGAACTTCGAGGGATGGTCCTGCCCGCTGCCGTTGCGCGATCACCCGAACATCGTCATGGGGCACGGCGGCGGCGGCAAACTGTCGGCGGAACTGGTCGAGCACCTGTTTTTGCCTGCATTCGCCGGGGCGGGCGCAGTCGATATGGGCGACGCGGCGCTGGTTGCGATCGGCGGGGCGCGGCTGGCATTCTCGACTGATTCGTTCGTTGTGCGGCCCCTCTTCTTCCCCGGCGGCAATATTGGTGATCTGGCGGTGAACGGCACGATCAACGACATCGCTATGCGCGGCGCGCAGCCGCTTGTCCTCAGCGCCGGGTTCATTCTGGAAGAAGGGATGCCGCTCGATCAACTCGCCGCCATTGCGCGCAGCATGGGAGCGGCTGCGCGCCGCGCCGGAGTCACCCTGGTCGCAGGCGACACCAAAGTCGTTGATCGCGGGCACGGCGACGGCGTCTACATCAATACCAGCGGTTTCGGCATCGTGCCGGAAGGGATCGACATTGGACCGACACGAGCGCAACCGGGAGATGTGATTATCGTCAGCGGGACGATTGGCGACCACGGCATTGCTATTCTCAGCGTGCGCGAAGGGCTTGAGTTCGGCGCAACGGTCGAATCCGACACGGCGCCGCTCAATGGGTTGGTCGCCGATCTGCTGGACGAAACGCGCAATATCCACGTTCTACGCGATCCGACGCGCGGCGGGGTGGCATCGACGCTCAACGAAATCGCGCGCGCCTCGCAGGTCGGCATCGTGATCGACGAACGCAACCTGCCGGTGCAGGACGCCGTGCGCGCAGCATGCGAATTGCTCGGTATGGACCCGCTCTATGTGGCAAACGAGGGGAAATTGATTGCGATGGCGCCGCCTGCCGACGCTGAACGCCTGCTGGCGCGCATGCGCGCGCATCCGCTGGGGCGGCAGGCGGCCATCATCGGGCGCGTCACCGCTGACCATCCGGGGCTGGTGGCGGCGCGCACCGGCATCGGCGGGACGCGCATCGTCGATATGATGGTCGGCGAACAGTTGCCGCGGATCTGTTGATCCTTTCCATTTTTCTACGCTGCAAAACCGCTCACCCAAGACCCAAAGGCGCGGGGCTTTGCTCGCCCGTAGCGCTGCGTTCCGCTCGTTCGCATGGCGACTGAGGCACTTTGAATCCATCTTCCACTGAACACGACGCCTGTGCGACAAAAGTCGCTGTCTTTGCTCATTGTCACGTGCTACACTCGTGGTGATGCCATACTCATGCGCGGTCATTACTGCCGGGGCGCGCTGCGGGACGCCGGGGCGCTGCGGGCGAAAGCCCTCGCTGAGGACATGAAAGCCCCGCCGGGGCTGCTGATGCCACTGCGCGGGCTGGAGCGGGGATGCGCCGTGCAGGAGTAGGGCGGGCTTCAGCCCGCCTGTGCGGGCTTGAAGCATTTCGGCGCGGTTAGATATGCGGACAGGACGCTGGACAGTCAGGCTTCAGCCCGCCTGCGCGGGCTTGACGCATTCCGGCGCCAGTCCACGCCGCGCCTGCCCTGGCGCAGCCCGTTTGCGCCGGCTGGCGCTCGGCCCGGCGGCTGAAGCCGCAGGCTGGAGTTGCAAAGCCCGCCTGCGCGGTCTTCACCAGGCGATGCCGGATTCTTTTCTCAAAAACCATTCCTGGCGTCCACTGCAAAAAGGCTTAACCACCAAGGACACGAAGCGCACGAAGGTGAATAAACATGAAGCGCATTTCCTTTGTGTCCCTTGGTGACCTTCGTGGTTGCTTTTTGCAGCGAAGTCATTCTTGTCCAAATGACCGCACATTAGTATTAGTATCAGGTATCACAGAGGTGGATGGATGCACCGTCAGGCGCGCGTGTATGTCAAAACCGCCTTCGTTCAGTTGCTGGTCAGTGTCATTGTTGGCGCACTGCTGCTGATCAACGCCGGGATGCCGCTGCACCCGCGTCTCGGTCTGCTCCTGCCCGTCTACTACCACCTGCTCATGGTCGGCTGGGCGACACAGTTGATCGGCGGGGTGGCGCTCTGGATGTTTCCCGTCCTTTCACGTGATCGTCCACGCGGCAACGAACGCCTCGGCTGGATCGCGTATGGCGCCCTGAATGGCGGGCTGCTCCTGCGCGCCGTGGCGGAACCGATGCACGCCATGACGCCGCGCCCCTGGTCAGCGTGGACGCTGGCAGTCGCCGCCCTCCTCCAGGTATGCGCCGTCTGGCTGCTGGTGATCGCACTCTGGCCCCGGGTTCGAGGACGACCTGACATGAATCGTTCGCGGATGGGAGGCGGCTGATGCCACGGGTCAGCGTTTTCATGATCCGCACCGCACTGATATACCTGGCGCTGGGAGCGCTGATCGGCGGCATGCTCCTGGCGGACAAGGGGGTGCATCTCTGGCCGTCGTTCTGGACGTGGCGCACCGGGCATGTGCATCTGATGCTGCTGGGATGGACGGTTCAGTTTGCGTGCGGGACGGCAATCTGGATTCTGCCGCGCCTGGATGCCGCCGGGACACGGGGAGCGATGTGGCTCGCCTGGCTCTGTTATGGCGCACTCAACGGCGGCGTTCTGCTTGCAACCCTGTCGGCGCCGTTTGCCGGAATGGCTGGGCGCGAGCGCGTCGCCTGGATGACGCCGGTTGCCGCTTTCCTCCTCGTCGCCGGCATTGCGGCATTCATCGGGCATGTGTGGCGGCGAATCAGGCCATTTGGCTCAGTTCCTGCGAGGGTGACATGAAACGTGCCATTGCACAGGTCCTGCCGCTGACAGTAACATCCCGTCTGACGCCTGTGATTCGCATCGTGCTGGCAGTTGGCGTGGCGAGTCTGTTGATCGGCGGCATCTGGTCAGGGTTGATGCGTATGGGGTGGGCGCTGCCCGCACCGCATGGTCGGCTGGCGCTGCTCCACGGACCGTTGTTCGTCTGCGGTATGCTGGGCACAGTCATCGGGTTGGAGCGGGCAGTAGCAGTGGGGCGCAGTTGGACATTTGTCGGTCCTGCGCTGACGTTGATCAGCGGCGGCGCCATGCTGCTCGGCGCGCCCGTCAGCCTGGCGGCGCTCCTGGTAACCGGCGGCAGCCTGGTGCTGCTGGCAATCTTCGCGGTGATCATCAGGCGTCAGCCGGCGCGCTTCACTATGACCATGGCGCTCGGCGCCGCCGCCTGGCTCGGCGGCAACCTCTTCTGGCTCGCCGGGCGACCGCTGGCGCTGGCGTCGCTCTGGTGGGCGGGGTTTTTGATCCTGACCATCCTCGGCGAACGGCTGGAATTGGGGCGCCTGCGCAATCTTCCCCCGCTGGCATTGTGGTGGTTTGCCGCAGGGGTAATCCTGCTGCTGGGAGGATTGCTCCTGGCGGGCGTCGCCATGGATGCCGGCATGCGCACAACAGGCGCCGGATTTCTGGCGCTGGGAGCGTGGCTGGTGCAGTACGACATCGCGCGCCGCACACTGCGAAAGCCTGGACTGCCGCGCTTCAGCGCTACATGCATGCTATCGGGGAGCGTCTGGCTCGTCATCGGCGGAATCATTGCGCTGCTCTCCGGCGCATTGTATGCCGGTCCGTTCTATGATGCGCTGTTGCACGCCATTTTCGTCGGCTTCGTCTTTGCCATGATCTTTGGGCACGCGCCGATTATTATTCCTGCGCTGCTGCACCTGCCGGTGCGATTCCGCACCTGGAGCTACCTGCCGCTGGCGCTGCTGCACCTGTCGCTTCTGGTGCGCATTGGCGGCGATCTGGCAGGATTGGGAGATGTGCGGCGCTGGGGCGGCATGCTCAATGCAATGGCGATCCTGTTGTTTCTGGGATTGACTGCGCTCAGCATCCGGCAGGGTCGCCAGGCGTCGTTTCGCCCAAACGGAGCGGGAGAGGCGCACTGAACATCCCGTCACTCGCTGCTCTGTTCAGCAGCAGCCTGCTCGAACCAGTCAATAACGAAACGGCTGCACCCCCACCAGGAGCGCTGCTTGACTCCTATCCGCCATCGTGCTATACTACAGTCATAACGCGATGCGTTATGAAGGTGGATCGAAGGATGCTCCTTCCCGTACATATCGTAGCAGCAGGAGGCAACCCATGACCGAGGAAGTCGAAGTCAAAGTCACCGAAGTCGAGGAGAGCGCGCCTGGCGCCAACAAGTGGATTATCGACGGCATGCGCCGGTTGTTGCTCGCCAGCTTTGGCGCTGTCGCCATGACCTTCGATGAAGTCGAAGCCTTCGTCAAGAAGCTCGTCGAGCGCGGCGAACTGGCGCAGAAGGACGCAGAGAAACTTCTGCACGAAATGCAGAACCGCCTGACGGCGAATCGCCCGCAAGTCGAGAAAGTGAGCGACCGCGTCGAGCAGGGCATGGAAGAGTTCCTCAACCGCCTGAACATCCCCTCCAAGCGCGACATTGATGAGTTGAGCGAGAAGATTGCGCAACTGGCGGCGCGCGTCGAGGAACTGCGAAAGAGCCAGGAGTAACAGAACCCAGAAACTGACACACAGGGCTGATTGGAACCAGGCGCCGGGGGCGCAGCACGTGAAGGTCACGTTGCAAACTTCCGGCGCCTGGTTTTCGATTCCTGAGTCTCCCCGGCCCGGCGACTAATGAACATTGACCACATAATCCGGCGCCGCGCTGCGCCCGGCGGCTGAAGCCGCAGGCGACGGTTGCGAAGCCCGCCTGCGCGGGCTGGACCGGGCTGATCCGCATGCACGGTTATGCAGTCATGCGTCCACAACAAGCCAGCCGGAGCGCGTTGACCGTTGCGTCTTGCAAACTGACTGACTGCGATTTAGTATCAGTTCTCAGTTCTCAGTTCTCAGTTCTCGGTCCTCAGTTCTCGGTCCTCAGTTCTCGGTCCTCAGTCCTCAGTTCTCAGTCCTCAGTTCTCAGTTCTCAGTCCTCGGTCCTCAGTCCTCGGTCCTCAGTCCTCGGTCCTCAGTCCTCGGTCCTCAGTTCTCGGTCCTCAGTTCTCGGTTCCCGGCGCTCCCTCCCTCTAACTCGCTCCTCGTGCTATACTGACATCATGCACAAAACCGATATATCGCATA
>CALGYB010000169.1 GCA_937935075.1 uncultured Roseiflexus sp. | reverse complement strand
CCTCTCGCCTCTCGCCTCTCCCCTCTCCCCTCTCACCTCTTCCCTCTCGCCTCGCGCGCGCACTCTGCACACCAGAGCACGCAGTTCTGCGCAGACCAGCGCCTGCCGCCACGACGCGGATCGACCAGGTAGTAGACTTCGAGCGGAACGCCGGCGATGCCGCACCGTTCGCACCTGCCCCGCGCCCGACGATACACGCGCCAGTTGTAGCGCGGCAGATGCAAATCGAGCGCCAGATGAACCGTCAATCCGACGGCAAGCGGGCGCAACGGGGACCAGAGGAGCGCTGCGAGCCAGACCAGCGGCAACGTGACCTGCGGCTCATGCGCGACGGAGCGGAGCGACCCGTAGCGCGGTCGTGTGTCGCCATACCGGGGTGGACGGTGACGCCGACGGTCGTAGCGCAGCGCGCCGACCGGGTTCCAATCGCCGCTGCGCAGTGCATACAGCAAAAAATGATCCGCATCCAGCGCCACGCCGCCGAGGGTAGTCAGCGCGGCGCGTAACGGCGAGCGCGGATAGAGCGCCAGACCGGTCACCGCAGCCGCCAGAAAATGGACACGAAAATGCATGGCACGCTCGCCGCCTACGCCCACCCCAGATCATCCGGTCCTGCCGAACTCTTTTTCGATGAAGCGGACGATTCTTCCCCGTCCTCATCGGCGCCGTCTTCCTCGCCCTTTTCTTTGCGCTGCAATTCCTCTTCCAGCATCTCGTCCACCATCTCGTCCCAGTCGTCGCCGGCTTCTTCGCCAAGTTCCTTTCCCAGTTTCTTCGCCCAACGCGCAATCGAGCGCGGGTCATTCTCATCGAGACCGGCGAGCATCGAAGGATCGGCAAGCGCCTCAACGCGTGATTCTTCGGACTTGAGCACCGCCACACGCGAAATCGCACGGCGCACGTCCGTGGCGCCGCAACGCGGGCAGGCCAGACCCTCGGGATCGCGGAATCCGTACACCAGTTTCTGGAAACGTCCATTGCAATGCGGGCAGAGATACTCGTAGATCGGCATGGCTACGCCTCCTCTGGCGCCTGTGGTTCGGTTGACGATTTCGCGCGCTTCGCCAGTGCAGCGCGCAAACGGGCAACTTCCGCCTCCAATTTTGCGGCGCGGGCTTCCAGTTTTGCGGCATGCGCCTCCGCCGCCAGACGCGCCGCCTCCGCCGCCAGGCGCGCCTGCGTTTCTGCGAGCAACTCGCGTTCGGCAGCCAGACGCGCCGCTTCCGCCGCACGCCGCGCCAGCACTTCTTCGTCCGATGTTGGCAACCGCTCACCGGTTTGCGAGTTATAGAGCCGCAGGATCGAGTCTTCCTGGCGCAGTTCCAGGTTCAGGGCGTCGCTCCTCAACGGAAACGTCTGCATACGTTCATACATCCCATTGACCAGCCGGAAACCCTGAAGCTGTGGATCGAGATAGTCGCCGTTGGGATCGAAGATAAAATACTCCGGCACTCCCAGCGCAGCGTAGATCGCCGGTTTGCGTTCACGATCATCCTTCTGCGTGCGTTTTGAGGTAATCTCGATGACCACATCCGGCACACGCCCGCCTTCCTTCCAGGTTTGGAAGATCCGACGACGGCGCTGCGGCACACCCATGATGACGAACACATCAGGCGCAACAACGGCGCGCGGGTTGCCTTCTTCGTAGTAAATGAACAGATTGCCCGCCACGTAGGCGATGGTCGAACTCAGGAACCACTTCAGAGCAAAGATGAGATCGGTCATCAAGTCGCGGTGCAGATCGGTCTCACCCATGGGTTTGCCGTCGCTCTCCGGATAGTGGACGCGCCGGGGGCGAGCGGGTCGTTCCAGCGTCGTCATGGCAGCGCCTTCCTTCACGATTGTTTCAGGGCGCGGATCGCCAATGGCAGACGCGGCAGCAGGTCACCGGCGAGCGCTCCTGTATCGCCAAGTTCATCACGCACCATACGGCCTGCGGCGCTGTGGAGGTAGACGCCGAGCGTGGCGGCGTCGAACGGCTTCAGCCCTTGCGCCAGCAGCCCCGCGATAGCGCCTGCCAGCACATCGCCGGTTCCGGCAGTCGCCAGCGCCGGGTTGCCGCCGTCGTTCACGCGCACTCGACCTTCCGGGTCGGCAATAACGGTGGTTGCGCCTTTGAACACCACGATCTGCTTCCAGCGCGCAGCGGCGTCCTTCGCCACATCAAGCAGAACGTCGGCAATCTGTTCGACGCCGAGCAGGCGGCGCATCTCGCCGGGGTGCGGCGTCAGCACGCACCTGCCATGAGGCAGGCGATCCCAGACCGTGCTGGGAGCGACATCTGTCGTCTCAGGATGATGGATCAGATCCGCCAGGATATTCAACCCATCGGCATCGATAACCGTGAATGGCAGTTCCGGTCGTTGTTTCACGGCGGCTTTCTCACTTCCTGCCGTTGCGATGCGAAACCCGATCTGCCCGCGATGGCGCGGCGATTGCAACCCAAGCAACCGCTCGAAGAAAGCGCGCGTCGCCTTTTCGCGCCCCAGACCCGGACCGACCAGCAACACCTGATAATCGCCGAGGATGGTGAGCAGTTCGTCGGCTGCGACATCGCCGAGCACTCCCCATTCGGCTTCGGGCAACGGGTGGAGCGTGACTTCGGGGATACGACCCGGACCGAACACCTGACTGCGCCCGACCGCGAGGGTCACCAGCCCGGCGCCGACACGCGCCGCGCCAGCGCTCGCCAGCGATGCCGCACCGGGATAATTGACCGATCCGGCGACCACGAGCACTTTGCCGTATGTGCCCTTATGCGAGTCCGGCGGACGAGGCGGCAGGAGCGAACGCGCCAGTTTCCCGTCGATCAGTTCGGACATGATACCCTCCAGGTCGTCTGGCGAAAGTCCGATATCGACGCTGCGCAGTTCGCCAGCATACGCGCGCGCCGGGTAGAAGAGCAACCCGCGTTTGAGCAGACCGGTCGAAACGGTCAGATCGGCGCGCACCGCATCGCCGAGCAACGCGCCGCTATCGGCGTGAACGCCGGTAGGAACGTCCACCGCAAGCACAAAGGGCCGATTCGCCCGCTCCCGCTGCGCGGTCACTGCATTCAGCGTTGCAATAATCGTCGCCAGTTCGCCTTCGACCGGGCGGTTGGCGCCATACCCGAGGAGCGCATCGATCACCAGGTCACTTTCGGCAAGCGTGGCGCGCAGCGTCTCACCGTGCAGATCATCGGCGGAGCACACCTCGAGAATGGCGCGTTTGCGGCATAATTGCCAGTTTTCGTCACCAGCGGCATTGCTCCGCCGCCAGAGGTAGAGTGTGACCTGCACGCCGGCATCGTGGAGCAGGCGCGCTGCTACAAGCCCATCGCCGCCATTGTTGCCGGGACCGACCAGCACCAGCGCGCGGCGACCCGTGGGGTTGCCGAGTACGTCAAGTGCAACCCGCGCCACCCCAGCGCCGGCGTGCTCCATCAAGCCCGACCACGTCGCGCCGCGGGCAACCGCCGCTTCTTCGATGGCGCGCATTTCTCCCGCAGTGACGATCTTGCCCATGGTCGTCAGACAGCCTACTTGATTCGTTCGATATACTCGCCGGTGCGTGTATCGATCCGCACATAATCACCCTGATTGACGAAGGCGGGAACCGAAACGACCGCGCCGGTCTCGAGCGTGACCTGTTTGTTGACGTTGGTCGCCGTATCGCCGCGCACCGCGACGCTTGCTTCCGTCACCTGCAACGTCACGAACAGCGGCGGTTCGACTCCCAGGATTTTATTGTCATCGTAGAACAGGATGTCGGCCATCTCGTTTTCTTTGAGGAACTTCGCCGGTGCGCCGATCATGTCTTCCGCCACTTCGATCTGCTCGAACGTTTCCGTATCCATGAAGTGGTAGACATCGCCCTCGCGGTAGAGAAACTGCATCGGGCGCTTTTCGACGCGCACAATCTCGATTTCGGAACCGGCGCGCACCCGCTCTTCGATGGTCTTACCGGTCTCGATGTTCTTGAGTTTCATGATCACCATGGCGCGCCAGTTGCCGGGGGCATGGTGGTAGAACTCCATCACGCGGTGCAACTGACCATTGTAGCGAATGATCATATTCGTGCGCAGATCTGATGTCGTCGCCATCTTCCTGATCTCCATAGAAAGCGCCGCTCGCCTGTGAGCGGCGCCGCATGAATCGGCTGGTACACGATATATGTCAATTATAGCACAGGACGTATGCGGGTGAGTCGGTCTGATCGACGTGTCCTTCGCTGGCGTGTGCGGGATACAGGGCGGCTGGCGTTGGCTGCGACAAGCTCAGCCAACGCCGTCGGATATAATGTTGCATTCACCGTTTGTCGCGCCTGTGCGCCTATGCTACAATACCTTCGCAGCACACAGCACGGAAAGGATCGTACTGAACCCTGATCGCTTTTACCATCCACAAAAATTAAGACCATGCCACAACAAACATCATCAGGAACATATAAATACGTGTAGCGAACGTAATCAAATCCCGGACGCGCTGATCGATCCTTTCTTTACAACCTGACATCTGGGGAGCATATCTTGCCTGAACTCGCACACTTCTTTGGAGTTATTATCCGCATGTATGTAGAACCTGGCACACCACACCATCAGCCGCATTTTCACGTCTACTACCAGAACTATGCGGCGATTTATGGAATTGACCCTATCGAGTACATCAGCGGCGATTTACCGCAACGCCAGAAACGTCTCGTGGAGGCATGGGCGGAGTTACATCACCAAGAATTGCTTGAAAACTGGGCGCGACTACAGTCTGGACAACTTCCCCACAAGATAGCGCCACTCAAGTGATTGGAAAGGCAGGAAAAGGCATGAATCACGCAATTTGCCGCGTCATCGGATTAGAAATCGTCCGCCCCTATACTCTGCGCGTAAAATTCGATGATGGAACAGAACGCGAGATTAATTTTCAGCCTGTACTGGCAGGGGAAATATACGGCGCCTTACAGGACGAAACATTGTTCAATCAGGTAGCGATCGATCCTGAAGTCCACACGCTTGTGTGGCCCAATGGAGCGGATTTCGATCCTGAGACCCTCTACAATTGGACGAAATATGAAGATGCGCTGAAAAGTATGGCGCGTCAGTGGGCAATAGATCAGGTCAAAGCCTAGAGCGAACACCTACTAGACACCTGCGCCCGACTCTGCTCTGTCACGCTGTGCAAAGCGGTTCGTCTCCATTGCTATCAGGCGCGCACGTTGACCCTGCGTTGAGATGTTGAGCATGCTCGCCCAACGTATGATTGGTCTGGTCGTGAGAGACACTACAGCAGGCAATGGTCACACGGAAGAAAGGGAAGCGTCATGCATGGCGAATACAAAATCCCCGGCGGGAAATTGGTGGTCGTTGATCTGAACGTGGCTGATGGTGCGCTGCGTGATGTGGTGTTGAGCGGCGATTTCTTTCTCGAACCGGCGGAAGCGCTGGAATGGATGACAGCCGCGCTCGAAGGTCTCCCGGCGGATACGCCGGTCGAGACGATTGCCGCACGGGTGCACGACGCAGCCGCGCACGCCGAATTACTCGGCATTACGCCGGAAGGAGTTGCCGAAGCGGTACGCCGCGCTCTTCAGGGAGGTGCGCAATGAGCACACATCCATCATCTTCCTGGCGCATGTATGACTGGCAGTTGATCCAGGACGCGCCAACCTCTCCGGTGATGCACATGGCGCTCGACGAAACGCTGCTCGAAGAAGTCGCCGCCGGACGTCGCCCGCCGACGCTGCGCATTTGGGAATGGGCTGCCGGCGCCGTTGTGATCGGGCGCTTCCAGTCACTGCGTAACGAAGTCGATCTAGACGGCGCGCAACGCCACGGGATACAGGTCGTCCGGCGGATCACCGGCGGCGGCGCGATGTTCATCGAACCGGGAAATACAATCACCTACTCCATCTACGCCCCGGTCGAACTGGTCGCGCGCATGAGCATGGTCGACTCCTACGCCTTTTTCGACCGCTGGGTGCTCGATGCGCTGGCATCGCTCGGCGTCGAGGCATGGTACCAGCCGATCAACGACATCACCTCGGCGGCGGGGAAGATCGGCGGGGCGGCGCAAACGCGGCGCAACGGCGCAGTGCTCCACCACGTCACCATGGCGTATGACATCGACAGCGCGAAGATGACGGAAGTGTTGCGGATCGGGCGCGAGAAACTCAGCGACAAAGGGATTGCCAGCGCCGCCAAACGGGTCGATCCGCTGCGCCGTCAGACCGGTCTGCCGCGTGAGGCGATCATCGCGCGGATGATCGACACCTTCCGCGCGCAGCATGGATTGACCGATTCTGCAATCAAACCAGAGGAGTGGCAGGCTGCCGAACGATTAGCCGAAACCAAATTCGGCACAGAAGAATGGCTGCGGGCTGTGCCATAATTTCAGGACGCCGAAGGGGATCACTCCTCGAACCCGATGGCATCGGCAACGATGTAGAGGGGGCGTTGCTTGACCTCATCGTAAATGCGGCCCAGGTACTCGCCGAGGATGCCGAGGAAAACCAGTTGCACGCCTCCCATGAACAGCACCGCCACCAGCGTCGTCGCCTGACCCAGCAGTTCATTGCCGAGCAGACGCAGAATAATCACCGCAATAATGCCGAGCAGACCGAGCGCCGCCACGCCAAACCCCACATAGGTCGCCAGTTGCAGCGGCAGGTATGAGAAGGCGGTAATGCCATCCATCGCAAACTTCAGCATCTTGCGCAGCGGATATTTGGTAACTCCCGCCTTGCGCGCATCGCGCTTGTAGGTGACGCCGGTCTGCTTGAAGCCGACCCACACCGACAACCCGCGCATGAAGCGGTGATGTTCGCGCATCGATTTGAGCGCATCGACCACCTTGCGATCCATCAGGCGGAAGTCGCCGGTGTCGGCAGGGATGTCGACACTGGTGATTTTGCGAATGAGGCGGTAGAAGAGGGAAGCGGTAGCCAGTTTGAACGCCGTTTCGCCTTCGCGTTCCGAGCGCACGCCATAGACCAGTTGATACCCTTCGCGCCAGCGGGCGATCATGTCCACAATCACCTCCGGCGGATCCTGCAGGTCCGAGTCAATCACGGCGACTGCCTTGCCACGCGCGTAGTCGGCGCCGGCGGTGATAGCAATCTGATGCCCGAAGTTGCGTGAAAAGTTGATCACTTTGACGCGCGGATCGCGTTCGTGCAGTTCCAGCATAATCTGGAGCGACCGGTCACGCGACCCATCATTCACCAGAACAATCTCGAACGGCTCTCCCAGCGGCTCGATGGCTGCCACAACGCGACGATAAAACTCTGGCAATAGCGCCTCTTCGTTATACACCGGCGCTACAATCGAAAAGGTGGGACGCTCTGCATCGAGCACACGCTGGTCGCGGGCACGCGCCTGCGTCACGGGTTCAACGAAAGTCATAGACGGATGGTCTCCTGAAAAGATATCCTTTCCGGTCAGCACGCCCATGCTCATTGCCGCGCCCTTTCATTGTAGCATATGCCTGTGCTCATTGTGGCATGCAGGCGTGACATGAGAATGATACATAGCAATGCGCCGGATATGACGTTTGTCATCTTTATGGCTTACCCGCCCGGCGACTGGTCTGTTGTGGGGCGAGGCGCCGCTGCCGGGGGTGTGGCGGTGGGCGAGGCGATGCCGCGGCGGGCGCTGCATCGCCTTGCCCCTACGTATTCGCACCGGATCACACCGGCGTCAATTCTTCCCAATTCGGTCCCATTTCGATCTCAACGCGCAGCGGGACGGCGAACGGCGGGCGCATATCGCTCAACACGCCCTCCATCCGGTCGCGCACCAGCGCCACCACCTCATCTACTTCCACTTCCGGCGCCTCGAAGATCAGTTCGTCGTGGACCTGGAGCAGCATACGGGTGCGCAACTCGCGGCGGCGCAGTTCGGCATCGACCGCGATCATCGCCAGTTTCATGATATCCGCTGCTGTGGACTGAATGGGATGGTTGATCGCCTCGCGCTCGGCGGCCTGACGCCGTGGACCGGACGTGCGCAGGTCGAACATGGGGCGGCGGCGCCCGAAGAGCGACTGCACATACCCTTCGTTCCGTCCGGTTTCCAGCGTGCGGTCGATATAGTCGCGGATGCGGGGGAATTCGTTGAACAGGCTGTCGATCAAGGCGCGCGCCTGTTCACGCGAAATGCCGAGGCGCTGCGCCAGGCCGAACGGGCTGATGCCGTAGATAACGCCGAAAACGACGGTTTTGGCGATTCGCCGCTGATTCTTGTCCACGGCGCTGAAACCGACGCCGAACAGACGGGCGGCAGTGGCGGCATGGATGTCGCGCCCTTCGATGAAGGTCTGGATCAGGTTCGGATCGCCGGTGATGTGCGCCAGCACGCGCAACTCGATCTGCGAATAGTCGGCGGCGATCAACACGTGGCCCGGCGCTGCAATGAAACCGCGCCGCACCTCGCGCCCCTCTTCGGTGCGGGTTGGAATGTTTTGCAGGTTCGGCGAATTGCTGCTCAACCGCCCGGTCGCCGCACCGAGTTGATTGTAGTCGGTATGGACTCTGCCGGTCTCCGGGTTGACCAGCGCGGGCAACTCATCGACATAGGTCGATTTGAGTTTGCTCAGGCGACGGTGACGCAGGATCAACTCGATGATGCCGGTGGGGTCGCGCGCCTGCAATTCCTCGAGCGCCTGCGCCGTCAGCGAGTAGCGCCCTGTCCGCGTGCGTTCGAGACCGGCGGTGGGCAGGTTGATCTTGGGACCGAACAACACCTCGCTCAACTGATCGCCGGAATTGATGTTGAACGGCTGCCCGGCGATGGTGAAGATTTGCTGCTCGATCTGCGCCAGTTCCCGCCCCATGCGCTCACCCAGCGCCTGCATATACGGAACATCGAGCAGGATTCCTGCCTGTTCCATGCGCACCAGCACCGGCACAAGCGGCATTTCCAGGCGATAGAAGATATCGGCGACGCTGCCGGCGGCGCGCAATTTCGCTTCGAGCGCCGGTTTGAGGCGCAGCGTCATATCGGCGTCGGCGGCGGCATACGGCGTGGCGCGCGCAATCGGCACCTCGGCGAAGGTGACCTGGTTCTTTCCCTTGCCGATCAGTTCGCCAATCGCATCGAGCGGCTCGGCGAGTTCCAGTTCGTAGAACGCCAGGTCTTTCAGGTTGCGGCGTTTGTCGAGCAACCCGGCTGCCAGCATTGTATCGAACGACAGACCGGCAACCGGGACTCCGGCGCGCTCCAGCACTTCGATGTCGAACTTGGCGTGGTGGGCGATTTTGGGGCGCGCCGGATCGGCAAAGAACGGACGCAGCGCCGCGATCACCCGCTCGCGCGGCAGTTGCGCCTCGCCGGTGGCATGCCCGACGGGAATGTACCACGCCCGACCGGGAACCGTCGCCAGCGACAGACCGACGAGGTCATCGCGCAACGGATTCATCCCGCGCGTTTCGGTATCGAACGCAATCAGCGGCGCAACGGTCAGTTCGGCAATCACCGCGTCCAGGTCCTCATCGCTACACGCAGCGCGGTATTCACCCGGCGCTGCGCGCAGCGGCGCTTCGATGCGCACCACAGGAGGCGGCGCTGTTTCCGTATCGCCGAACAGAGTCAACTGCTGCGGTTCGGCGGAAGGCTCGGATGTAGCAGGCGCTTCCGACGCGAACCTATCAACCTGGCGCGGCTCTGGCGGTTCCGCCAGTGGCACAGACGGCAACGGCTGCGGCGCTGGCGGCAACGGCTGAGCAGCGGTTGTGCTGCCGGAAGGAGGAAGGCGTTTGACGAGCGACGCGCCAAACTCGAGTTCCTGGAAGACTGCAATCACCCGGCTGCGGTCGTAATCGGCGAGCGTCGCCGCCGCGAGGTTGAGCGTCACCGGCGCATCACACACAATCGTCGCCAGTTTTTTGCTGAAGAGTGCAGTGTCGCGCTGCCCTTCGAGATGCTTCTGGTAGCGCTTCGGCGCTTCACTCAGATGATCGTACAGATTCTCGATCGTGCCGAACTGATTGAGCAGCGCAATCGCACCCGCCTCGCCGATGCCCTTGACGCCGGGAATGTTATCGGATGGATCGCCCTTCAAGCCGCGCAGGTCGGCAAGTTGATCGGGGCGCAACCCCTTGTAGCGCTCTGCGACCTCTGCAACGCTGTAGCGCGTGGTATTCTTCGGTCCGCGCAGGTTCGGATTATTGAGGAGCACGGTCACATGCTCATTGACTAACTGGAGCGTGTCGGTATCACCGGTGAGGATCAGCGTCTCGACGCCGCGTTCGGTCGCCTGGCGCGCCAGCGTGCCGATCACATCGTCGGCTTCGTACCCTTCGGCGGTGTAGATCGGAATATCGAACGCCGCCAGCACCTGTTTGATGCGTGCGAGTTGCTGCTCGAACTCGGCCGGGGTCTCGGCGCGGTTCGCCTTGTATTCGGCGTACAGATCGTCGCGGAAGGTTTTGCCGACATCGAACGCCACTGCGGCATACTCCGGGTGATACTCCTCAATGGCATTGAGCATCGCCGAGGTAAAGCCATAGACCGCATAGGTCGGCTCACCGGTCGATGAGCGCAGCCCGGCCTCCGCCAGCGCGTGGAAGGCGCGATACGCCAGCGCGTGACCATCGATCAACAACAGCAGCGGACGATTCGATCCCACAGAACGCTCACTTCGCCATCTGGCGCTTCAGCGAGTAACACGGATATTCTAACGCATTCTGCGGGGCGAGACAAACGATCCGACAAAAAACGCGCGCTACAGTGTGCGGTGCACGAGCGCACGACTCCATATGTGAGCGGTTTCCCGATGGCCTTCACACTCGATACTGTTCGAAGCAACTCACACAAAGGCACGAAGACGCGAAGGTTTTGGAACGCACCTGAGCAGGAGGACGGCAACCGCATAGAGCCAGACCTCGTATGGGCGGGTCTGAGACCCGCCCATACGGGATTGCAGCGCCGCCTCGCTCCAACGCCCCCTTCTCCCTGCTTTGGCGCATCGCTCAGCGCACTGCTTGTGGGAGAAGGGGATTGGGAGATGAGGGAAAAACAGGCATCGTGGTTGGCAGCGTCACCGGTCACAAGATGGAACCAGGCGCGCAACGTCGGGGATGAAATGTTCGCGTGTTCGTTGGGCAAGGCGCAACGGTCAACGCACACCGGCAGGCGTGTCGTGGACGCAGACTGCGCCCCGGCAGCAGCAGCCCCAGCGGGGCTTTCACGTGCGGTGAGCACGGTCGAACCGCGTGCAGTGAGCATGGTCGAACTGCGTCCTCAGCGAGGGCTTTCGCCCGCAGCGTCCCGGCAGTATGGTACGAATAACCGCACGTTCGTATTAGTCCTGGGCAGCGCAGCAGGTGAGCCGCCAGCCGTTGGGCTACGTTGCCGTCTTCCTCACCCCTCGAACGCCTCCTTTTCCAGCAGCTGCACATCCACCGGATACCTGCCGGTGAAACAGCCGTTGCAGAACCCCTTGCTCGCACTGCCGGTTGCGCGAATGAGACCTTCCAGGCTGAGGTATGCCAGGCTATCGACTCCCAGGTGATCGCGGATTTCCGGCAGCGTCAAGCGGTGCGCAATCAGCTCCGGGTAAGTGGCCATATCGACGCCGAGGAAGCAGGGGTGTTTGATTGGCGGCGACGAGACGCGCATATGCACCTCGACAGCCCCGGCATCACGCAACAGCCGCACGATCGGACCCGACGTATTCCCGCGCACGATGCTGTCGTCCACCAGCACGACGCGCTTGCCTGCCAGACTATCGCTGAGCGGGTTGAACTTCAACTGCACGCCCAGTTTGCGCAGGCGGTCGTCGGGTTGAATGAAGGTGCGCCCGATATACCGGTTTTTGATCAGCCCTTCCTGATAGGGAATACCCGACTGCTGCGCATAGCCGATGGCGGCAGGCACGGCGCTATCCGGCACCGGAATAACAATGTCGGCGTCTGCTGGCGCCTCGCGCGCCAGTTCGCGTCCGGCGGCCACTCGCGCCGCGTGGAGGGTCTGCCCGTCCACGATGCTGTCGGGCCGGGCGAAGTAGATATACTCGAAGAGGCACATTGCGCGCTGCGGCGCGGGAGAGTGTGCAATAGTGCGTGGCCCGCGCTCATCGAACGCCATGATCTCGCCCGGCGCCAGTTCACGCTCCAGCGTTGCGCCGATCGTCGCCAGCGCACAACTCTCCGACGCCACCACCCAGCCACCATTACCGAGATGCCCGTAGCAGAGCGGGTGCAACCCCCATGGATCGCGGAGAGCGTAGAGCGTATCGCGCGTCAGCACCGTCAGGCAATACGCACCTTCGGCGCGGATCATGAAGACGCGCAGTTTTTCCTCCCAGGTGCGTCCTTCGCCGCCCGCCAGCATCTGCGTGATCACTTCACTATCGCTCGACGACATTAATCCGACGCCGCGCATCAACAACTCGCGCCGCAGTTGCGGCGCGTTCGTCAGATTGCCATTATGACTGATCGCCAGCGGACCAAGGACGCTTTCGACCATAAAAGGCTGCGCGTTTTGCAGTTTCGAGGAGCCGGTGGTGGAGTAGCGCGTATGACCGATAGCAATGTAACCCTTGAGCGGGCGCAATTTTTCCTCATTAAACACCTGAGCAACCAACCCCATCTCTTTATGGAGATGAATGCGCCGCCCATCGGAGACTGCAATGCCTGCGCTTTCCTGTCCGCGATGTTGCAATGCATAGAGACCGAAAAACGTCAAGCGCGCCACGTCCTCGTGCGGCGCGTAGATGCCAAAAATGCCGCACTCATGCCCTGGCTTGTCGCCCCCTGCCATGTAATTGCTCCCTGATGAAGGAAAGGCTGCCCCGGCAGCGTAGTCGAGCCATAAGGGCGCAGACGCAGGTAAGTTTCTTTACCGGGGCTATGTACTGCCACGATCTGCACATGGGTATTATACCGCAATGTCCCCGATACATTGCTTTGCATTGAAGCGATATCGCCGGACAACAGCGTGCCTCACGCTTCCGCTCATCCTGTACAATGGAAGAAAGAGGCGCCAAAGTCCGCCCGGCGGCTGAAGCCGCAGGCTACGGCTGCAAAGCCCGCCTGCGCGGGCTGCACCGGGCGATGTCAGATTATTTTTTCAAAAACCATTATTGACTTCACTGCAAAAAGCGGTAACCACGAAGGTCACAAATGGACACAAAGGAAATGCGCTTCATGTTTATTCGCCTTCGTGCGCTTCGTGTCCTTTGTGGTTAAGCCTTTGTGCAGTGGACTCAATATTGTCCAAATGACCGCGTATTCGTATCAGTTCTTCGCGCAGGAGCGCACCCATGACATCGACGCGCGCCAACGCCATTGAGTCGCACAACGTCAGCCTGATATTCGGCGAAAACGCCGGCGTCTTTGATCAAACCTATACTGTGTCCGAAGGAACGATCCTCGGGCTGATCGGACCGAGCGGGTGCGGTAAAACCACCACCGTGCGCCTGGCGCTCGGTCTCTACCGCCCTCACAAAGGAACCATCCGCGTGCTTGGCGCCAATCCGGCGACATTTCGCGCCGAACAGCAGGCGCGCATCGGGTATATTCCGCAGCAGTTCGTGCTTTACCCGAACCTGAGCGTTGCGGAAAACGCCGAGTTTCTGGCATCACTCTATGGCATGCGTCGCCATCAGATCCGCCGGCGCCTCGACGAACTGCTCGAATTCGTCGATCTCGCCAGTGCGCGCAATCGGCTGGGGCGGCAACTCTCCGGCGGCATGCAGCGCCGTCTCATGCTGGTTGGCGCACTGATGCACGACCCGGATCTGATCTTCGCCGATGAGCCGACGGCGGGCATCGATCCGGTGCTGCGCGGACGATTCTGGGACTACTTTCGCACCCTGCGCGACCAGGGACGCACCCTGCTGATCACGACTCAGATCGTGAGTGAAGCAATGTACTGCGACTATGTCGCCGTGATGCGGCAGGGGCGCCTGCTGGCGATGGATACGCCGCAGAACCTGAAGCGTCGCGCCCTCGGTGGCGAGATTATCCACCTGACGCTGGCGAACCCGGCGAATCTGGCGAAAGCGGTCGGCGCGCTGCGCCGCTGCCCGCACGTCAAAGAGGTGCGCTACGTCCCCGAATCGGACCGTGAACTGTACGTCACCGTCGATGATGCCGGGGACTGGATTCCAGAAGTGCTCAACGTCCTGGAAGACCCGAATGGTCCGAACATCGTTGTTGAGAGCGCCGAAGAACTGGCGCTCACCTTCGATGATGTCTTCATCCGTATCATCCGGCAGTGGGAAGACCAGCCGATCGATCAAACCGCCGATGCGATGATGGGGAGAGAGTCCTATGGCCAGCACAGTGCCAACACGTCCCACACAGCGCACCCTGATCACCCCGCATCCCGCCGATGAAGCGGTGCGCTGGCTGATCCGCATCCGCGCCTACTTCCTCAAAGAAGTGCGCGAGATCCGTCGCCAACCGCTGCTCCTGATCAGTCTGGTCGCCGGTCCGCTCCTGGTACTCGTGCTTTTCGGCGCCGGGTTTGTGAACAGCAACCCGGTGCTGCGCACCGCGCTCATTCTGCCCGACGATCTGCCGGCTGAGATGCGCACACAGATCACGAGTCTGGTGGGTCTCAACTTCAGGTTGGTTAACCGCGCCTACACCCCTGCCGAAGCGCGCGCGGCGCTGGCAGACGGCGATCTCGACGTCGTTCAGATCGTGCCGGACGATGTGTTCGGCAAACTGCAACGCGGCGAAAATGCGACGATTCTGATCTACTCGAACGCGATCAACCCGCTGGTCGAAGGATGGATCCAGTACCTGGCGTATGCTCAGGTCAATGAGATCAACAAGGCGTTGCTGACGGAACAAACTCGTCTGGCACAGCAGCAGGCGCGCACGGTTGGCGTGCGGATCACGGCCGGCGCCAATCGTCTGACCGAACTCGAACGCGAGGTGAGCCGCGCCGAGCAGGAAGCCATTCGCCAGGAACTGCGCACCCTGCGCGCGCTGATCGTGCAGTTCCGCGACGCCATTCCACCGGACAATCTGTTCGCCGGTCGCGGCGATGATGTCGAAAACTTGCGGGCGCGCGCCGATGACGCCATCCAATCTCTCGATGCGGTGGACGCTATCCTGGCTTCCGGCGACCTCGAGCGCGGGTTGGAAGAACTGCGCGACTCGAAGGAACTGCTGATGCTCCTCGATCAGCAGATCGCCATTTTTGTCAACATCGCGCCGGAAACGATCGTCTCGCCGGTACAGCAACGCTACCAGAACATCCGCACCGAATCAATCGGGCAGGCAAGCGGCGCTTATCCGGCAGTGGTATACTATGCACCAGGCGTTCTGGCATTGTTGGTGCAGCATACGGCAGTGTCGCTCGGCGCGCTGGCGCTGGTGCGTGAACGCATGATGGGCGCATTCGAATTGTTCCGGGTGTCGCCCGCCAATATGGTGCAACTGCTCATCGGCAAGTATCTCGGCTACACGATGATTATCGCGGTTGCATCGGCGGCGCTCACAGCGGCGATGCGTCTGTTTGGCGTGCCGCTTCAGAGTAGCTGGCTTCTCTTTGCGTTGTTGTTGCTGCTGCTGACGATTGCATCGCTGGGAGTGGGATTTCTCATCTCGACTGTTGCAGGATCGGACAGTCAGGCCATTCAATTTGCAATGATCAGTCTCTTGCTCTCGATCTTCTTTAGCGGCTTTTTTATCAGCCGTGACAGTTTCGCAGCCTGGATCGAGCCGATCATTGCACTCATCCCGATGAGTCATGGAGTTGCAGGGTTTCACGACCTGATGCTGCGCGGCGTCATACCCGATGCGGAGGTCTGGATCGACCTGGGGATCACAGCGATTATCACATTTGTGTTAGTAACCTTCCTGACACAGCGCCAGTTCCGTCGCGCATAGGGCATGGAGGCGCACCGTCAGGACACGAGGCGTTCAGAAGGAAACGACTATGTTCTTTAGCCCTCTCTATCTGATTGTGATGCTGCTTGGCGCAGGCATCACGCTATGGGCGCAGTGGAAGGTGCAATCCACCTACAAGAAGTACGCCCAGGTGCGGAATGCACGCAATATGACCGGTCTTGACGTGGCGCGCGTTCTGATGCGCAACGAAGGTCTCGATTATGTGCGTGTCGAGCAGATCGGCGGTGAGCTGACCGATCACTATGACCCACGGGCGAAAGCAATGCGCCTCTCCGCCGGTTCGATTGCCCATCCATCGGTGGCAGCCATGGCGGTCGTGGCTCATGAGTTGGGGCATGCCTTGCAGGATCGACAGGGATACGCCTGGCTGCGGCTACGATCGGGGATCGTCGGCATTGTCAACGTTGGTTCACAACTCGGCGGTATTCTGTTGATGGTCGGGCTGGTGCTCGGCGCCTTTTCACGGGCAGGGCTGGCGCTTGCCTGGATCGGCGTCCTTCTGATGAGCGGCGGCGCCATTTTCAGCCTGGTGACGCTACCGGTCGAGTTCGACGCCAGCGCGCGCGCCCGCGCTATGCTCGAACGGTACGGTCTGGTGACGCGCCAGGAAGCCGAGGGGGTTAAGGCTGTGCTCGATGCCGCAGCGCTGACCTACGTCGCCGCCGCAGCGACTGCAATTCTCCAGATGTTGTACTATGTGTCGCTCCTGATGCGGCGACGGTAGCAGACCTTGCCGACCTGAGGCTCACGAACAGGAGTTGCGCGGTTGCTCACGGACAAGCCGCGTAACGACTTTTTGCCTTCAGCAGAGCCGTCCTTATCTTCTTTTGCGGTGCGGTGCGGCGGCAATACCGCCCACCGCACCACCCTCATCGAAAGTGCCATAGTGCCGCAGGCTCTGGCAGAACTCCTAAGCCGCAGTTCTTGGTTCTGGGTTCTCGGTGCTCAATCCCACGCGCTGCTCAATCAAGCTCGCCGCCGAATCCGCATCAACCGCTCGCCCAAACAGCCACCCCTGAGCGCAGGTGCAGCCAAGGCGCAACAGCACCATGCGTTGCTCTTCCGTCTCGACGCCTTCCGCCACCACATGCAACCCCAACTCCCTGGCAAGTGTAATAATCGCGCGCACAATCGTGGTAGACAGCGGATCGTGCATCAGCGACTGGATGAACGTCCGGTCGATCTTCACACCATCGACCGGCAGACGCGCAAGATACGTGAGTGATGAGTACCCCGTGCCAAAATCGTCCAGCACCACCTGCACACCCAATGCCTTGAGTTGTCGCAACTGCGACACGACCAGATCAAGGTCTGTCAGCGCCACTTTTTCGGTAATTTCGACGGTCAACGCGGAACCGGGCAGATTGAACTCATAGAGCGCCTGTTTCACCAGGCGCGGCAGATCCGCCTGTTCGAGCTGCCGGCTATGAATATTGATGCTGACAGGAAGGTCGGCAGCGGCGCCAAACTGATCGCGCCAGCGCCGCGCCTGACGGCAGACTTCGCCGATGCTCCAGGCGCCCAGTGACGGGATCAAGCCCGCTTCCTCAGCCACCGGCAAAAAACTATCAGGGAGCATTAAGCCGTTGAGCGGACGATGCCAGCGCATCAAGGCCTCAAAGCCGTGGATTGCGCCGCTGGAGAGATCGACGATTGGCTGATAGTGCATCACTAACATCTGACGCTGCAATGCCTGACGCAACTCGATTTCGAGTTGCAGTTGCGTTGCCGCTGCCGTATGCATCGCCTCCTCGAACAGCACAATCCGCGATCGTCCGCGCACCTTCGCCTGATGGAGCGCCGTATCGGCATCGCGCAACAGCGCCGCCGCATCCGTCGTGCGCCCATCGTCCACCGCGATGCCAAGGCTGACGCCGACCGTCAATGAATGCTCCTGCACGGTGATGGGATGACTGAGCGACTGCTGGATGCGCAACGCAATCCGCCAGATATCCTCCAGTGAACCGACCGAATCGACAACGATAGCAAACTCATCGCCGCCGAGACGCGCCACCGTGTCACCAGGACGGGTGATATGCTTCAAACGACCGGCGACTGCCACCAATACCTCATCACCGACCGTATGCCCAAGGCTGTCATTGATCTGTTTGAAACGATCCAGATCGAGCAACAGCACACCGCACGGCGCCGACCCGCGCCGGTTGCGCCGTTCCAGCGCGAGTTGCAACCGGTCGAGCATTAATGTTCGATTTGCCAGACCGGTGAGCGGATCGTGCGATGACAGGTACGCCAGGCGATCCTCGGTCAATTTGCGTTGCGTCACATCAGTATGCACCGCAACCAACGCGATGACCTGATCCGACGCATCCAGCACAGGGTCGATATGCAACAACACGCTGATTGCGTGACCCTGACGGTCGATCAGGCGCATTTCGCCGCGATAGGACTGCCCGCTGCGCACTGCGGCCAGCGCCGCGCGCGCCGTGCCGACATCGCGATACAGACGCAACAAACCGCCGGCCACCCGGAGATCATCGAGCGTCAAACCGGTCATTTTTTGGAACGCCGGGTTCTGGTAATGCGGAACGCCATCGAGATCGGCAATCACAACACCATCGCTGGTGCTGGCAATGGCGGCCATCATCAGGCGGAGATCGACATCGAGGCGGTGATGGCGCGAGATGCTGCGCAGAATCGCCAGGTATGCGGTATCGGACTGATCGCTGAGCACGCGAAGCGAGAACAACTCTGCCGTGATCGGCTCGCTATTGCGTCGCGGAATGTCAATCGTCGTCGCCAGGTTCGAGACGATAGGCGTGCCAAACGGTTCACCGATCAGTCGCTCGGTCAGCACGCCAAACAATGCGGCTGCGGCAGCGTTCGCCTGATTGACCCGCCCGTCACGACCAATCAGGAGCACCGCATCGTTGCTGCGCAGGATGAGATCCTTTAGTGCAGCCGGTTGGCCATTCTTCTCAGCCAGACGATGCGCCGCAGCGCTGCGCAACCGGGCCACGATCGCGCTTGCCGCCGCTTCGGAACTGACGAAATCGTGTGCGCCCGCCGCCAGCGCCGCCAGTGCGCGTGGGTCGGCATCGTTCACCACCAGCGCCAGGATGGGCACATGCGGCGCAACCGTCACAATCGAGGCGATCAATTCCAGCGGAACATCAGGGAATGGGCTGACATCAAGCAGCACCACGTCCACATGAGTGACCGACAATGTGTACAGCACCTGATCAGGGGAAACGTGATCGAGAGTAATCGCCAGATCGCCGAATGCTGCGCGGAGCCTGCCTGCAACTTCATCACTCCGGGCAACCAGTAACACGCTGAGGGGTGTCTCGTCATTCATAGCGCCTCGTACTCGCTGGTAACTCTATACACACGATTCGGGCAATAATGTTTCCTGGAAATCAGGAAGTAAACCGTCTCCTGATTGAGCGGTGTGCGCTGTGGCAGGCAAAGAACAGGCTACATTGTGCAAGAACGATAGATGCAACGTACTGATCTGATCGGCGAGCGCCCTGGATTATCAGTGATCAGGCAATGACAAGGGGAAGATGGCGGTCCAGGAGGGACTCGAACCCCCAACACCCAGTTCCGAAGACTGGCGCTCTATCCATTGAGCTACTGGACCTCTAACCGTTACTCAGTGTAGCACAGGAAGTTACATAATGCAACGCTTCATTAAGTGACACAAAATGGCGCAGGTCGCCACGACTAATGAGCAACTCCCAACGATCTGCGCGTCATCTCCATCAGTTCTCCATCTTCTCCTGCTACACTGCAATCGCAATCACAAAGACGATTGCGCTGATACGAAAGGAGCACATCAATGAAACCGCGTATACTGGCATGGGTTATCGGAGCGCTGACGGTCGCGGCGCTCGTCTTCACCGTCTCGAACGTCGCTGCACAAACCGCGCCAGGCGCCTGCCCGTTTGGCGGGGTCTGTCCCACAGGCACGCCCCAGGCGCTGCACGCAGGCGGCGGAATGCGCATGCAGGGCGATCGCAGCGGCGGGTTGATCGGCGTCGCCGCCGAGACCCTGGGCGTAACGCGCCAGGCGCTGCTGAGCGACCTGTACGACGGCAAGACCATTGCCGATGTGGCGCTGGCGCAAGGCGTCGATCCGCTGAAAATCGTGGACGTCTTTGTGGCGCCGCAGTTCGCCCGCATCGACGCGCTGGTCAGCAACGGCGTGATCACGCCCGCACAGGCGGAAGACGCCAAAGAGCGGATGCGCACCCACATCACCGTCCTGGTCAGTTCGCCGATTGACCAGTGGGTGCGGCAGGCGCACGATCCGCTGATCGGACAGCGCCCCGACAACGCCGGGCAGGGAGCGACCGCGCAACCCGGCGGGCGTGGTCCCCGGCGCAATCGCTGACGATGCCCGGCGCGCTGCGTCAGAGCAGACGCGCAGGAGGTTCCGGTTTCGCGGAACAGAAGCAGGTCTCACAACGTCGTGAGGCCTGCTTCTGGTACAATGATGGAAGTTCGATGACGAGGATACGATATGCCTCAGCGCATTCTGGTCGTTGATGATGATCGACAGATCACACGGCTGATCGGCGCGTACCTGGAACACAGCGGGTTTCAGACCTTGACTGCGCATGATGGCGCTACTGCCCTTCGCCTGGCGCGCAGTGAGCGCCCTGATCTGATGGTGCTCGATCTGATGCTGCCCGATGTCGATGGCGCCGATCTGACGCGCACGATTCGCGCCGATCCTTATCTCGCCTCCTTGCCGATTATTATGCTGACCGCGCGCGTCGAAGACACCGATAGAATTGTGGGGCTCGAACTCGGCGCCGATGATTACATCACCAAACCGTTCAATCCGCGTGAGGTGGTTGCGCGCGTGCGCGCCGTTCTGCGGCGTACCGGCGGCGGCACACCGCCGCCAGCAGCCATGCTCGAAGCAGGACGGTTGCGGCTCGATCCGGACCGGCACGAGGTGTCCGTGGCGGGACAACCGCTCAATCTGACGCCCACCGAGTTTCATCTGCTGCGCACGTTTCTGAGCCTTCCCGGCCATGCCTTTACACGCCAGGAGTTGATCGAAGCAGGTCCTGGCTATGAGTACGAGGGAATGGAACGAACCATCGACAGCCATATCAAAAATCTGCGCCGCAAACTCGAAGCGGTCGATGCAGGCGTCAAGATCGAAACCGTGTATGGCGTGGGCTATCGCCTGAAGGTCGTCGCATGATCCGGCGATTGTGGGTTCAACTGGCACTGGCATTCGCCCTGGTGACGATGCTGAGCGTGGCGTCGGTCGCGTGGTTGGCGAACACCCGCGCCAGCGCCGATTTCCGCACGTTTCTGGCGCAGAGCCAGGTGCAGCAATTCGACCTCATCCCGCGCCTCGCCGCATACTACACCGCTCATCACGACTGGGAAAACGTCGAGACTGTCTTCGCCGACATTCGGGGGATGGGACCACGCGGCATGGGACCGGGAGGTCCCGGAATGATGCGTGGTCCGCTCGACCTGGCGCTTGCCGATGCTGCGGGAAGGGTTGTGTACCCCAGCGCCTCCGGGAATGCGCCAGCGTCCTACCTCAGCCGCGACGATATGCGCCAGGCGCTCCCGATAGTCGTCGATGGCGCTCCGGTCGGGTACCTGGTAGTGCGCGTGCAGCGCGATACCGCGCTTTCTACCGCAGCACAGCGCTTTCTGGATCAACTGAACCAGACATTGATCCAGGCAGGCTTCATCGCCGGTGCGCTTGGACTGATCCTGGGAATCATTATTGCGCGTGGCCTGACCGCGCCGCTTGATCGGCTGGCGCATGCCGCTCATCACCTTGCCGCCGGCGATCTGACGCAGCGCGCGCCCGTTGCCGGACCGGTCGAGGTCGCCGGCGCTGCTGAAGCCTTCAATACCATGGCCGCCAGTCTCGAAGAAGCGGAGCAGACACGCCGTCGGTTGCTCGCCGACATCGCTCACGAACTACGCACGCCGCTTACCGTCATTCAGGGCAATCTGCGCGCTCTGCTCGACGATGTGTTCCCGCTCGAAAAAGATGAGATTGCTACGATCTACGATGAAACGCTGCTGCTCAGTCGCCTGGTCGCCGATCTGCGCGAACTGACGCTCGCCGAAGCCGGTCAGTTGCGTCTGAACCGGGCAGCCGTCGATATGGCGGCTATCATTGCGCAGAGTGTGGCGCTGTTCAACGCACAGGCCATCGAGAAAGGAATAACGCTGCATACCGATTGTGAACCGCACCTGCCGCCGGTGCTGGCAGATGCCGATCGCGTCGCACAGGCGCTCAACAATCTGCTGTCGAATGCGTTACGCTACACGCCTGAAGGAAAGACAGTGCGCATTGTGGCTGCGCGAGCGCATCGGGCGCCCTGCGCCGCGCCAGACGCCGATATGGTCTGCATCCGCGTCATTGATACCGGTCCTGGCATCGCCCCCGCCGACCTGCCGCACGTTTTCGAACGCTTCTGGCGCGCTGACCGCGGGCGCGCGCGAGCGCAAGGCGGCACAGGTCTTGGGCTTGCCATTGCTCGCCAACTCGTGCTGGCGCACGGCGGCGCAATCGGCGTCGAAAGCGAACCGGGCAAAGGAGCATGCTTCTGGTTTACCCTTCCTGTGGCAGATACGCCTGTAACGTCTCAGCCGCTCGATGCATCATATTCCTGGTGACAACTGGAACAAAGAATCGTAGAGGAGCGCCATGTTCAGTTTTTTCCGCCCGCAACCCCGACACGATGAAATTACGCCGGTCGAGGTGCAGCAACGCCTTGCCCGCGGTGATCGATTGTACCTGCTCGATGTGCGCGAGCGCGAAGAATACGTCGAGGCGCACATTCCCGACAGCGTGCTCATCCCGCTCGGTCAGTTATCGCGCCAACTGAGCAGCATTCCGAAGGATGCCACGATCATCGCCATCTGTCGTTCGGGCAATCGCAGCGGCGTCGCTGCCGACATGCTCCGGCGCGCCGGATATGGCAATGTGCTCAACCTGCGCGGCGGCATCATCGCATGGGCGCGCGCCGGGCTGCCGATAGTCACCTGACCGCCGCTACGCTCCGCCCACGATCTCTGCTGCGAGAACACGGTAGTTCAGATGAGGGAAGGGATTGTCGATCTCTTCGATGGCGGCAAGGGTCGTCTGATCCGCTCCATCGAGTGCAGGGCGTTCCGCCAGCGCACACATCTGCTGGCAACGCGACAGGTGGTCCCACGGACGATGCGCCTCACTGGCATCATTCCGGCTGAGCAGCAACAACCAATCGCTCGACTGTGCCAGCAACAATTCGCGCACGGCCTGATTGAGCGCGCGTTCCTGGTCGCCGTGGGCATTGGGGAAGCGTCGCGCCATCCCAACAACCCGATCTTCCGCTTCGCCAACCGCACGACGGAGCAGAGCGCCTGCCGGGGAGTTCCAGGCGGAATGATCGCCGCCGGGACCCCACGATCCATCTTGCAACGCCACGCTCTGGCGCGGTCGAAAGGCGCGCAGATACGGCGAAGGCGTCGTCAGAGCGAACGGTTGATGGATCAGAACGGTCTCCAGAAGCGCGCGCAGCCAGGCGACGCCTTCGAACCAGCGCCGCCCCAACACATCTGCATCGAGCGGAACGACCATAATCCCCGGACGATCATGACGGTCGGCAAAGGCGCGCAATTCGGCTGCCACCCATCTGGCAAAGTGAGCGGCATGCTCCTGAGCGCGTCGAAACGCATGATACGGATCGTAAGGTTCGATGACAGTATCACTGTCGCCGTTGCGCCAGATCGGCAGATGGGTGATACGATCCCGGCGGGGCGCCAGATAGAGCGGATCACCAACATAGCCGATGCCAGGCGAAACGATCTGAAGCGACGCATCAACCGCGCGCAGCAACGCGATTATCCGGCGCGGCGCCACCCACCGGGGGCGCAGGTGGGTGATATGGGCATCCGAGGCAACACTTGCCGGATCGATAATGAAATAGCGGGTGCCATTCAGGCGCAGCGCCTGATCCAACCCTGTGCGAAAACCGCACTCAGGCAGCCAGACACCGCGCGGACGGCGACCGAGCAGACGGGTGATCGTCAGGGTTCCGACATCGAGCTGTGCACGCACTGACTCCTGGCGCGATAGCAGCGGCAGATACGCATGCGTTGCAGCCCCTCCCAGCGGTTCGACCGTTCCATGCGCACACAACTCGCGCAGCGCTGCGACCACATTACGCCCATAGCGCCCGATAAAACTGCGAAGAATGCCCTGCCCCCAGTCGAGGTAAAAACGCGCCAGATACGCCTGATGCCGTTGCCGTTGACGCTGCCAGCGCCGCAGCGCCGCCTCGCAGCGCGCCAGCCACCGTTCCATCCAGACGACAAAATGTTTCTGCACAACAATATCCGCCAGTTGTTCGAGCAATACCGGCGAATACGCCAGCGACACATAAGGACGCATGCCACGTTCGTGCAGATCATACAGGACGTTCAACGTGGGAATGATCGAGAAGGCAATCATCTCGTGCAACGGATCCTCGCCGTCGGGACGACGACCGGCAGCGCGCAGGTATGGCATATGGCCGGTGAGGATGAGCGCCAGCGCGCCAGGAAACAAACGATGTACGTTCTCGTCGGTCTGCCCATCGTTGCTCACAGGAGCGCCTCCAGACGAGCCATCACCGCCACCGGCAAACCCGCAAGCACGACCGGGTCGGCCAACTCGAACGCATGCACGACATCAATCAGCAACCGCAGACGATCCAGGCGCGCATGATGTTCGGCGGTCAACGCTCCTCCCATTTCGTACCCTTCTAACACACTCTGGCGAAAGACAGGCGACTGGCATGATGAGAGCGCATATGCCAGATCAAACAACGGATCACCCCCCACCGGCGCTTCAGGTCGCACCAGACCTTCGAGTTGCACCGATTCGCCAATGGTGACAATCGCGCGCGAAGGCTCAATCGCGCCGTGCAGCACACGTGGTTGGGCACAGGCAAGCGCCGGGTGATCGAGTGTCGCAGCATAGAGCGCCGCAGTCACATCTGAACCCAACACGGTTTCTGCACGCGCAGCAACGCCCTGTTCATCGAGCCAGCGCGCCAGCGCGTCACGCCACGTCCGCGCCGTCCAGCGACCAGCGGGCGTCGGCGCGCCAAACCCTGGCGCCTCGATCCGATGCACCCGTCGCAGGACACGCCCGATCCGCCTGCCGGCAACCCGCGCCAGCGCCGTATCATTGAGCGCAGCAAGCGTCAGGCTGCCCGGATATGTTTCGAGCGCATAGGTGAACGGAACCGTGGCGCAGCTCAGGTCATAGGTAATCAGGCGCGGCGCAGGCAGATCGCGCGTCGCCAGCATACGCAGGAAGAAAACCTCATGCGCCAGATTCCCATCCGGTGCGATCACCAGCAGCAGATGGTTTGTCGCCATCGTCATGCGCACCTCGATGCGCTGATTCGTTGCACATACGAGGGTGGCGCTGGTCGGACGCACCTTGACAGGCTCGACAATTGCCGCTACGTAGTCGCCAAGGCGCGCCAGAATGCGTCGCAGCGCCTCCGACGAGGCAGGATCGTCCGGGTGGAGATTTTGATTGAGATGCGCCCACACAGGCGCAAGATACCATGGAGTGCGCTATCGTGCAACTGTGGGGAGGCGATAGATACGGCGAGCATTCTCAGACCAGAGTTTCCGCTGCGCCTCTGGCGAGAAGTCCACCGTCAGCGTCGCAAGCGTCTCAACCCAGCGCCGATAACTGGTCGCCAGCAACGCCACAGGCCAGTCGCCGCCGAACATCACGCGATCCTCACCGAACACCGTGAGCGCATGCCGGATATAGGGCGCCAGATCATCGACGGTCCAGCGTGCATGATCGGCCTCAGTGGCCACGCCGCTGATTTTGCACGCCACATTCGGCAAACGCGCCAGAGCAGCGATGTGCTCGCGCCACGGTTCAAGCGCGCCGCTGCGAATATCCGGTTTGGCGATATGGTCGAGAATGAACGTGACGCCGGGACACTGACGCACCAGTTCAATGACTGCGGGCAACTGGTAATGATAGATGCAGATATCGAACGACAACCCGTAGTCCGCCAGCATCTCGACGCCGCGAACGAACGAGGGTTGCAGACAGTACGCCGGGTCTGGCTCCCCCTGGAGAATGCGTCGCACGCCTTTGACGAGCGGACCGGCGGCGACCAGCGCCTCAAGGAACGACCGCGCACACTCGCCATCTTCCAGCGGCGCCCACGCGACAATTCCTTGAAGGCGCGGTTCCTGCTCCGCCAAACGGACGATATGCTGCGCCTCAAGCAGGGCATAGGCAGGCGCTACTTCCACCTGCACATAGACCATGGCGGCAATATTCAACCCGCCAGTGTGCTCATAGAACGCCTGCATATCGTAGGCGCGGTTGAGCAGGTCATTGCCATCGAGCCATGGAATGCGAAAATGCGCCGGGTCCCACAGATGAAGATGTGTATCGACAATTTCGTGATCCATATTCAGTCATCACAAACGCAGCCGCTCCCACAACGGTTTCGGCGCTCCAATGCCAAAGGTTTTCCATGCAGTCAGCAGATACATCACCGTCAGCAACTCGAGGATCAGGATGATCCAAACCGACCACACAAACCCGGTCTCGACCCACTGATGCACAGCAACCGGAAGCCCCCGCACCAGCAGCCCAATGATCGAACTGCGCCAGACAAACGCCGCACCCAGCCCCGCTGCCGCCAGCGGTCCCCCGATCACGTGCGACCACCAGGCGCTCTGCATCACTTCCCACAAGCCCCAGAAGAACCAGACAATCGTAAACGGCACAATAATTGCGAGTGCAATATCGATTATCTGCATTGCCAGCGAAACCCCCAGCGCGGCTTTGTATGCGATCAGCGCCACAGCAAGCAACGCCAGGGCAATGCCTGAAGCAACCCCTATGCCTGCAAGAATTGCCAATCCCACCGGACGCTGCACACGCATCGATGAGCTGACGACGCGAATGCCGGTACGGCTCATTCCACATCCTCCCTTGATGCTAACGGGGCAGAACCGATGGAATGAAGCGAGAACACAACGTATTGTTGTTTTGAAGTCTACGACGTATTATAGCAGAGGTCAGGTTTTGGTTGTCAAGTTTCGGTTTTGTCATCCTTTGAGAGAACATCCATGTCACACACCGATTTCGCACCTGTGACCGGTGAGCGTTTTCGTTCACGACGCTCCGTTGTTATGACCAGGCGTGGCGTCGTTGCCACCAGTCAACCACTGGCGGCTCAGGCGGGTCTGCGTATGTTGCTGGACGGCGGGAGCGCCGCTGATGCGGTTATTGCCGCTGCTGCTGCGCTCAATGTCGTCGAACCGATGAGCACCGGCATTGGCGGGGACGCCTTTGCCCTGGTGTATGACGCTCAATCGCGCACTGTTCGTGCGTTGAATGGGAGTGGACGCGCACCGGCCGCATTATCGCGTGAAACGTTCGCAGCGCGAGGATTGACCGGCATCCCGCTAACCGGAATGCTGCCTGTGACCGTTCCCGGCGCTGTGGATGCCTGGATCGAACTGCTGACGGCGTATGGTCGCCTGCCCCTTGCGCAGGTGCTTGCACCCGCCATCGAGTACGCCGAAAACGGCTTCCCGGTCAGTGAGATCATTGCACGCGGCTGGCAACTGGCGGAACCGAAACTCGCCGCTCACCCCGATACGGCCCGCACCTACCTGCCGCACGGTCGCGCCCCGCGCGCCGGTGAACTGTTTCGCCAGCCGGGACTGGCGCGCTCGCTGCGGTTGATCGCCGAAGGCGGGCGCGATGCGTTCTACCGTGGCGCAATCGCAGCGGCAATCGCGGCAACCAGCGCGCGTGACCATGGCGTGTTGACCCTCGATGACCTGGCGGTGCACCGTTCAACCTGGGAAATGCCGATCAGCACCACCTATCGCGGGTATACGGTCCATGAGTGTCCGCCGAACGGGCAAGGGATTACGGCGCTGATGGCGTTGAACATCCTCGAAGGATTCGACATGGCGGCGCTGGCGCCTGCTTCACCAGAAGCGCTTCACCTTCAGATCGAAGCGTTGCGACTGGCATTCGCCGATGCAGCGGCATATGTCGCCGATCCGGCGCACGTGCGCGTTCCGACTGACTGGCTCCTCTCTGCTGCGCATGCCGACGAACGTCGCGCGCAGATCGATCCGCAGCGCGTGATGCCATCGGTGCGCGCCGCTCCAATGCCCGGCGGACACGACACCGTGTATATTACGGCGGTCGATGCCGAGGGTAACGCGGTCTCGTTCATCAACAGCCTCTACATGGGGTTCGGATCGGGTGTGGTAGCGGGCGACACCGGCATCTGCCTGCACAATCGCGGCGCCGGTTTTGTGCTCGACCCGGACCATCCGAACTGTGTGGCGCCCGGCAAACGTCCGTACCACACCATCATTCCCTGCATGGTCACACGCAGCGACCGGCTGTGGGCCAGTTTTGGCGTGATGGGCGGGTTCATGCAGCCCCAGGGGCATGTACAAATGCTGGTGAATATGATCGACTTCGGCATGAATCCGCAGGAGGCGCTCGATGCGCCGCGCTTCGAGTTGATCGATCCCTATCTCCGCCAGGATGCTGTGGCGCTGGAGCACGATCCTGCCGTGGCGGCGGCGCTCGCGGCGCGTGGGCATCGCGTCGTGGATCGTCAGAGCATGTTCGGTTTCGGCGGCGGGCAAATTATCGTCGTCGATGACGCTGGCGTGCGCCACGCCGGTTCCGATCCGCGCAAGGACGGATGTGCTGTGGCATATTAGCGCCTATCCTGAAAATCGCTGCGTGACGTGTGGCCAGCAGGTGAAGATGGGGCCTTCGCCTGAGAGAGCGATCAGCCAAAACCTGGACCATCAAGGACGGGGAGCGGCGGACGTTGGCTTCGACAGGCTCAGCCGGCTTCGACAGGCTTAGCCAACGTCCGCCGCAAGACGGTCAACACGGGCAGGTATTGGGCGACATTTGGTTGTTCGCTCTATAAAAGTACGCTTGCCACAAAATCCGAGCAGTCCCGCAGGGGCTTCCACTTGCGATGAGCATGGTCGAACTGCGTCCTCCGCGAGGACTTCAGCCCGCCACGATACTGCGCACCCAGGACATTGCACGCTGTTTACAAGGCTGATATAATACCGGCAACGACAGTGACGGAGACGACGTAGGCGCTCATCAGCACCCAGAGAACCGCCGGTTGGTGCGAGGCGGCTGCCGGATGACTGCCGAATCCCCTCCTGAGTCGCCTGGGAAAAGCGCGGCATCGTTCGCCCGCTCGAACCAACGCCGGGAGCGCCCGTTACCGCGCAGAGGAATGAGGTCGCGTCCGCCGGACGCGGCGAATGAAGGTGGCAACACGGGGGAGCAAACTCCTCGTCCTTCGCGGACGTGGAGGTTTTTTTATGAATCAGATCGTCAATGGCACACTGGCGCTGATCTACCGCCTGGCGCACACGGCGCGCGGCGCGCTCTGGCATATCGCCCGTCCAGCACTCCTTGGCGTGCGCGCGCTGGTGGTGCGCGACGATCAGGTGCTGCTGGTGCGTCATCGCGGCGGCGCAACGCCATGGGGGTTGCCCGGCGGCGCGGTCGATCCCCACGAACGGCTCGAAGAAGCCGCGCGCCGCGAGGTCTACGAAGAGTCCGGCGTCGTGGCGGAGGTTCAGCGCGTGCTCGGCGTCTATGATGCCTTTCATTTCAATTATGTCAATTACATTGTCGTCTTTGTGTTCACGACGCGGAGCGCGCCGGTTGCATCGCGTTCGATTGAAATTGCCGAAGCGCACTTCTTCCCGTTCGGCGACCTGCCCGATGGCATCGATCCCGGATCACGCCGCCGGATCGAAGAATATCTGGCGGGCGCTGCGGGAGTTTCAGCATGGTGGTAGCACCCTTTTCTTGAGAACAAATGGAGCATCTATGCCTGCATATACGCCGATCCTGGCAACGCTTGGATACGTCATGTCGCCTGATGGCGCATCGGTGCTGATGGTGCATCGCAATGCACGCCCCGACGACGTGCACTACGGAAAATACAACGGGCTGGGGGGCAAACTCGACTCGCACGAAGATGTCGTCAGCGGTATGAAGCGCGAGATCCGCGAGGAAGCCGGCATCGAGGTGGAAGAGATGGTGTTGCGTGGCACGCTCAACTGGCCCGGCTTCGGCAAGAATGAAGAGGACTGGTTTGCCTTCGTCTTCCGCATCGATCGCTGGAGCGGCACGCCATTCACCAGCAACCCGGAAGGAGACCTGGAATGGGTGCCGTTGACGCGTCTGCACGACCTCAACCTGTGGGACAGCGACCGCCTCTGGATCGATATGGTCTTCGCGCGTGACCACCGGACCTTCTTCGGCGTTGCGCCGTACAAGAACGGGAAGATGGTTTCATGGCACTACGTGCTGCTCTGAAAGGAATCGCCCATGCTGGACATCCGATTGATCCGTGAGCAACCCGACATGGTCAAGGCAGCGCTTGGCCGGGCAGGCGTCGATCCGGCGCAGATCGACGCCGTGCTGGCATACGACGAGCGCCGCCGCGCTTTGCTGCGTGACGTGGAGCAACTGAAAGCGTTGCGCAACGCCGTCTCGAAAGAGATCGGCAAAATGAGCGATGCCGCCGGGCGTGACGCGAAGATCGCCGAGATGCGCGCCGTCGGTGATCGCATCGCTGCGCTCGACCGCGACCTCGCGGCGGTTGAGGAGCAGCAGCAGGCGGCGCTAATGGAACTGCGCAATCTGCCGCATCCGTCAGTTCCCGATGGACCAGACGAGACGTACAATGTGGTGGTGGCGCAGGAAGGCGAACCGCGCACCTTCGATTTTACGCCAAAGCCGCACTGGGAACTTGGCGAAGCGCTCGACATCATCGATTTCGAGCGCGGCGTCAAACTCTCCGGCTCGCGTTTCTACGTTCTCAAAGGGCAGGGAGCGCGCCTGCAACGCGCCCTTATTCAGTGGATGCTCGACCTCCACATTCAACAGGGATACTACGAGGTCTACACGCCGTTCGTGGTAAAAGAGCAGTGTATGTGGGGCGCGCGCCAGTTGCCCAAGTTCCGCGACAACCTCTACCGCGACGTGGAAGATGACCTGTGGCTGGTGCCAACTGCCGAGGTGCCGGTGACGAATCTGCACCGCGATGAGATTCTGGAGGCGGATCAGTTGCCGCTGCGCTATTGCGCCTACACCCCCTGCTTCCGCCGTGAAAAGATGAGCGCCGGGCGTGACGTGCGCGGCATCAAGCGCGGGCATCAGTTCGACAAAGTCGAAATGTATATGTTCGTCCGCCCGGAAACGAGCTACGACGAACTCGAAAAACTACGCGCCGACGCCGAGGAGACCTGCCGACGGTTGGGATTGACGTTCCGCACCAAAGAACTCTGCACCGGTGACCTGGGATTCGCCGCCACCCGCACCTACGACATCGAGGTGTGGGCGCCGGGGCAAGGTGAATGGCTCGAAGTCAGTTCGTGCTCGAATGTTGAAGCCTTTCAGGCGCGGGCAGCGAACATCCGCTACCGTCCAACGCCGGGAGCGCGTCCGGAGTACGTCCACACACTGAACGGATCGGGCTTGGGCTTGCCGCGCACGCTGATCGCCATCATGGAGAACTACCAGCAGGCTGACGGCAGCATTGTCGTCCCTGAAGCGCTGCGCCCCTACATGGGCGGCATCGATGTCATCCGGCGGTCGTAACATGGTGTATGCAGCGTTGGGCGACTCCGTACTCCCGGGAGCGCAGGCAAGATGTCCGCACGCCAGGGAGAAGTGTGAACATATCGTATTGCCCGGAAAGAACATCTGTGCTATCATTGACAAAGGTGCAGGGGCGCATGGTCGTGCGCTGCCATGATAGTGCATCAGCACAAGGGAGGACACGAGCGCAGGCAGGTTGCATGCAGCAGGAGGCTCACAGTGACACGTATCGAAGAAAAAGTGCGACGTGGCTTTGACCTGATACGACGCGCTGGCGACGACAGCGACCTGCTCGGCGCAGCGTTGCTGGCGTTCCACAGCGCGCTGTCGGACTATCTGGACGCCGAACTGCGCCGCAGTCCGTTGTTGAGCGATGCAGAACGCCAGGGGATCGACGAAGGAACGATGACCTGGCCCGTGCGCGCAACACTGGCGCAACGCATCGGATTGCTCACCGAAAAGCAGCGTGACCGTGTGCTCGAGATCAATCGGGTGCGCACCGGTTTCGCTCATGGTGAGGGCTTTGCCGGCAGTGCGCGCAGTGTTGCCGCCTACGGCGAATTCGTCGCCGAACTCTGCGGCCTGGCAGCATCCCCCTCCACGCGCGAGACTGCGCCACACCGCGCACCGACCGCCGCCCACCGCACTGCGGCTAGTTCGGCCACCACCACAGCCGCCTCTCCCTCGGCAGCCAGAGCCTCCGGGTTGCGCGCCCGCGCCGAAGAGCGGAAGGCGCGGCGGGCAGGGCTGATCCCGGAGAGCGGATCGTTGCGCGTGGCGCTGGCGGCTGTTGCGGTCCTGTTTCTGATCGTGCTGGCAATCGTCGGCATGCAGCAACTGACGCCGACCACCCCTTCGATTGCAGGAGCGCCGCCGGCGACGCTCGCAACACCGATTGCGCCGCCGCCGACCAACACCCCCACGCCGCAGACGGCGCGCATCGTCAATCTGCCGCCCGGCGGGCCGGGGTGGCTGCGCACGACACCGAGTTTCCGCGCACCGACCCAACCGGTCCCCCTCAGTGAAGGGCTGGAAGTGACGCTGCTGGATCGCGCGCCGGTCGATGCCGAGGGAACGCGCTGGCGCTTTGTGAGCGTCGGCGGCTACGACGGCTGGTGCCCGGAACACAACCTGGCATTGGGGAATGGTTGAACGTTGCGGATTTACCCCTCGAAGCGACGCATCAACAGCGCGGAGTTGTGCCCGCCCAATCCGATCGAATTCGAGAGCGCCACACGCACATCGGCGGAGCGCGCCGTATTCGGCACATAATCCAGGTCGCAGTCGGGGTCAGGCTCTTCGAGATTGATCGTCGGCGGAATACGTCCATCGCGGATGGCAAGAGCGCAGATCAGCGCCTCAACCGCGCCGGCTGCGCCCATCATATGCCCGAGCATCGATTTGGTGGAACTGATCGCCAGGCGATAGGCATGATCGCCAAACACCGCCTTGATCGCGCGTGTTTCGGCAAGATCATTGAGCGGCGTGCCGGTGCCATGCGCATTGATATAATCCACCGCTTCCGGCGGCAGACCGGATTTGCGCAACGCCATCGCCATCGCGCGCGCCGCGCCGCGCCCCTGATCATCGGCGGCGATCATATCGCCCGCATCACAACTATTGCCATAGCCGACGATCTCCGCCACAATCGGCGCGCCGCGCGCCAGGGCATGATCGAGGCTTTCCAGCACCAGTGCGCCCGCGCCTTCCGAAAGAATGAACCCGTCGCGGCGGGCATCGAACGGCTTGCAGGCGCGTTCGGGATTGAGGTTATCCTCTGCCAGACCACGCATATTCGAGAATGACGCCACAATCGTTGGGTGGATCGGCGCTTCACTCCCGCCGGCGATCACCACGGCGGCATCGCCCCGACGGATCAGTTCATACGCCTCGCCGACATTGTGCCCGCCGGTCGAGCAAGCGGCGACGACAGCCATGTTCGGACCCTGCGCCCCCAACTGGATGGCAATGTAACCACTCGCCGAGTCGGGGATCATATTGGCGATCAGAGTTGGAGAAACGCGCCGGGGACCACGTTCGCGCAGCACATCGTGGTTATCGAAGATCAGATCAAGGCCGCCGGCGCCACTGCCAAAGACGACACCGACCTGTTCCGGGTTTTCGTGCGCCATATCGAGGCGCGCATCGCGCACCGCCTCGAGCACGGCATTGAGCGCGTATCGAACGTACAGCGGCATTCGACGCGCTTCACGCGCATCGACCGTCGGATCGAGCATAAAATCGCGCACCTCGCCGGCAATCCGGATCGTAAAATGGGAAGCGTCAAAACGGGTGATCGCACCAATCCCACTGCGTCCGGCCAGGAGCGCTTCCCACGTCAACCGAACTGTGTTGCCACACGGCGTCACAGCGCCCAGACCAGTAATGACGACTCGCTGCCCACTCATGGCAGAGCCTTTCCAGTCACGTAGCAGCAATCCGGCAGCCAGCGCGACACTTACTCGAGCCTCTGCTCTCCACCCACATCATCGCGTCATCAATGCAAACCTTATAGAGCGATCAACCGGATGTTACACAATAATTGCCTGTGTTAACAGGCGAACGTTGGCTGAGCCTGTCGAAGCCGACGTTCGCCGCTCCACGTCTTTGCAGGGTTTAGTTGATCGCTCTATTAGTCGGGTCAAGCCGGCAAGAACTTGCAAATTGAGCATCTATCCCGGTCGTGATGGCGCAGCGTTCAAGCAACGAAGCAATCTTCCACAAGGCGGAAAGATTGCTTCGCTGCACCTGGCGGCTATCCGAAAAATCGCCGCGTAACGCGCCGCCGGGCAGGCGAAGATATTGCCTGTACCTGCCCGGCGCGATTTTCCGGATAAGCCCTTTCTGCAACGCCCGCCTCTCACATATTCGGACAGGCGCTGACATCTTGATGTTTCAATGTCTGACTGATTATATCAGATGCCAGAGCCTTCCTCTTCGCTTTCCGCTTGCGTCACCAACCGAGCCACCTCGGCGTCGGTGAGCGGAACCGGTTTGGCATGGGGCGTAATGCGCTTGATCAGCCCCGAGAGCACCTGGCGCGGACCGACCTCGACAATCGTATCGACACCCTGGGACACCATCTCCTGCACCGAGCGCGTCCACTGCACCGGGCGCGTCAACTGCTGCGAGAGTTCATGCCGCAGTTCTTCGACGGTTGTCAGCGCGCGCCCGCTGATATTGGCGATCAGCGGCACTTCCGGCGGGCGCAACTGGAACCGATCCAGCAGTTCATCGAACCGCGCCGAGGCGCTCTGCATCAACGGCGAATGCGCGGCGATGCTCACCTGCAAGCGTTGGACGAGTTTTGCGCCACGCGCCTTTGCCAGTTCCATGGCGCGCTGCAAGGCGCGCTGCTCACCCGAGATCACCGTCTGCCCTGGAGAGTTCGCATTGGCGACCGAGACAACTCCTTCCGCCTGAGCCTCCTCCACAACCTCTTCCAGGGTCTTTTCATCGAGACCAACCACTGCTGCCATTCCGCCTGGACGCTGCTCGCCACTCTCCTTCATCAGCCGACCGCGTTCGCGCACCAGCTTGAGTGCGTCCTCGAAATCGAGCACGCCAGCTGCAACGAGTGCGGTAAACTCGCCAAGGCTATGACCGGCGACAAGAGAGGGCGCGCCCAGATACCCGAAGGGACCAAAACGCTCCTTGAGCGCCTCGAGGCACGCAACACTCACCGTAAGAATCGCGGGCTGCGCATTGATCGTATCGTCAAGTTCCTCCTGCGGACCTTCGAAGCATAGTTTGGAGAGTTCGAAGCCCAGCACCTGATCCGCCTGCTCGAAGACCCGGCGCGCAGCCGGCGACGCCTCGCACAACTCCCTGCCCATGCCCACGTATTGCGAACCCTGCCCTGGAAACACCAGCGCGATTCGCTTTTTCATATCATCGAGGGTATTCAAGTGATCCTCCTGACGAAGGGGTTTGCTCAAGCGGCTGGCTGCCATGCGTCGTCTTTTTGACGTTACGGCAGACAATAACCAACGAGTGAGATTCTTCGACGCTCGCTCAAAAACGACTCAGGAGTATAGCAACGAGCGCCATGATTGTCAAATATTTGTGCATTTTGCCACAATGATGCAGCGGCAGATCAATCTGGTATAATGCGCGTTACGCTGGTATTCAGCCCAAGGAGCGCCCATGAAGTTGCTGATCTTCGTAACCGATGATAGTGTCGCGGATGCGACAGTCGATGCGCTGGTCGAACAGGGGTTTCGTGTGACCCGGCTGGCATCGACCGGCGGCTTCCTCCGCAAAGGGAGAACGACCCTGCTGGTTGGCGTGGAAGACGCTGCTGTCGATCGCGCGCTCGATCTGGTGCGCAGTACAGCGCCTGGCACGCTCTCGATCACGCTGGACCTCGAACGCTACGAGCGCCTGTGAAGATCCTCTATGTCGCCAGCGGTATTCCTGTTCCGGGCACGCTTGGCGGCTCGATCCATACGCTGGAAGTCGCACGCGGGCTTGCACGGCGTGGTCATGGGGTCGATGTCATTGCTTGTTCCCGCTCCAGCACATTTGAAATCGCCTCGCTGGCGCGCCCGGTTTCATCCCGCTTCGGTGACGTGCGCCTGCACCACATTGATATTCCCAAAACCCTGAGTCTGCTCACGATTCCCCTGATCATGCGCCTGGCGCGCGCCTTGAGACCCGACATCATTATGGAGCGGTACTATAACTTCGCTGGCGCGGGCATCCTGGCCGCCCGACGGTTCGGCATCCCCTCAATCCTCGAAGTCAACGCGCTGATCATCGATCCGCCGGTGGTGCTGAAACGACGCCTCGACGATACGCTGGGCGCTCCGCTGCGCCGCTGGGCGACAGCGCAGTGCCGCATGGCAGATCGAATTGTAACGCCACTGCATACGACGGTCCCTTCCGACATTCCCCGCACACATATTGTTGAACTGCCATGGGGCGCCAATGTGGAACATTTTCGTGTTGATCGACCTGTCATCAGCCCCACACAGCCGATCGTCGTGTTCCTTGGTTCATTTCGCGCCTGGCATGGCGTGCTCGACGCAGTACGCGCCGGCGGCATTCTCGTCGAGCAGGGGCGCGTGTGCCGCTTCCTGTTTATCGGCGATGGTCCGCAACGCACTGCCGCAGAACGTCTGGCATCGCGCTGGCGTGAACAGTTCACCTTTACCGGCGCTGTTCCATACGATAATGTGCCTGCGCTGCTGGCACAGGCCTCGGTGGCGGTCGCGCCATTCGACACTGCGGCACATCCTGCGCTCCGCGCCGCCGGCTTCTTCTGGTCGCCGTTGAAAGTGTTCGAATACATGGCTGCGGCATTGCCCGTCGTGACAATCAACATTCCGCCGCTCAATCAGATTGTGCGCCATGGCATCGAAGGGTTGCTCTACCCCGAAGGCGACACCGGTGCGCTGGCGGCAGCGATTGCCTATCTGCTCGACCACCCGGACGAGGCGCGCGCTATGGGGGAGCGCGGTCGCGAGCGCGTCACGACGCATTTCTCGTGGGCGCGACATTGCGAGGAACTCGAGCGCGTTATGAGGGAGATCACCAGCGCGCAGGGATGTGAGAAAGAAGGTTGAATATTGCCAGTAGACGTTATAGCGGCGGCGGCTTCGACAAGCGCAGCCGCCGCAAGCGCACCCGCCCCGCCGTTGCCTGAGCTTGTCGAAGGCAACGACCGCCAGACCACCGCGACGACGATGGCGGCTTCGACTGCGGTCAGGTATGAATTGACTTCATGAACCCTCATTTACCTTCATATGCGCATCATCCTCCCAACCGACGTCTTTCCACCCCGTTGCGGCGGCGCTGGCTGGAGCTCATATGCGCTGGCGCTGGCGTTGATCGCGCGCGGGCATCAGGTGACGGCCATTGTCCCCCGTGAAGGGCAACGCGGTTGCGCCGCCGGCGACACGCTCGGCGTGCCAGCGGTGGCCTTCGGCTACCATGCGCCACGCATTCCTTTCGTGCGCAACTATGTCCGCAATGAGCGGTTATGGCCCCGCCTGGCGCAAGTGATTGTCGCGGCAGGTGCAACGCCTCCCTGTCATCCTCGGGACACGATCATCCATGCCCAACACGTTCAGGTTGCGCCAGCCGCTGTGATAGCCGGGCAACGCCTTGGCGCACCGGTGGTCATCAGCGTGCGCGACCACTGGCCCTGGGATTATTTCGCCACCGGATTGCACGGCGACCGCATCCCCTACCCGCGTCAGACGTGGGCATCGCTGGCGACCGACCTGCCTGCCCGGCTGGGACCGTTGCGCGGCGCAGCGGCGCTGCCTGCCATTCCGTACATCTTGGCACACCTTGCGCGCCGTCGCGCCACATTGCGCCGGGCAGACGCCGTGATCGCCGGCAGTCGCTACATCGCCGGGAGACTGGCGGACCTGGTTGAGCCGCAACGCCTGCACATCATTCCGAACATCGTCGATCTTGCCGGAATCGACGCCCTGATCGCCACACCATCGCGCCTCATCCCGCCCGACGAGCGATTCGTCCTCTATGTTGGCAAGCTTGAACGGAACAAAGGCGCGCATCTCCTGGCTGACATTGTGCGACGGGCAGGCGCCACGCTCCATCGCTGCACGCTCGTGGTTGCGGGCAGTGGTCCGTTACGGGCGGAGCTGGAAGACGCGGCGCGTGCCGCTCAGGTACGCGCCCGCTTCCTCGACTGGATCGACCACGACGACGTGTTGCGGTTGATGGCGCGCTGCGATCTGTTGCTCTTCCCATCGGCGTGGGGCGAACCATTGAGCCGCGTGTTGCTCGAAGCATGCGCCTGCGGCGCGCCCATCCTGGCAATGCCCACCGGTGGCACACCCGACATCATTATCGACGGTGAAAGCGGCGCCCTGGCGGCAACTGTCTCTGATTTCGCGCGTCGCCTGGCAGAACTGCTCGAACGACCCGACGAGCGCCGCGCGCTTGGCGTCGGAGCGCGCCGCCTGGCAGAGCGTCGCTTCGCGCCCAATGTTGTTGCCAGGCAGGTGGAGAGTCTCTATCAGTCGTTGATAGAACCGGCGTAGTAGTGCGTTTCGGCTGAAGCGATCATCTCAAGGAAACGCACACAAAGGCGCAAAGGCACAAGGATTTTGCATGCAAAGTCCCCAATGTGCTGCACTCCCACAGGTACCACCCCTTAATGACCTTAATGTCTCATTTACCTTTTCCATTTCGTGTACTAGCATAGACCATGTGCTGCGCTCCACGATGAGTGCGTCTGCAACCACGTTGTACTATTGACCGGACATATGTGGCGGACTAATAGGGCGAAAAGAGACGCAAAGCCAATTCGCGTCTTCAGCGAGCCATCGCCGAATGACAGGTTCACGCGAACAATCGTCCTGAGGCGCTGAACTGTCAAGGGACCCGGAAAACGCTACGGTCCTCGCGCGATGGGCGCCATCCCCACATTGTTCCGGTCCTCGAGAGGAGAAGGAAATGATCCGTTCTTCACTGACCGGCAAGGTCATGCTTGCAGCGCTGATCATCGTAACCCTGATCATCGGTGCGGTCGCAGGAACCTCGCGCGTCATCAAGGACATCCACCAGTCTATCGAACATCTCACCAATCACACGATCAAACGAATCACCCACGCCGATGCAGCCAGCAGCTCCATCTCGCGAGCGCTCGCCGAAGCGCACGCCGCTGCGACATCCGGTTCTCGCGCCAAACTCGCTGTTGCGCGCGTCTATCTTGCCATGGCGCGCAATGAACTGGCGCTCATGACTGATGATGAGACGCACACTATAGCAGCCGAAACCCTCGCCGATCAGGAAATGTTGCAGCAACGCTACATGCGTCTGATCAACGAAGCGGAAATGGTGTTCCTCTCTCTCGAAACTGCCATCACCGAGAACGATCAGGAGGCGATCGCCAGTCATACGACGACCCTGATCACACTGGCGGGCTATAGCGGGCAACTATCGGAAACCATGTCCTCGGTTGCGCTGAAAGAATTCCGCGCAACCGAAACCGTGTTGCGCTCCGAAATCAGCATGGCAAATCTGGTGTTGGGAAGCGCCAATGTTGTCCTGATCCTTGCCGCTGTCATCGCGCTCTGGCTGCTGCGCCGGCATGTGGTGCAGCCGCTCGAAGCGCTGGCGGCGGCGGCGCAGGCAATGAGCGAACGGCGCAGCATGGCGCCGCTGCAAATCACCAGTCGTGACGAAATCGGGCGCCTGCAACGCGCGTTCAATGAGATGACCGAGGCGCTCGCGCAGCAAACCCGGCGCCTGGAAGAGCAGATCGTCGTGGCCGAGGCGGCGCGTGCTGAAGCCGAGATTGCCCGCATGCACCTTCAGGAGAAACTCGCCACCATTGAAGAGCAGCGCGAAGTCATTCGCGCCATGAGCATTCCACTGCTGCCGCTCACTCGCACGTCGGCGGTCGTGCCGTTGATCGGCGCGATCGACAGCGCACGGCTCGCCATGCTTGCCGACCGCGTCCTGCGATCGGTCGCTGACAGACGTTTTCAGCGCGTGCTGTTCGACATCACCGGCGTACCGGTGGTGGACGAAGAGGTAGCGCGCGGATTGAACAAGGTTATCCACGCGCTCCGATTACTTGGCGCTAATGCAGTGCTGGTCGGCATTCGCCCCGAGGTTGCGCAGGCGCTCGCGCCACTCGGCGATGCGCTTGCCAGTGTAACCACCTACAGCACGCTCGAACAGGGGATTGAGAGCGTACTGCAATGACGCGCCTGATCCGCTCCAGCCCGCATACTGATACAACCATCGCAAAACGGACACAACCGGCGTTCCGACGTTTGCTTACGTGAGATACGTCGAAATGCCCGGCGCCTGCTTGAGGCGTTCGAAGTCCATCTCCCACAGGCTCACGAAGCGCGCAAAATCGACCTGCCGGTAGTCACCGGAGTACCAGGCTTCCAGAAAGAAATTGTCGTTCGATCCAGCGTAATAGCGAGATATGGTTGCATTGCTGTTGGCTACATTGATGAACTCGAGAAAACCGGCGCGGTCGAGCGCTGCGGCTTCTCCGCAGCCGTAGATCGAGGTAAACAGGACCCCTTCGTTGAACGTCTGAATAATGATGTTCGGCTTGGTTGGGTGGCGCGCCAGAACTGTCTTCTCGTCTGCACTGACTTCGTACCCCAGAAATTGCAGATGATGACCGATCTGTGCCCGCGTCTGCTCGCGATCCGGTGCAGTCATTCGACACCTCACACATACACGCCTGAGTTTTGAGAATGAACGATCCCACAGCGTCCGATCGCGCGGCGATGAACGCTGATCGAACAGGCGCAGCGCAAATCGTATCGGATGGCGGGGCGCCGACAATCGAGGACAGGCTGCTACAAAAGACAGGCTGTCACAAAAGAAGAGTACGCCAATCAGAAACGAACCGGGCTGACGTCGTTCCATCAGAGTATACCGCCGGGCATCATGGAATGTCAATCGCTTGGAAGAAGCGAGAGTGCAGGCGTGATGTGACCGGAACCCCTGTAGCGCTACGGGCGGAAGCCCTTGCTAATACTCATGCGCAGTCATTTGTGCAATACTGCCAGTGCGCACAGGACGCCGTGTCATTGCGGGCGAAAGCCCTCGCTGAGGCAAGTGCAAGCCCCACCGGGGTTACTAGAGCCTGTTATGCACTTCAGAGATACACGTGGTATGATTTCAGTATGACACGTCAACCCTATCCCAGCGATGTGAGCGACGAGGAGCGGGCCTTCGTCGCTTCGACCGGCTCAGGCGCCGCGCTCCCTCCCTGACC
>CALGYB010000168.1 GCA_937935075.1 uncultured Roseiflexus sp. | reverse complement strand
ATAATAAGAGCCTGTCCAAGAAAAGTGCCTTGGGTAGGCGAAGGCATTGCCTTCGCCTACCCGTCGTACTTCAGTCAGCGAGTTTTCGGATAGGCTCTCATAGCACGGTCAAACAAAACCTGGACGGTCAAGTAAGAGCCTGTCCAAGAAAAGTGCCTTGGGTAGGCGAAGGCATTGCCTTCGCCTACCCGTCGTACTTCAGTCAGCGAGTTTTCGGATAGGCTCTCATAGCACGGTCAAACAAAACCTGGACGGTCAAGGACGTGGAGCGGCTGACGTTGGCTGAGCCTGTCGAAGCCAACGTCAGCCGCAAGACGGTCAACACGGGCAATGATTGTGCGACATCTGGTTGATCAGTCTATTAGGCGAGAGGGGTGAGGCGAGAGGGGTGAGGCGAGAGGGGTGAGGCGAGAGGGGTGAGGCGAGAGGGGTGAGGCGAGAGGGGTGAGGCGAGAGGGGTGAGGCGAGAAAGGTCAGAGGTTGAAGGTTGCAGGAAGGTGGAGACGTTGCACCGCAACGTCTCCGCTGCCGGAAAGAAGCGTATCGCAGCGCACAAAAGAGGTTCAGGGAAGGTCCTCGAAATAAAGGGTCGGCGGCGGAATGGTTGCAGCAGGCGCCAGCACACGTTGCTCCGCCGACCCAAAGAATCGCTTGTGAAAGCGAGAAGCCTGCCTTCCCCGCAGTCCAACGCTGACAAGATTGTAACGTTGCGATGATGAAAAGACCGCAGGACTTATGCGGTTTTTAACCAAGTAATATGCTATACTCATTTTCAACAAATCGAAGAACGACGGAAGTACGGTTATGTCACTTCTTCCTACAGCCACTATCAGCGACATTGCTCGCCATAACGGGCAGACGGTCACTCTGGCCGGATGGGTCGCTCACAAGACCGAGAAAGGGAAACTGGTCTTTATCCGGCTGCGCGACGGGAGCGGCGTCATTCAGTGTGTTGTGTTTCGCAAGAATGTCTCCGAGGAGACGTTCACCGCCGCACAGCGGTTGACCCTCGAAAGTTCGTGCCGTATCACAGGCGCCGTTCGCGCCGACGAGCGCGCTCCGGGCGGGTTCGAACTCGATGTGAGCAGTATCGAGATCATCCAGGTTTCACCAGAGTATCCAATCCAGCCCAAGGAACACGGCGTCGAGTTCCTGATGGAACACCGGCATCTCTGGGTGCGTTCCGCGAAGCAGCACGCACTACTGCGCATTCGTGCCGAGATCATTGCTGCCGCGCAGGAATGGCTCAACGCGCAGGGGTTTGTCCGCTTTGATACGCCCATCCTCACGCCATGCGCTGCGGAGGGCACCACGAACCTCTTTGCTACGCCCTACTTCGATCTTGGCACGGCATACCTCGGGCAGACCGGTCAACTCTACGTTGAAGCCGGCATGATGAGTTTCGGAAAAGTCTACTGTTTTGGTCCGACGTTTCGGGCCGAAAAGTCGAAGACGCGCCGGCACCTGACCGAATTCTGGATGATCGAGCCGGAAGTGGCATTCGCCCTGCACGACGACAATCTGGCGCTACAGGAACAATTTGTCAGCGCCATTGTGCAGCGTGTACTCGAACGCCGCGCCGACGACCTCGCCACCCTCGAACGCGACACAAAGCCGCTCGAGCGGTGCATACCGCCGTTCCCGCGCATTACCTATGACGAAGCGCTGCGCCTCATCGCCGAGCGGTATTCGGAAGTCGAAGGATGTACGCCGCTGGAATGGGGGGAAGACCTTGGCGCGCCACACGAAACCCTGATCGCGTCCATGTTTGATCGTCCGGTGTTTGTCGAGCGCTTCCCGAGCGCCATCAAAGCCTTTTACATGGAACCCGATCCAGATCGTCCCGAAGTTGCCCTCTGCGCCGATCTGCTGGCGCCAGAGGGGTATGGCGAGATCATCGGCGGCTCGCAGCGCATTCACGATGCCGCGCTGCTCGAACGCCGCATTCGAGAGTACGGGTTGAACGTGGATGATTACCGCTGGTACATCGATCTGCGGCGCTATGGCAGCGTACCGCACAGTGGGTTTGGCATGGGCATCGAGCGCGCGACCGCCTGGATTGCCGGTACGCATCACATTCGTGAAACCATACCCTTTCCGCGCATGCTGTATCGTATGTATCCGTGACCTTCGTTATGCAGCACTCGCCATTGTATGATCAGCCAGACAGAACGGATCTGCTGTATGATGTCATCGACCATATTCCGGCTGGGATCCTGATCGTATCGCTGCCGGAATTTCGCATCCTTGCGATCAATGCGCGCGCCTGCGCGCGGCTGGGCATTCGGCTCGACGCACCCATTACCGGGCGCCTCTGCTGTGAGGTGATTCCCCGCTTTACCGAGGATCGTCTCGATGAACTCTGGCTCTCGACAGCGGGAATACGCGCTGCCGATCCTGTGCCGCCGACCGAGGTAGGCTGCACGCTGACCCGCCGCTGGAATGCCTATCCGGTGCGCGATCAGGAGGGGCAGGCGGTCCGCCTGCTGCTCGTCTGGTTCGAAGGCGGGGAGACGCCTGAACATCAATTCGCCAGCAGTGTCCAGTACGTGACCCACGCGCTGCTGTCAACGCTCGACCGCGATCGGCTCCTGGACGTTATTCTCGAGCAACTGCACAGTGTTGTGTCCTACGATGCTGCCGCAGTGATTCTGCGCGACGATGCCGGGTATTATATCGCGGCAAGGCGGGGGTTCTCCGGGCATGACCCTTCGAACGATGGACGATTTCCCCGCAATGATCCATTGCTCAACCGGATCGAAGCGGCAGAAGAGCCGATTATTTTGCGCGATGCGACCGACACGGGAGCGACTCCGCAGCACGCGGGCGCGTACCATAGTCGGCTAGGCATGCCGCTCCGGGCACAGGGCGAGGCGGTTGGCATCCTGATGATTGAAAGCCGACTGCCGAACCGCTACACCCGCGCCGATGCCGCGCGCGCCCAGGCATTTGCCGCCTACGCAGCGCTGGCGGTGCGTAATGCCGAGCTCTACCGTCGCGCGCGTGAACAGAGCAACCGCCTGGCGTTCGTCGGCAAGATTGCACGGACGATCACAGCCACTCACGATCTGCGCCAGATTTTCAATTACCTGGTTGAACATCTGCGCAGCGTCGTTTCACTCGACGCCGCTGAACTTGCGTTGATCGATCGTACTGACCAGCGCCTGAAGTTGATAGCACGTTATCCAGAGATTGACGAGCCGGATGCAGAGAACGCGCTCTACAGCGATCAGGAGTCGCGTCTGCTCCATTCCATCATGGAACAGCGCCAACCGCGCGTCTTGCCGATGCACGGCGCATCCAACAACCCTCTGGTGCATCGTCTGACGTCGGCAGGCATGCGGTCGTGCCTTGTGGTTCCGATCACCGATAACAGGAACGTGCCTGGCATGCTTCTCCTGGCGAGTCGTCAACCCTATGCGTTTCCTGCCATCGAGATACGCACGCTTGCCGATCTCGCGCAGCATCTCGCGGTTGCTCTTCAAAATGCACAATTGCACCAGGCGCGTGAGAAAGCGCTCGCCGATCTGCGCGTCGCACAACAACGACTGATCCAGTCCGAGCGTCTCAAAGCCGTTGGTGAACTGGTCGCGGGGGTCGCGCACGAACTGAACAATCCGCTCACTGCTGTGCTGGGGTTTGCCAGTTTGTTGCAACAGACGGCGCCGGCGGAGATGCAGCACGATCTGGCGATGATCGTCGAAGGCGCGACACGTGCGCGGCGGATTGTCCAGAATCTCCTGGCGTTTGCGCGACAGCGCGCAGCGCATCTGGAAGAGGTCGATCTGAATATGGCGGTGCGTCAGGTCTTGGGATTGCTCGCTTATCAGATGCACAGCCATACCATTACGGTGGAAGAACGCCTTGCCCCTCAATTGCCCATGACGGTCGCCGATGCCACAGCGATCAAACAGGTGCTGCTCAACCTGCTGAATAACGCGCAACAGGCGCTGGCAACCTGGAATGGCGAGCGGCGGATTATCATCACAACGCGCGCAGAAGAGCACGACGGTCAATCGCGCATCGTGATCGACGTTGCCGATACCGGTCCGGGCATTTTACCCGAACATCTGCCGCTGGTGTTCGAGCCGTTCTTTACCACCAAACCCATCGGTGAAGGGACCGGTCTGGGGCTTTCGATCTGCTATGGCATCGTCAAACAGTATCACGGAGATATTCGCGTCAGTAGCACGCCTGGCAGGGGCGCTTGTTTTACCGTCGAATTGCCGGTGCAACGGCAGTTTCCAGAACATGCCGTCAACACGCCAGCGAGCGTTGCGCAATCGTTGCAGACGCATCACGTGCTGGTCGTTGATGATGAAGCGCCGGTTGCCGAACTGATCGCCCGTCTGCTGCGCGATGAGGGATGGACAGTTGACGTGTGCCGTGATGGGGCGCTGGCGCTAGATTGGATCAACCGCAATGTCTACGATCTCATTATCTGTGATGTGCGGATGCCAGGGATGAGCGGCGACAAACTATTTGCGGAATTGAAACAGCGCGCGCCGCACCTGGCGCGCCGCATCCTGTTCGTTAGCGGCGACACAGCCAGCTCCAGCACGCGCACTTTTCTCGAACACAGCGGTGTGCGACATATCGAGAAGCCATTTGAGGCTGACGAGTTTCGCGCAACCGTGCGGCAGTTTCTTGCCGATCTGTCATAGGGCTGCTACGGCAGGCGCGTTCGCCCACCCACAGCGCGCTGCACATTGGCGGCCATCGAACGCGCGGCGTCGAGATAGACGGTGTAGACGTCTGCGCGACGCAGTCCCAGCGGCGCCGCAGCCACCAGCAGCAGCAGCGCAGGAATGTACCAGACCCAGCCAAAGGCGCTTCCCAGGAAGAAAAAGATCAGCGCAGCGCCGATCATAGTGTTCATCAGGGCAGCGCCGCTGTTGCTCCCGCTCAGCAGATCGCGCAGATTCGCCAGCACTAGCAGGATGCCCGCAGCAACGGCAAAATATGCCTGCACCCCTGCGCTCAACAACCCGCCAATGATCGATACGATGATGATCGCCGCAATACCGATGCCGATGTAGATGTAGAGCGGCGGAATGCCCCAAGAACCGCCTGAATTGTTCCGATAACCGTTCCCGTTCATCTCGTTCCTCGTTTGCTATCACGCGATACATCCGGTTGATCGCATCCCTGACAATAGTACGCGCATGTGTTCCCCTTTGTTGCGGTTGTGAAGAACCGGGAACCAGGAACCGAGAACCAGGAACTGGTCAGGGAGTAGGGAGCAGGCAATGGGCAGTGGGGAGCAGGCAGTGGAGATTCACCTTTGTGCCTTTTACCTGCCACCTTTGCACCTTTCACCTTCGCACCGTTGCACGTTCGACGCTTAACATTCAACGTGCAACGCACCATCTTCCCACCTTCCACCTTCAACCCCGTGTCTTTGCCTGTTGAACACCTGCAACCGGCGCCACGCGCACGGATGCACGGCTGTGGGGCGCATCAGCGCCGCGCCCCTGCCTTCCACCCGCAACGTTCAACCCCCTGCCAACGCTGCGCTGATCGCTCCCGAATGGCGCAACAGCCAGCCGCTGTCGGCGGTGCGCGCGCCGAGGATTGCCCAGGCGACGCCACTCCCCGGCGCTGCCCACGCCAGACACCCCGATGCGCCGGTGTGCCCGAATGAGTCGGCGCCAACACCCCTGGGAAGCCAGTGCGGTTCCTTTTCGCCACGCACTTCCGGTCCCAATCCCCACGGGCAGGGGTTCCAGCGCAACGGCTCGATAAACCCGCCGGGCAGGTCATCCGTCTGGTTGGCAACCGCTGCAGCGCGCAGCGGCGGACTCAGGAAGCCCGGCGGATGCCCGCAAAACGCGCGAACCAGCGCCAGGGCGCCTGCTGCTGTCAGCACCAGTCCTGCCCACGGCAGCGCCAGCGACCGCCAGAACGATGAGTTGAACGGTTCGAGCGGCGTTGCGCGATGGCGACCGCGCACATCGGCGATGCGCGCCGGCGCGCGCGGCGGTTCTTCTCCCAGATACCCCTCGATGCCCAGCGGCGTCAGCACCAGATCGCGCAGCGCGTCGCGGAAGCGCGCGCTGGCGCGCGCTTCCGCCACCAGCGCCAGCACGCCATACCCGATATTGCTGTAGAGCACCTCGCTTCCCGGTGGATGACGCAGTTGTGACCGCAAACACGCCTGCCCCAGCGTGTCCCACGTCAACCCCGGTTCATACGGCGCCTCATCGGCATTCAGGTCAATGGCGAATCCTGCCGTGTGACAGAGCAGCCGGCGAATAGTAACGCCTGGATGCGGCTCAGTCCGCTTCAGAAACCGATCCGCCGGGTCATCCAGGTCGATCAGCCCGCGATCAACCAGTCGCAGCACCGCCAGCGCTGTTGCCAGTTTGGTGATCGAGGCGACCGGGAAGAGATCGTCGGGAACGAGCGGGCGTCCGTCAGCGTCCGTTCCTGCTGCGAATACCTCCGGTTGCTGGCGGTCCATCGCCACAGCGACGACTACGCCAGGGATGCGACCGGATGCCACCAGCGTTTCGGCGGCGGCACGTGCGGCGGTGAGGCGAGAGATGTGTTGCATACGTTATGATGGATAAGTCGGGCATATGTTGCGCGTTCACCCCTCCGCTGCTGCGGACGACACGAGCGAGTCGAGCACTGCGAGCGCGCGGTCGAGATCGGCTTCGCGCAGCAGCAGGTGGTCGCGGCTGAAACCGGAAATGGCCATGATCGGCACCGACTCCGCCGCCAGCGCGTCGCTGATGAGGGCAAGGAAGCCGCTCAGGTCTGGCGGCAGATCGATGTCGAAACTGACGACGCGATACGGACGTTCAACGCGGGCGCGGGGGAATGCCGGGCTGATGCTGCGCCAGTCGTTCTCGGGCAAAATGAAGGTGATCATGTCGGGAGCGACGAACAACTGCCACAGACGGGCGCGCAGGCCGCCAAGCAGGCGTATGACCACCGCCGACTCGCGTGGGTCGATCCCGGCCAGAACGTACCGTTCCGGCAATGCCAACCAGCGCAATCGTCGCAAGATGTCAGGCAGGCGTGGATCGTGCATTCGAGTCACAGAAGACCCTCCTCCCTGAGAATATCGTCACCTTCAACCTCACCGCGCCAGCTACGCCGGACGCCAATAAAATACTCGATAGCGCGGTTGACCGCTTGCGGACGTTCGAGTTGCAGCAGATGCCGGGCATACCGGATAATTTCCAGGCGCGCTCGCGGCATCAGGCGGTGCATGCGCTGTAGCACTGGCGGCGGCGCGATGAAATCGAACTGCCCGCCGATAATGAGCGTCGGTGTGGTAATCTGCGGCAGCAGATCCCAGCCGCGCCAGGGAACGCGGCGCTTCGGACTGACCATGGCCGCGAAGGTCGAAAGCGATGACGCGATAGTTGCGGCTGAAGCGCATCAGTTGCGGCAACCACTGTTCCGCACATCCGCCTGCACCGTGGATGAACACCATCGTTCCCTGGGCGTGAGCGGCGGGTGCGGCATCGATCACGCTCAGGCGCACAGGCGCACTTCCGGCGACGGTGACGGTTGTGCGCGTCAGTTCCATCAGGCAAGAAACTCCAGTAATACGCGCAGAAACGCTTCCGGTTGTTCATCCATCGGGTGGTGCAGCGCACCGCGCAGCAGGACGAACTGCGCGCCAGGAATCGCAGATGCAACCCGTTGCGATAGGGCGGCCGGCACGACTGCATCGAGATTGCCGTTAATGACGAGGGTCGGGACATGCACCTGATCCAGGCGGTCCTCGAGTGAATTGGCGAACAACCCGTTGAGTAGACGATGCAACCCTTCGGGATCATGGTGCGCGGCAAACGCGGCGCGACGCAGTCCCGGCAGAACGCGCTCCATGCTGGCGATTGGATGCCAGTGGCGCGATAGCGCCTCTAATCCCTGATAGAAGATCAACGACGCACGCAATGCCGCCCACCCATAGCCATCCTGGAGATACAACCGCGTGTAGGGCGGCATTGCGGTTCCCAGCGCTGCGGGCGCCACCAGTGCCAGACGTTCCGCCAGATGGGGGTGGGTCAGCGTCAACTCCAGCGCCACATTGCCCCCCATCGAGTGCCCGACCAGCGCGACCCGATCGAGTCGCTGCGCTGTACAGAATGCGGCTACCCGCTGAGCAATGTGCTGCATACGTTCTGCGCCGTCGAGCGGCGAGCCGCCATGCCCCGGAAGATCGAGCGCGAAGACACGGGCGCCTGTGGCTAGCGCTGCAACCGTGGCGCGCCAGATCTCTTTCGTGTCGCCCCATCCGTGCAGCAGCACGATGGCTCGCTCACCGGCGCCGGCAGCGCTATAGCGCAGACGACTCACGTCACAAAATGCTTCAATTGGCGAAATGGCTGGTGCGTCGATCATCGGGATTGGCGGCGCTGTTCTCAGTAGCATGATACCATACTCTGGGGGGTTAGGGGGTGTGAGAACCGAGAACTGATAGAGCATCAACTAGCTGGTGCACACTACTTGCCGGTGTTGACCGTCTAGCGGCTGACGTTGGCTGAGCCTGTCGAAGCCAACGTCAGCCGCTCCACGTCCTTGATTGTCCAGGTTTTGGTTGATCGCTCTATGAGAACCGGGGAGCGGAGGCGAGGGGTAAGGTCGCTTGTACACGCTGCCGTTTTCCTGCTCTCGCCTTCGTGCCTTTGTGTGATCGAAACGTTCACGTCCCCTGTTTGATGTTCCCTTACCAACGAGCGACGCGGGGAGAAGCATATGCCTCTCGACCCGCGTCTCGCGCCCCCCACGCCATTTCTCATAGAGCGGTCAACGAGATGCTGTACACTACCGGTGTTGACCGTCTAGCGGCTGACGTTGGCTGAGCCTGTCGAAGCCAACGTCAGCCGCTCCATGTCCTTGAGTGTCCAGGTTAGGGTTAGACTTCCCATATCCCGCCGCGCGCCCCTCGCCCCTTGCCTCGTGCTTTGCTTCACCTTCATCACGTTCAACTAACGCCTTCTCCTATGCAAACGCCATGCGATCCACAACCATTGCCACGAAGAGGAGCGCCAGGTAGAGCAGTGAATACTTGTAGAGCGCCCAGGCGGTCGTCGTTGTTCCATCGCGGCGAAGTTTCAGTGCGTAGTGCAGGAACACCCCGCCGAAGATTACCGCCATCAGCAGGTAGAACCACCCCAGCATCCCCAGCAGCGGCGGCAGCGCGGTAAGCGCCAGCATATAGATGGTGTAGAGCACGATCTGCCGGCGCGTCTCGACATCGCCTTCCACCACCGGCAGCATCGGCACCCCGGCGCGTGCATAATCCTTCTCGCGGATAAGCGCCAGCGCCCAAAAGTGCGGCGGTGTCCAGAAGAACACAATCAGCCACAGGAGCAGCGCCTCCGGCGCCAGCGAACCGGTCGCCGCCGCCCAGCCGACCAGCGGCGGGAATGCGCCTGCACCTCCGCCGATGACGATGTTGTGCTTCGAGGTGCGCTTCAGCCAGATCGTGTAGATGACGACATAATAGAGGAAGCCTGCCAGCGCCAGCAGCGCCGCCAGCAAGTTGACGAAGATCGCCAGGATAGCGAATGCAATCACACCGAGCGCAATGCCGAGCGCCAGCGCGTGCCATGCCGGAATGCGTCCGCTCGGAATCGGGCGCCGGCTGGTGCGCCCCATGTTGATGTCGATGTCTTTATCCAGGTAACAGTTGATAGCATGCGACCCCGACGCCATCAACCAGCCACCGAGCGCCGTCCAGAGCGCCAGCGCCAATTCCGGAACGCCGGCTGGCGTGATGTACATACTGGTGATCGTCGTCAGAATGAGCAGCGAGATGACCCCGGGCTTGGTCAGGCTGATGTAGTCCTTCAGCAGCGACGGCCTGCCCGCCAGCAGCGTCGTATCGGTTATGCCAGGGTGCGCAACCGTTGCCGATGATGGCGATTTCGCCGCAGCCACCGCAGGAAACGGACGGCGCAGCGCCAGCGTCGCCAGCACGACCAGCGCGCCCCACGCTGTGGCGCTCAACCCCAGGTGCGTCAGACGCGCAACAGACACCGGCAGCGAGTCGCCAGCCTGCGCCAGGAGCACCTGCACCAGACCAACGATGGTTTGCGCCAGCATCAATCCCAGCGCCCACGCTGCCATAACACGCAGTGCGCGTTCGTGCCTGATGCGCCAGGTTTGCACCGCGAGCGCCGCGATCAGCAGCGTGGCGACGCTGGCCAGCCCGCGGTGCGCCAGCGCAAGCCAGGCGCCATTGCCAGCCCCATCGCATCCCGGCCACGTCTGGCATGCCCACAGCGTGCCTGCACTCGTGTTGAGCGCGCCGGCGACCAATGCCAGGTACAGCACGCCGATAGCGGCGAACGCCAGGGTCAGATAAGCGCGGCGGGCGGCAGCCGCGCGCCCGCCAAGACGCACCGGCGCTGCGCTGGTGCGCATACCGGTGTACAGGGCAAGCGCCAACCCCAATGCCGCAGTTGCGATGCTGCTCACCGCAGCGCCGGTTGCATCGCTTGCAACGCTGCCTGCCAGAACGGCGCCATACGCGACAAGCGCCAGGACAATGAACACCCAGGATGATCGGACCTGTGAGAGAGCAAGAATTCGCGCGTTCTCACGGCGCATGTGGACCTCCTGAAGCCGGGGTGACCGGAAGAACCAGGGATGTGCCTGTGCAGATTCCCTTGGGGCGTCTGTCGGTCCGAGTCTATCACATGGAATAATTTGTGTCAAACTTCACAAAGAAAAGAATGGTTCACCTACGGTTGTGAGTCGTTCACTTTACCCGACGTAGCGCGGTCCCGCCTGAAAGCGCCGAACCGTTTCTTCGATCAGGCGCACGGCTGCGTCGCGGCGCGCTGCTGTCCCCGCCGTCACCTCCCAGCGTGCCAGCCCCTTTTCGCTCTGCGAGGCGCGCTGTGCCACCTGTGTCCATTCCTTCGTCAGCGGCGTATCGGCGTCGATGATGAAGGGCAGCCCGTCACGCAGCAATGTCGCGTCCATATCGACGCCATCCGCCATATGGCGTATCGCCTTCCAGCCGCTGCGCACAAAGGCTTCTTCGACGGCTGCCAGCGCCGCAGCACGCAGGTCGTCGTTCGGGAAGTGGTACCCCCATTCGCGCTCGCGGAACGTCGAATGTTGCAGATCGATCAGGTCGCGGTAGAGCGACGGATCCTCCCGCCAGGCGCGCGCTGTCAGGAGCGCAAAGAAGAGCGTATTTTCAGTTGGAAAGACCATCCCCTCGTGGCGGATGGTCAGGTAGTAGTGTGACGACTCCTCGACTGCGGCGATGAATCCGGCAGCGGCATATTTTCCTAACGTTTGCTTGATCTGTGAGTGGCCATTGCGGATACTGTGCACCCCGAATCCCTGCCGCGCGATGCGCATGATCGCCAGCGGATTGGCTTTGAGATCGACATACAGGTTGGGATGGGAAATGTCGGGAAAAATGGCGCGCAGCCGCGGCGCCAGTGCGACGAGGTTGAACGCCGGGCTGAGTTGCCGTCCATCGGGCGCAACGATGTCGAGACGGTCGCCGTCGCCGTCGAAGAACATGCCGAAGTCGAACCCGCCCTGGCGCAACAGTTCCAGCGATGGCGCAATCGACGCATGCACCGCCGGATTGGGCGCTCCCGCCGGAAAATGACCATCCGGCGCCAGATGACGCGGCTCGACCTCCGCACCTGCGGCAGTGAACGCCAGCAGCATCTCCTGCCCTGCCGCTCCGGAGAGGAAATCCTGCACGATCCGCAACCCCGAAAGCGCGCCTGGTCCGACGCCAGCCAGGCGCATGGCGTCGTGCACGTAATCATCGAGATAATCGACCAGGCGCAATCTGCCGCCACGCAGCGGCTCAGGGCGCACACCGCGTTCGTACAATTCGCGCAGCGCCTGCAACCCGCCGCCAGGACCGCATCCATCTGCGATCGGTTGCACGCCGGGCGCGACAATCTTTTGCCCGGTGTCGCTCCCGGGGTTGTGTGATGCGCCGTACATAATCCCCGCTGCATCCGGATGGCGCATGCAGGTATAGTAGAACAGGCAGGCGGAACTGACCTGGGGCGCTGCCAGGACCTCAAACCCCAGGTCGCGGAAGATGCGGATGCCCTGTTCGAGATACCGGGCGCCAGAAAGACGTGCATCGCGGCAGAGCACGACTTTCCTGGCGCCCAGGTGCTCGCGGAAATAGAACGCCTCGGCATACGCCAACCGCTCGGAGAGATCGAGGGTCAACTGTGATGCTGGCGTGCGAATATCGTAGGCTTTGAACATGCTCAGATTGAGATGGGACACGACGACACTCCTTGTTTGCGCACTGAGCACTCAGCGGGGCGCAGTCGCCCCCGGCGATTGTAGAAGATGCCACGAGGCGCGTCAATACATATCCGCCGACGATTCCCGCAGCAGTTGGCGTTGGCGGAGCCGGTGGAAGCCGATGCTGGTGAGAGCGGCTGGCGTTGGCGGAGCCGGTGGAAGCCGATGCTGGTGAGAGCGGCTGGCGTTGGCGGAGCCGGTGGAAGCCGATGCCGGTCACGAGATGGTCTCATATCCGGTTGATCTTCCTGATGAGATACCGGTGCTTGTGATACAATGTTGCGTAAAATCATCAACGTCAATGATGCGCAAGCCGCGCACGGGTTCAGCGCGCATCATCGAGCAGCGCGTGATGTGCGTTGTCTCCCGACCGCCCCCCATTGCCACGTTCGCACTCGCAATCCCCTCGTAGTGAATGCAGGCGCCAGGGCGCCGCAGCGCCTTTTGGCATGGAGATAGACGTCTCGTTCTTATCCGACTCACAAATCCATTTGTGGAGGAGGCTCGCATGATCAATGCGTTCAAGCGCTGGTTGAGATCGCTGCCGTATACCGACCTCACCACGTACCGCCAGGCGTCTCTGCTTCAGGGGATGCTGCTCGGCGTTGCCATACTTGCCTTCTTCGGTATGTTTGTGCCGTTCCTGGCGCTGGCGCCTGTTCCGGGGATATTATTCGTTGTGGGCAGTATCCTGGCGAGTGTGCCGGTTCAGGTGGCAGGCATCGTGTTCGTGCGGCGCGGTCGCCTTGCGACGGCGCTTGTGCTTGGCTGCCTTGGGCTGCTGCTGGTGACCGGCGCCGTATTGCTCGCCACCGGCGTCCACAGCAGCGGCGCCTTGATGCTGGCGTTCGCCCTGCCGATTGCGCTTGCCGGGCTGATGGGAACCGGACGGTTGGTGATCGTCGTGATTGTCTTCAGCAGCAGCCTCGTTGCGATGACGATTGTGCTCGAAATCCTGCATATTCCGTTTGTCGGCATTGCCGCATCGCGCGCAGGGAACTTCGGCGATCTGGGAGGATTTGTTGTGAACGCCGCCGTTCTGGGTCTCTTTACCACTCTTTTTGGGCAGACGCTGCGCACGACATTGCAGGAAGCGCAGGAGCGCAGCCGGCGCCTGGAGGAGTTTCAGGCGACGCTGGAAGTGAAGATTGCCGAACGCACGGCGGAGGTGCAGGCAGCGCTGGCGGAAGTGCGAGACCGCGCTGCGGCTCAGGAGCGCCTGCTGGAAGAGACTCGTCAACAACGCGCAATCATTCAGGGATTGAGCGTACCGGTGCTGCCGGTCAGCGCCGATACCCTGATCATTCCGCTGGTGGGCGCGCTCGATAGCGAGCGCCTGAGCGTGCTGCAGGATCGGGCGCTCCACGCGCTCGAACGCTCGACGGCGCAGCGCCTCATTCTCGACATCAGCGGCATTCCGCTGGTGGATCAACAGGTTGCCCAGGGGCTGCTCGACGTTGTAAAGCAGACGCGGTTGCTCGGCGCTGAGACGGTGCTGGTCGGCATTCGCCCGGAAGTGGCGCAGACGCTCGTCGGGATTGGCGTCGATCTCCGAAAGATGCGCACCTATCGAGACCTCGAGGCGGCGCTGCGCCATCAGCGTCACGTTCGACAGATACCCCTGGCGTAATGGCGACGAGCGTCCGCTCTGCTTTCAACCCTTGCCGTCGTTCACTAACGACGTCACTTTCCCGATGAGACGCTCGAAGTCGACCGGCTTTGCAATGTAATCGACGCACCCTGCGTCAAAGGCGCGCTGGATTTCATGCGGTGTCACATGGCCTGTGACCGCAAGCACTGGAATGTGGTGCAACTCATCGATCGCCTTGAGCCGGGTTGTTGCTTCCCATCCGTCCAGCACCGGCATCGACAGATCCATCAGAATAATGTCAGGGTGATGCGCCTGAGCCAGTTCGATGGCTTCCTGCCCGTTTGCGGCGCTCACCGTTCGATGTCCGACAAGTTCCAGCATCCGACACAGAATGTCACGATTTTCGAGAAAATCGTCCGCAACCAGAATGGTAGCCATGCAGTCCTCCACACTACGCGCTGAGGGTCGTGGTCGTAGGCAATGACGGCGCCGTAGTGGCATGATCCACGTCGTGGTGAATAGCGCCTCGCATGCTTTGGGCAAAATCGAGACGGACATCAGCCGTATGAGCGGCGCTGATGACGGTTGGCAGACACACCGTAAAGACCGATCCTTTGCCGAGTTCGCTCGTTACCGAGATATCTCCGCCGAGCAGACGGCACAACTGCTGACTGAGCGCCAGCCCGAGACCGGCGCCGCCGTATTTTGTCGATGCGTTGTTCTGATGCACCTGAGTGAACGGCTGAAACAGGCGCTTCATCTGTTCCGGCGCAATGCCGATGCCGGTATCGGCAACGCTAAACCGCACCCAATCGCCATCAGCTCTGTGGTCATGCTCGATGGTCAGCGTAATGGTCCCTTTGTCGGTAAACTTGACCGCATTGCTCAACAGATTGAAGAGAATCTGGCGCACTTTACCCGCGTCGGACTGCATGGTCGCAACGTCGGGCTTGCATATCAGGGTCAGGGTATTGTTGCGATTGCGCGCCAGCGGCTCGATGATCCCGATCACCTCATGCGCCACGGCACTGACGCTGAACGTATCGATCTCGACATTCATCCTGCCCTGCTCGATTTTCGAGAAGTCCAGAATGTTGCTGATGATGGTGAGCAGATGCTTACCCGCCGAGCGAATACGTTCCAGATCGGAAAGCATTTCAGTTTTTCCTCTCATTTGCGCTTCCAGGTATAACAACTGCACATATCCCAGGATGGCGTTCAGCGGTGTCCGCAGTTCGTGGCTCATCGTCGCCAGGAACATGCTTTTGGCGTGACTGGCTGCTTCCGCCGCCGCCTGCGCGCGATGCGCCGCTTCCTCTGCTTGCCTGCGCTGCACCAGGTCTTCCATCAGCCGGCGTTGTGTCTCCAGGCTCGCCGAAAGTTCGGCGTTGCGCTCTTCGAGCAGCAGACGCTGCTGGCGCAGGCTGGTGACCATCAGATTGAAATTATTCGCCAGCAGCACCAATTCATCGCTGCCGCGCAGCGACACCCGCTGGTTCAGGTCGCCGCCCGAAACGGCGACGGTTGCATCGCGCAGTGTGCGAATGCGCCGCGCAATATTGCCGGAGAGCGTCAGACCGATCACCGCAGAGACGAACACCGTCAGAATGGTCTCGCTCACAATCACAAAGCGCGAGGTTGAATATGCCGTCTCGACGCTCGCACGCGCCGCCTCGGCGCGCGCCTGGCTCTGGGTTCTGATCTTCTGAATGTTCGTCTGCAAACTGCCATAGAGCGGCGACAATCGACCAAACGACGGATGCACATTCCCGGTGTTGCTGTTGCGGTTCGCCGGCAAAAACTGGGTGTGGGTCAGAAACACATAGCGTTGCCAGTCTTGCTGCGTTTGTTCAAAGATCTGGAGTTCGGTCTGATCGGGCTGATAACTGGCGCTATACTCGCTGAAGATGCCGTCCATGCGCGTTTCGAGGTCGAGCAATTCCTTTTCGATGCGCTGTTTGTCGGCGGGAGCAGTATTGAGGATGTACTCCATCTGCCGGTTGCGGTAGTTCAGCAGCACGTCGTTCATCGCATTGACCAGATCGATCGAGAGGATCGTCTGATTGACGACGAAATCCGCCTTCTGGTTCATAATGCTCATCTGGTGCAGCGCGAAACTGCCCAGCACCAGCATCAGAATCAGGTCAACGCCAAGCGCCGCCAGCAACTTCGCCCGGATCGAGAGTCTCATTGTCCCTCCAAGACGAGCAACTTTTCGATTGATACGCCTACCGGAACAGGCTTGTCGAAGATCGAACCGGTCACTCGCCGATCGACACGCTGTTGCACCAGTTCATAGGCGCGCTGCGGCAATGAGATGTAACGCGCATCACGCACCAGTTGCCCGGCATTGGCCAGGTAGAACTCGACAAAAGTCCGCACGTCCGGCCGATCGAGCCGGTCGGCGCGCACATAGATGAAGAGTGGTCGCGAGAGCGGCGTGTATGTGCCATCGGTAATCGTCTCGGTTGAGGGAACCACGCATCCCTGCCCTGCATCCACTGCCACAACGTTTACTTTGTCCGTATACTCCTGGTAATACGCGAACCCGACGTATGCAAGACCATCCCGCTCTTCAATAACACGCTGCATGAGGACGTAATCGTCTTCGCTGCCGATATAGTCAGTGCGACTGGCATCCTCCTTGCCGACGATTGCAGCGGTGAAATAGTCGTGTGTACCGGAGTCAATCCCCGGCGCATACAGTTTGAACGGCTGGTCGGGCCAGTCGGAGCGCAGCTGCCGCCACGTGGTGATAACCCCTTCGGACTCGGGCGTCCACATCTGTTTCAATTCATCGACGGTCATGCACTGCGCCCACGTATTTTCGCGGTTGACAATAACCGAAATGCCGTCGAAGGCGATCGGTATTTCGACAAACTCGATGGCATTGGCGCGGCAGATTTCTTTCTCGTCCGGTTTGATCGGTCGCGAGGCGTCGGAGATGTCGGTAATACCCGCGCAGAATTTCTTGAATCCGCCGCCTGTGCCGCTGACGCCAAGTTGAATGTTAACATTTGGCGCCAGTGCTGCAAATTGCTGCATGGCGAGTTCTGTGATCGGGTACACTGTGCTTGAGCCATCGATCACAATGTCGCCACTGAGATTGGGAAGCGTCGTCGGCTCTGGAGCGGGCGTCGCCGTTGGTTGAGCCGCAGCGACCTGCGGGGTGGCAGTTGGCACAGACGTCGGAAGAGGAGACAGTGAAATCTCTGGATTCGGTGAGGCAGCGCCAGCGCATGCTGAGAGAAACAGGGCGATCACAACCATCCCACTGCGATGCAGCCTGCTGAACACAGTTCCCTCCTGCCACGCGGGTACAGTCGTACCCCGGTTCTGGCAACGCGGCATGCACAAATAGAATCCTGTACATGAACGTGTGAGTATACAGTGCTTGTGTGCAGCATCGCACAACCGTCTGACAAAGGCGGTCATCCTGCTGTGTCGAAGTGTATCAGATCAATATTAATACCCTGTATTGCTGGTATTAAGAAATAGTTTAACACGTGCGAATAGTACGATGCCTCAGCGCACACCATCTTGCAGATACAGCGCCACATTCGCCAGCGCATACACGACTGCAATGCCCAGCGCATCCCAGGCGACGAACAGCCGTTTGCTATCGCTGCGATAGGTCAGCCCCACAATTGCAATTGCGGTCATGATTATCGCCGCCAGTACGGCAATGATATGTGAGGTCTCAATCGCCGCCAGCAGCGGACCCGGCGTATAGAATAGATCATCGAGCGCCAGGATGCCGATATTGAACAGGTTGCTGCCGAAGATATTGCCGACCGCCATATCGATCGCGCCAATCCGCAGCGCCGCAATCGAGACGACCACTTCGGGCAGCGATGTCGAAAGGGCGACGAAGATGGTTCCGAAGAAGGTTTGCCCCAGGCCCGTTGTCTCCGCCAGGGTTTCAGCCAGCCCGGGAAGATAGAGCGCCGCGCCGACGATGAGGATAGCGTTGAGGGTAAACAAGCCATAGACGCGCGCCGCCGACGGATGGCTCGCCTCGGTTTCCGTGGCCATCTCGGTGACGAATTCCGCCACAATGCGCCGTTGCTCATAGGTGAAAATTGTGCGCATCGCCAGCAGGTAAATCACGATGAAGAGCACGCTCGACACGCTCATCCAACCGATGACCGGGAGCATCTCTCCTAAAACGATGCTCAAACTGACCAGTCCGAGCAGAATGACCCCGAAGGATGCCGACAGCACCTGCCCCTGATGCACCCGCGCCGAGATCGGCGATGGACCGTGCAGCGCATCGAGCATGGCGATGATCAGCAGATTGAACATACAACTGCCGGCAATATCGCCCATGGCAATATTCGGCACGCGAAAGATGGCAACCGAACTGAACCCGGTGATCAATTCCGGCAGCGACGTCACCGATGCCAGCAGCACCACGCCAATCCACGTGCGTCCCAGACCGGTCATGTCTGCGATGACATCGCCGTAGCGCGAGAGTTGCGTGCCGGCAACCAGGATCACAGCGGCGCACACGATGAAGAGCAGCCACGTCAGCAGCATAGATGTTCCTTCGAGGTGCAACGTGCGCGTTTGGACATTCCAGGCGCAAGATGCCGCCATTGTACCAGGAGTCCCAGGTAGCGCCGTTGCAATGCAACGGCACCGCTGCATCACACGTTCCACGCTGACGGTGGGGACGTGGAACAGAGGCAGGTAGGGGCGCGCCGGTGGCGCGCCGGTGCGGGTGAAACGCGGGGAACGGAGGGAGGGAGGGGCGCGCCACCGGCGCGCCGGTGCGGGATGATCGACTACTTCACGATAACCGGCAGGTACACGGCGCCAAGCGGCGCATAGTACGCCACCCGCACCCCGCACAGACTCAGCAAAGGCGAATCAGGCGTGTCCGGATCCTTACGCCATTCGACCAGATAGTTGTAGTTCTGGTTGTCAATTGTCGTCGGGTTGTTGTTTGTGCTATTGGTTTGCCGGTAATCACTCGTATTGGGTGGGCTTTTGGCAGACGGCGTATATCCGCCGTTGCCCTTTCCATCGTTCAAAATGAAATAGGCTGTGCTGGTGGTTGTCGTGATCACCGATCATATGTATAGAGGGTGATCGATACAACCTGCGATCCTTGTGGCAAATGCACCGGTGCGGAGAACGGAACGCCCTGGGACATCTGGTTCACACACCCGGTCACCTGGCGCGCAAAAGGACCAGATCCGCCTGGCGTAAACGTATTGCCGCTGATAAAGTAGTAACTCAGCGTGGAACTCAGGGCTGCCGGGCTAATCGTCGATTGAACGTCTGACACATACGGCGGCAGAGGCGCCTGCATGCCAGGCGCTACCATGTGGGGCGCTGGCGCGATAGCCTGCCCTTGTTGCTCACCGGCCGCATACGCGAGAGCTGAGACTGCCACCAGTACTGCCGCAACAGCGAAGATAACGGTCAGTGTGATGGGGTTGCGCGTGTTCATAGTCTTCCCTTCCTTTGCGATGGCGGTGTTCTGTCAGAACACCGCCGACTTTTTGTGCAGGAGAAATCGATCGCTCGAAGATTGAGGTCGTCCCCCATACTGGACCACGAAATCGTACAGCGATGCGACAGATCGGTCAAGCCGCGCGGTTCTGGCGGGTACAGGCATAATTTGTCAAGAAGCGACGCTGCGGCCGCCGGCGATTGAAATCGCCCCTGAAGGACCTGCGGCCGACCGTCCGCCTGCGCGGAGGGGAGCGGCGGAATGGCTGTGACTGGCGCCAGTGCACGGCGCCCCGCCGCCCCGGAGGATCGAGCGTGCGGGCGAGACGCCTGCGCCCGCAGAGCGGCGCGCTGAGCGACGGACAAGCGCCTCGTCTATCGTCCCTCATCACTGGCATGCGCAATGCCTGCGTCTCCAGGGCAGTGTGCACCGTTTCAGCGGGTCGCACAAAAACATGAGATAGTATGCCAATTGAAGTTGAAACAACAAAAACATGAGACAAAAACACACAAAAAGTCAGAAATATCATACACGATAGCATAACCGCCAGTGCGCCGAGATGCTCTGAAAATGAGCGCCGCCGTGATCTGAGTAGAAGATGAGCACTGCGTGATAGACGAATGAGGCGGCGACATGGTAAAAACGCGGTTGTACATCGTGCGCACGATCATCGTCACGCTATTCGCGGTACACGTTCAGGAGGAGTTTTGACTCTATGCCTCACATTCATCTGGTGGATAGCGACAGCACATCGCTGAGCATCACTGCCGCCCTGCTCGAGCGCGCACACTACCATACCAGTTCTTCGAGCGGCGGGCGCGATGCGTTGCGCGCTGTGTTCGGCAGTATGCCCGATATGGTGATACTCGAGGCAGAACTGAACGATTACGACGGGTTCGAGGTGTTGCGCCGCATCCGGCGCAGCCTGGATACGCCGGTCGTTTTCTACAGTCAACGCGCACGCGCCGAAGATCGCATTATGGGGCTGCGCCTCGGCGCCGATGACTACATCGCCAAATATACCCCCGCCGCCGAATTCGTTGCGCGTATCGGCGCTGTGCTGCGACGCTGCCAGCAGGCGCGCCGTCCGCCGCTCGAGCGGTTGAGCTGTGGCAGTTGGGTCCTCGATCCGGCCGGGCAGATCTGTGTGGCATCCGACCGCCCGGCGGTCGAACTGACGCCGCGTGAGGTGCACCTGCTGTCGTTCCTGATGAAACGCAGCGGTCAGGTCTGCACGACGAGCCAGATCATTCAGCATATCTGGGGCTATACCACGCGGCAGTCGCGCAGCATCGTCGCCACCTCGGTCTGGCGATTGCGCGCCAAACTCGAGCGCGACGCCGATCAGCCACGCCACATTCTGACGGTGCGTAACATCGGGTATACCTTCGTGCCGTAACAGGAACCACTTCCGCTTCACCATCCCCACGCCCGGCGGTTGACCGTCGGGCGGGTTCCACTACATAGCAAGCGGATGCCCGCTGCCAGCCCGGCGCGCGGGGCTTCGTAGATCAGCGCGGGTATGATGCATGCTCATAGAGCGATTAACCAAAACCTGGACGCTCAAGGACGTGGCGCGGCTGACGTTGGCTGAGCATTTTTCAAACCATATTCAGTACGCAATCCGAGTTGAACACTCAAGGACGTGGCGCGGCTATCGTTGGCTGAGCCTGTCGAAGCCAACATCAGCCGCTAGACGGTCACCACGGGCAATGATTGTGCGACACCTGGTTGCTCGCTCTAATAGTGAGTCCGGTAGACCGTGCCGTCGCGTCACGCGCTGATCTGCGGGGTAATGAGGGTGCGGAAGCCCCAGCGGGGCTTTCATGTCCTCAGCGAGGGCTTTAGCCCGCTGCTGCCGCAGCGCCCTGGCGTCCCGCTGCGTACATCGGCAGTCCGCCCGGCGGCTGAAGCCGCGGGCTACGGTTGCCACGCCCGCCGGCGCGGGCTTCAGCGGGCGATGCCGGATTCTTTGCTCAAAAACCATTGAGGGAGTCCACTGCACAAAGGCTTAACCACCAAGGGCACGAAGCGCACGAAGGTGAATAAACATAAAGTGCATTGCCTTTGTGTCCCTTTGTGACCTTCGTGGTTGCCGCTTTTTGCAGTGAAGTCATGATTGTCCAAATGACCGCGCATTCGTATCAGCAAGGGCCTCAGCCCGCAGCGCCCTGGCGCAACCGGACTATTTTCTTGATCTTCATCAATCGCCGGCGACTGCGAGAACGCATCAGCGGGCGGCATATCACGGGCGGCGTTTCCTGCCCATTCCTCGATTTGCACGCTGTGCGGGGAAACGGTATTATACGGGCGCTGAGAGTCGCAATGTATGAGTCTGACAGCCGCTCTGCCGGAAGTTGTGCGTCCTGCGGCAGACGACACCCTGGACAACGTCGCCATGGACGTTTTGAACGCGAGTGCCAATGCTATGATCGCTGAACACGAGATTACCGCCGGTGTTCCGTTCGCCGGTTCCGACATTCCCAGCGATGCCGTGATCAATTCGTGCGTTCATTGCGGGTTGTGTCTGCCTGCCTGCCCGACGTACCGCGAAACCGGGCTTGAGCAGTTCTCGCCGCGCGGTCGTATTTATCTGATGAAAGCCGTCGCCGATGGACGCATCGGGATGGAGAGCGAGGTCTTTCAGGAGCAGATGAGCGCCTGCCTCAACTGCCGCGCCTGCGAAGCTGTCTGTCCCAGTGGCGTGTTGTACGGCCAGATCCTGGAGGCGTCGCGCACGCAGATCGAACAGGCAAAGGCTGATGGACGCCTCCCGCCGCATCCCTGGCTGGCGCGTCTTCTGCGCTTCGGCGCGTTTGGCTTCCTCTTCCGCAATCCAAAACTGTTCCGCCTCTTCTCGCGCCTGATGTGGCTCTATCAGAAGAGCGGCGTACAGGCGTTGGCCCGTCGCAGCGGTGCGCTCCGCGCCCTGAAACTCGATGAGACCGAGGCGCTCCTGCCGCCGATCTGTGACCGGTTTGCCGTTCCTGAGGGGCAAGTCCTCCCGGCGGAAGGCAAAGAACGTTTCACCGTGGCGCTGCTCACCGGCTGCATCATGGCCACGGCGTTCGCCGATGTCCACGAGGCGACCATTCGTGTGTTGCGCAAGAATGGCTGCACGGTTATCCTTCCGCCGGATCAGGGGTGCTGCGGTGCGCTCCACGCTCACGGCGGCGACCTGCCTGGCGCGCGTGACCTGGCGCGCCAGAATATTGCTGCATTCGAGGGGTTGGGAGTCGATGCGATTATCGTCAATGCCGCCGGGTGCGGCTCGACGCTCAAGGAATACGGGCATCTGCTTCACGATGATCCGCAGTGGCAGGAGCGCGCCGGTCGCTTTGCCGCAAAAGTGAAGGATGTGACCGAGTTCCTGGCGGCGCTCGACCTGAATACCGCCGCCATGCGCCCGCTGAACCTGACGGTGACGTATCAGGAGCCATGTCATCTGGCGCATGCGCAACGCATCAGCGTCCAACCGCGTCAACTGCTGCGCGCCATTCCTGGCGTCACCCTGCGGGAAATGCAGGAGTCGTCGCTCTGCTGCGGCTCAGCCGGCATCTACAACGTGACGCAACCTGACATGGCGGCCCGCCTCGGCGAACGCAAACTGAACCACGCAGAAGCCACCGGCGCAGAGGTCATCGTCACCGCGAACCCTGGCTGTCACCTGCAACTCGAAAGCGGGTTGCGGCGTCGCGGCTCGAAGATGCAGGTGCGCCATGTCGTCGAAATATTGGATGAGGCGTATGGGCGGTGACAGGCGAGCGGGATGAGGCGCGAGGCGAGAGGCTTGAAGCAAGGGGCGAGCGGAAATAAGCCTCGAAAGAGGCGTCGAGTATTGCGGGGAGGTTGCAGGTGCGAGGGCAGGAAGGCATTCCTGACTTTTGATACCTATCCTCAGAGAACAGAAGCATTCACTACAGGGAGGTTGCAGGTGCGAGGGCAGGAAGGCATTCCTAACCCCTCATCCCTAACTCCTAATCCCTATGATTACCGCCATCGCATTTGACGCCGACGATACGCTCTGGCACAACGAGAACCTCTATTCTCTCACGCAGGAGCGGTTCAAACGCCTGCTTGCACCCTTTCAGGATGTCGCAACGATCGATCAACGGTTGTATACGACCGAAATGCGCAACCTGGCGTTCTTCGGGTACGGGATCAAAGGGTTTACGCTATCGATGATCGAAACCGCGATTGAGATAACCGACGGGCGCATCGGGGCGCATGAGATTCGCCAGATTATTGACTATGCCCGCGATATGCTGCGTGCGCCGGTCGAGTTGCTGCCGGGAGTGCGCGAAACGATCGCATTGCTCAGCGACTCCTACCGGCTGATGATTGTCACCAAAGGCGATCTGTTCGATCAGGAAAGCAAGATTGCGCGATCCGGCATCGCCGATTATTTCCAGCACATCGAAATTGTCAGCGAAAAGACGCCTGCCGCCTATGCCGCCGTGATGAAGCGGCATGGCATCGAACCACGCCGCTTCTTGATGGTTGGCAATTCGCTGAGATCTGATATCCTGCCGGTGGTCGAAGTCGGTGGGAACGCGGTCTACATCCCGTATCACTTGACCTGGATCCACGAACGTGTGACCGACGAAGGAGCAATAGCCGGCAGATACGTGACGTTATCACACATCGGTGAACTGCCGACCTGGCTGGCGCGACTGCCTGCCGTCTGATGCTATCAGGATAACCCGTGCCTTACACGATTCTGATGCTGGCGTCGACCAGCTTTTTTTCGGATTACGGCAACCATGTGCGCATCTGGGAGGAGGCGAAAGCCGTTCAGCAACTCGGGCATCGGCTGGTGCTGGCGACCTACCACAACGGCGACGACATGCCTGGCCTTGATATTCGTCGCTCGTGGGATGTGCCCTGGATCCGGCGCGCTGTGGTTGGATCGTCGCGCCACAAATTGTACCTGGATGTTGGGCTGGCATGGCGCAGCCTGCGCGTCGCGCTGGAGATCCGCCCAACCATTATTCATGCCCACACCCACGAAGCGGCATTCATCGGACTGGCGTTGAAACGTCTGCTGGGCATTCCGCTCATCCTGGACTATCAGGGGAGTATGACGAGCGAAATGCTCGATCATGGCTTCATCAAACGCACCAATCCGATCTTTCCATTATTGACGCGCCTGGAACGCATGATTAACCGCAATGCCGATGCGGTTATCACATCGACGGTCAATGCTGCGAATCTGCTGCGCCGCGATGGTTCGGTGCATCCCGACCGGCTCTACACGGTTGTTGACAGCGTCAACACGCAGCGTTTCCGTCCGTTCGACGGATCGCCCGAATGGGAAGCGCAACGCTGCGCATTGCGTCGTCAGCTTGGCATTCCCCAGGATCGGCGGATAGTGGTCTATATCGGGCTGCTGGCGCCATACCAGGGAACGCATCATCTCATCCAGGCGGCGCGGATTGTCACCGCGCATCGTCCAGATGTGCATTTCCTCATTATGGGGCACCCCGACCCGGCCAGTTATCGCGCCTATGCCGGGTCGCTTGGTGTAGGCAACCACGTCACACTGCCAGGGCGCATTTTCTACCGTGACCTGCATGCCTACCTGGCGCTCGGTGAGGTGGCGGTTGCGCCAAAAATGAGCCGGACGGAGGGAAACGGCAAGATCGGCAACTACATGGCGATGGGGTTGCCGGTCGTCGCATTCGATACGCCGGTCGCGCGCGAGTTTCTCGGCGACTGCGGCATCTACGCCGCCTACGGCAGCGTCGAAGACCTGGCAGCGAAGATCGAACTGGCGCTCGATCAACCGGAATGGGCGCAGGAAGTGGGCAGACGCGTGCGCGAACGCGCCGTGCGCGATCTCTCATGGGAGCGCGCAGCGCGCCAGATCGAGGCGATTTACCATACCGTCGTTGCAGGAGCGAAATCGTGAGGGTGGACGATGGCGCTGTCATCGTCCATCCCGATATGAGGCGGGCAGCGAGTTTTCAAACAGGCTCTTACTGCTCTTCGATCCGCTGCACTGCCATCCACAGCGCCTCCGCTTCGTCGGGGGTCAGATCGACGAGCGGGAAGCGCGATGAGGTGTGCGGCAGATGCGCAAGGCGCGCCAGTAGCGCCTTAATCGCCGGTGGATTGCCATACGGCTTCAGCGCCTGGCTGAGCGCCGTCACCCGCTGCTGAACAGGCGCCACATCGACGCCGTTCAGATGGGCGGTTATGACAGCGCGCATGTCACGTGGGAAGACATTGCTCAGCGCAAAGATGCCGCCTGCTGCGCCATCGCGGAGCGCTTGCGCAAACAGCGCTGCACTGCCGACATAGACCCGCAATGCGGGAAACTGCTGCGTCAGCATGGCTAGATAGGCAGGATCGCCGCCGCTGTCTTTCAAGCCGTACACCATATGCGGGTGGCTCTGGTAGAGACCTTTGATGACGGCGGGAGAAATGGGGATCTGGCTCATCGGCGGGATGTGGTACAGGATCAGGCGCGCGCCGGACGGCAGTGCATCGCACAGCGCACGGTAGTACCCGAGCAAACCGGCGTCGCTCAGGTTCTTGAAATAGAACGGCGGCAACACCAGCGCCGCCTCGGCGCCGCGCTCGATGGCGTAGCGCGTCAGTGCAATCGTATCGCTCAGCGCCGCGCAGCCGGTTCCCGCGAATACCCGCAATCGCCCACGGTGTTGCAACACCGTATCGAAGATCGCCATACGCTCGGCAATGCTCAACGACTGCCCCTCGCCGGTGGTGCCGCAGGGCACGACGCCATCGACCCCCTGCGCTTCCAGCCAGCGCAGATGCCTGATGATGGAAGCGTGATCGACCACGCCCGACGGCGATGTGAATGGCGTCACACTGGCAACAAAGAGTTCTGGCGTCGTCATATGCCTCTCACGATGTCATGCCGCCGCTTCTCCAGCCACGCGATACGTCGCCAGCACGGTGCCTGGCTCGACCGTTTGCCCGACTTGCACCCGCACCTGGCCAATCACCCCTTTGTGCGGTGCGGTGATTTCGTTCTCCATCTTCATGGCTTCGATGACAAATACCACCTGTCCCGCTTCCACTTCCTGACCGGGAGACGCCAGCACCGCCGAGACAGTTCCTTGGAGTGAGCTGACAACCCCATCGGCAACGGGATGGAGCGCGCGATGCGCGGCGCGGTCGCGTGACTGTCGGGCGCGCCGTTCCGTCCGCTCTGCGCGCGTCTCGGCTTCCGCCACCCGCACGGCGAAAAGCCGCCCGTTGACCTCCACCTCGAAGATGCGCGCCGTTCCGCCGGATACTGCGCTGGCTGACACCGGACTCAAAGGACCCTGAACCAGTGTCCCCAACTGATCCGCGAGGTGCTGTGGAATAAAGTTGATCGTCGCCTGGCCTTCTTGAAACACCGGGTGAGACATGGTCAGGATATGGAATGGAATGGTATGCGCCACACCGACGATCCGATAATCCATCAGGGCACGGCGCATACGCGCAATCGCCTCGGCGCGGTCGTCGCCCCAGCAGATCAACTTGGCAATCAGCGAGTCATAATGTTGCGGAATAGTATACCCTTTGTGGACGCCGCTGTCGACTCGCACACCAAAGCCATACGGTTCGCTGTACTCGACGAGCGTTCCCAACGACGGACGAAAGTTGCTGGCAGGGTCCTCCGCATTGATCCGGCATTCAATCGCGTGCCCGCGGATCTCGACGTCGTTCTGGGTCAGCCAGAGCCGTTCACCACGCGCAATTCGCAACTGCGCCTTCACCAGATCGATGCCGGTCACCATCTCGGTGACAGTGTGCTCGACCTGAATGCGGGTGTTCATTTCGAGGAAATAGAACTCGCCGTCCTGGTAGATGAACTCCAGTGTACCGGCGCTGACATACCCGACCTGCTTCGCCAGGCGCACCGCCGCCTCTCCCATGCGCTTGCGCATCTCAGGCGTCATGACCGGCGATGGGCTTTCCTCGATCAACTTCTGGTGACGACGCTGGATCGAACACTCGCGCTCGCCGAGGTGGAGCACGTTTCCGTGGGTGTCTGCCAGTACCTGAATCTCAATATGGCGCGGGTCGGTCAGGTATTTCTCGACATACACATCAGCGTTGCCAAAACCAAGTTCCGCCTCGCGGCGTGCGCTCTCGAACGCCTGCCGCAATTCGCTCTCCTCGAACACGACGCGGAAGCCGCGCCCGCCACCGCCGGCGACCGCTTTGATGGCAATGGGATAGCCGTATTCATGGGCACAGGCGCGCAATTCCTCGAGTGTGCCGATGGGATAGAGCGTTCCAGGCACAACCGGCACCCCTGCGGCTTTTGCCTCGCGGCGCGCGGCAACTTTGCCCCCCATCCGATCCATCACCTCAGCCGGAGGACCGATGAATACCAGCCCGGCAAGCGTGACAGCACGCGCAAATGAGGGATTCTCAGCCAGAAAGCCATACCCCGGATGCACAGCGCCAGCCCCCGACTCGCGCGCAACTTCGATGATCCGCTCAATGTTCAGATAACTTTGCGCGGCTGAAGCCGGACCCACCAGATAGGCAGCGTCGGCATACGCCACGTGCGGTGCGTGGCGGTCGGCTTCGCTGTAAATGGCGACCGTCCGCAGACCCAATTCCTTGCAGGCGCGCATGACGCGCAACGCTATCTCCCCGCGATTGGCGACCAGAACCGTGTCGAACATATGCCCCTCACTACACGCAATCAATCGAATGTTCCCAGAATGCCGGCGCTCCAGCGCGCGGCGCGACCAGCACGGTCAACCGTGCTCCAGGTGACGGTTCGCTCCCCGCGCGCGGGCACGCCACCCTGCATTGCGACCAGCGCCGCTGCCTGCCAGACTCTCCGTGGCGGCGCCACTTCGATGGCTTCCGATTGTTCGGCTTCCAGATACAGACAGATTGCCGCAAGTGCAGCAGCGATAAGGTCGTCGTCGATGCGTATCGGGCTGGCAGGAGAATGAAGATTCATGGCTTTCCTGGCATGTGTCAGTGCCGCACGGGTGCACTATTCTGCTGGACTGTGAATGGTTTCATTATAGAAGCGATGGTTACGGCGTTGCACCCACCCATGATGACCTTCACCCGTGCACATGGATCGCGCGAGCGCCGCTGGCGGTGGTGCAGGGCGCTCCCCCGCGTGCGGCGCTAGCCGCCCTGGTGGTGACGGTCATCTCAGACACCGGTACTGTCGGGCTATTGCGCGGGTTGATATAATTTTAACCGACAGGGTGTACCTTAAGCGGCGTCGTCTGCGGTTTTCATGCAGCAGCGCATTGCAGACTCATTCACGACCACCCGCTGTCAACACCTCGAACATCGGACCCGGCGCATCAGTGTAAAGGGGGTGAGAACGCATGGAACGGCGGCTATCGACGTGGTACGCTGCCATCAACGACATGATGTGTCAGATGGCGGCGCGTGTGCAAACCTGGCGGCTCTGGCACGGCGAAGGTCAGGGATTGGTGGAGTATTCGCTCTTGTTGGCGCTCCTTGTTCTGGTCGTTATCGGTATTGTTTCGGTGATGGGCAACACGGTCAGCGGTCTGTGGTATCAGCGAATTATCGAACGTTGGCCCTCGTCGTAGTTGGAATCTTGTCGAAATAGCGCAATTGTTTTTTTGTTCCCCGGCGTCCGCGGTGTGCGGGCGCTTTTTTTGCATCGCGCTACCACGGCGGTCGTGGCGCCACCCGCACGGCGCGCTCTGCTTGGTAGGTCACCAGGCCCGCCGGTCCGCCGCGCACCTTGCGTACACGGCGGCGCGGCGCGATCTCGACGTCGACGCTCGCAGATGAGCGTAGACTGCTGTAGTAGGCCGCCAGCGCCGCCGCTTCCTCGATGGTGCGTTCTGGAACATCACGCCCTGCGGTTTTGATAATGACGTGGGCGCCGGGTGCGCCGCGCACGTGCAGCCAGAGATCATCAGGTGCGCCGAGACGGAAGGTGACATGCTCGTTCTGTTGCGCTGTTCGCCCGACGTAGATCGTGAATCCATCGCTCGACTCAATGCGCAGGGGCGACGCCGGTCGCGCTGCTCGTTTCCGGGCGCGTTCCACCGGCGCAGGTCCCAGGTACCCCTCTGCTTCCGCTTCACGGGCGATCGTTTCGATCTCCTCAAAACGCTCTGCCAGGTCCAGCAGCGCCAGCGTTTCGTTGAGACCTGCCAGCCGCAACTCGACGGCGCGCAATCGTTCGGGGACGCCGGCAAGCGCGCTTTTGGCTTTGTCGTAGGCGCGAAATCGCTCCTGAGCGCATTCGACCGGCGATTTGCGCGGGTCGAGTGCGATGGTGCGCCCTTCGATCTCGACATGGTCCTGCCCTGGCGTCAGTGCGTGGAGAAAGGCGAAGATCATTTCTCCCTCCCAGCGCAATCGCTCGAAATCCGCTGCGCGCTGCAACTCGGATTGCAGTGCGGCGCGCTGCCGCTCCAGGCGTTCACGTGCGTCGTTCAGTCGCTCGCGCAACGCGTCGCGGCGTTGCTGGTGCGCCGTCAGGCGCTCGCGCGCTGCGTAGTACTCATCGAGCGCGAGGCTCATCGAGGGGCAGGGACGCGCTCCGGGCAGATGCGTGATCTCATATGGCGCAAATGCGATCGGACCGCTCTCATCGACGACAATATGCGGTGACCAGGGCGTCTGCCACAACCGGCGGAGCGCTTCGGCGAGCGCATCCCACGGCAGATCGGCGCCGGTCGGCACGAGGGTGCGTCCCAGCGCCCGATACACCGCCTCGCGCGCCGCAAGCGGCGATAACCCGCGGTAGACGCCTACCAGCGCGCGCGCCAGATCGGGCTGTCCATCCGGGATGGCGGTGCGCAGTTCGGCAGCCGTCGCTTGCCGTGGGTCACGTTTGGCTTGCGGCGGCGGCAGTTCGTATGGCGCCTGCGGCAGCACCGGGCGGCGGCTCATACGCGGCGTCACGTGCCGCGCCGCCGCCAGAATGATGTTGTTGTCGCCGACCAGCACGATATTGCTGCGCTGTTCCATGATTTCGACGATCAACTCGCAACGCAGCGTTTCCTCCTCCGGCGCGGCGGCGTCCGGCAGGGCGTCATCATCGTCGGGATCTGTTTCATGTTCGGAGTTGCGCTGGAGGGGACGTTTGGCTATACTTAGCAGCAGTACGCGCTCTAGATCAGGTTGCTCAACCGCAGTGATCCGGCCGCGATTGACATACTTGCGCAACAACAGCAACAGCGGCGGCGTTGCATCGGCGCCGCGCGAGATGCGTACCGGACTGAGCTGGACCCGCGCGAACTGCGGATGGGCTGAGAGCAGCAGATAGAAGCGGCGACCGGCATAGATTTCGAGCGCGACGCTCAATGCGCCGGGCAGCAGGACACGCTGAACACGACCGCCAACAATGGCGGTGCGCAATTCATCAACCACGGCGGCAAGAGTCAGCGCATCGAAATACATTGCGTTTCGCATTATACACGCTGGTAAAGGAGAAGTATGCCTGTCGCTGATCGCAATCCATTACTCGATGGCCTGCCCGCATATCCGCTGTTGATCGTTATCTCCGGCCCGTCAGGCGTTGGAAAGGACTCCATCCTGAGCCGGATGCGCGAACTGAACATGCCGTTTCACTTCGTTGTCACGGCGACTGACCGTCCGATGCGCACCGGTGAGCGTGATGGATACGATTATCATTTTGTGACAACGGAACGCTTTCGGGAAATGATCAGTCAGGGTGAGTTAATCGAATGGGCGCGGGTCTACGGTCATTACAAAGGCATTCCGGCGTCCGAGGCGCGTGATGCGCTGGCATCGGGGCGGGACGTTGTGCTGCGGATCGATGTGCAGGGCGCTGCCACGGTTCGCCGGCTGGCGCCCGAAGCGGTGCTCATTTTCGTGGCGCCCGGCAGCATCGACGAACTGCGTGTGCGTCTCGAGCGGCGCCGCACGGAGAGCAGTGCGGAGATCGACCGTCGCCTGAGCGTGGCGCAGCAGGAGATGGATGCACTTGAAGCGTTCGATTATGTGGTGCTGAACCGCGCTGATCGTCTGGACGACGCGGTTGCCCAGATCCAGGCGATAGTGACGGCGGAGAAGTTGCGCGTGCATCCGCGCCGCGTCGTGTTGTAGGATGCGGATGCGCCGGTCTGGCGGAGAACAGGTATGGCATTACTGGAACAATTGCAGAACGATCTGAAGACGGCGTTGAAGAGCGGTGATCGGCTGCGGGTAGATACGATCCGCATGGCGATTGATGCTTTGAAAAAGGCGCAAATGGCGCAGGTGAAAGCCGCCTTCGATGCGGCTGGCGGCGAGGCGGCGGATGCGACGGCGCTGGCTGCGATTGATCGTGAGGCGATGCTGACAGAGGCGATAGAGCAGGAAATCATCGCCAAAGAGGTCAAACGCAGGCGCGAAGCCGCTGAACTGTATCGCAAGGGCGGGCGTATCGATCTTGCCGGAAAGGAAGAAGCGGAAGCGGCAATGTTGCAGGCGTACCTGCCGCAGCAACTTTCGGCGGAAGAACTGCGTCCCATGGTCAAAGCGATTATCGAAGAGATCGGCGCTGTTGGCCCCGCCGACATGAGCAGGGTTATGCCGGTGCTGATGCAGCGGCTTAAGGGGCGCGCCGACGGACGTCTGATCAGTCAGGTGGCGCGCGATCTCCTGAGTCGGACGCAGTGACCAGGCGTCGCAATGCGAAGGCGCAATGTCGCCATGAACATACCTTCCTGGTTCCGCCGATTAAGCCGTACCCGTTCGCGGCAGACGAGTGAAGCGCCCCATCGGTCTCCCGAACGGATGTGGCGACGCCTGATAGTTGGTCTGAGCACGGGGCTTGCCCTGGCCATCTGGCTGGCGCTGGCGTGGCAGCCGGTTATCGCTCCGGACTTGCAGCCTGGGCGGCCAAGCCCGCGTGATATTCAGGCAGACCGGACGATCGTCTATGTCAGCGAGTGGCGCACCGAACAGGAACGCGCCCGTGCCGAGAGCGCCGCCGATACGGTGGTCTACTCGCGTGACATGAGCATTCCCATTCAACAGCGCACCGAACTCCGAAATCTGTTGCTGACGATCACGCAGATCCGGGATGATCCGACGCTGACGAAAGCACAGGAACGCGAACGCCTGACCAGCCTGCCCAACAGCACACTGGTCATTTCACCCGAACTGGCGGGCGCTATCGCTCGTCAGAAGGATGATTCGTGGACGCTAATCAGTAACCTCGCGCTGGAACTGTATGATCGGGCGCTGAGTGAGAACCGCTATATGCTCAATGATCAAAAGATTGCTGAGCTACGATCGTTCTCATTGCCCTACTGGGCGTCTCTTCAGGCGGAAACGCCGGAACAGGCGGAGTTGATCGCGCTCTTCAGCGGCTCGTTTCTGAAGGCGAACCAGTTTATCGACGAGGAAGCCACCCAACGCCGCAAACAGGAAGTTCGCAATGCGGTACAGCCAGTGACGGTTCGGATTCTCGAAGGTGAAAACATTGTGCGTCAGGGGGACGTAGTGACTCCCGACGTGCTGGAAAAACTCGAAGCGCTGGGTGCGCTGCGCACAAAGATGAACTGGGCAGCGCTGGGGGGCAGGGCGCTGCTGGCATTGCTGGTTGCGGGCGCGTTCGGCGCCTATATCGCAGTTGCTCAACGCGATGCACTGAAAGAAACTCGACCGCTTCTGCTCATCTTTAGTCTGATGGCGTTGACAGTCGTCGCAGCCCGGCTGGTCGTTCCATTTGGCATTGAATGGATGCAAGCCTTCCCGCTGGCGTTGATCGCCATACTGCTGGCTGCCCTCTTTAACATCGGTCTGTCGCTGATGAGCGTCGGCGTGCTCAGTGTTGTCATCGCCAGCTTGAGCGATAATCAACTGGCGACGACGATCACGCTCTTCCTGGGCGGGATCGCCGGGGCATTCCTGATAGGCCGTGGTGAACGCTCACTCCTGTTCTTTATCAGCGGCGTGGCGGTGTTCTTGACGATAGGCGCTGCGCAGTTTACCTTTCATCTACTCAACGGTACGATTCCAACACTGAATCAGGCGCTAACGATCCTGGCGGTGAGCGGCGTCAACGGCGCACTCTCGGCAATTCTGGCGCTTGGCCTGTATAATCTTGCCGGTCAACTGGCCGGCATTGTCACACCGCTGCGGCTGATGGAACTGGCGCATCCGGCGCAACCGCTGCTGCGCCGCCTGATCCGGGAAGCGCCCGGCACCTATTACCACAGCGTCGCAGTCGGCAATCTGGCGGAGAGCGCAGCCGAGGCGATTGGCGCCGATGCCCTCCTGCTGCGCGTCGCATCGTACTATCACGATATTGGCAAGACAATCCGCCCCTTCTTTTTCACCGATAACCAGAGCGATCGCGAGAATGTCCACGATGATCTCGACCCGCTGACCAGCGCGCAGATCATTGCCGACCATGTGCGCGAGGGGCGAAAAATGGCGCTTGCCGCCGGGCTGCCGGCGCAGATCGTCGATTTCATTACGACCCACCATGGCACCAGCGTGATCAAATATTTCTATCAACGCGCCCTTCAGCAGCATGATACGGTTAACATCGAAGATTATCGCTACCCCGGTCCGCGCCCGCGCACGCGCGAACAGGGTATCATGATGCTCGCCGATTCGGTCGAGGCGACGGTGCGCTCGAAGTTTCAGGCGGGGAGCGTCATTTCCAGCCGTGAGGCGGGCAATGGCGATACGCGGATGCGCGAAAATGGAAAAACGCTCGAAGAGTTGGTCACTGCCATTATCGATGAACGGGTGCGCAGCGGGCAACTCGATGAGTGCCCGCTGACCCTGCAAGACCTGGCGCGTATTCGTCAGGCATTCATTACAACTCTACAGGGAATCTATCATCCGCGCGTTGATTATACGCCGGGAAAACCCGTACCTTGATCGCCGCAACGAGTGTTCTCTTTCTTATGGATGATGCCGAAATCCTGGTCGATGTTCAGGTTGTTCCGCAGTATGCCGGGTTGGTCGATGTTACGACCATCGAACGCGCCGTTGAGCAAACGCTGCGCGCAGAACGGATCGCCGGTCCGGTGGAGATGAGCATTCTGATCGCCGACGATGCGGAATTGCACCAACTGAATCAGACCTACCGCAGCGTCGATGCGCCGACCGATGTGCTCTCCTTCGCCGAGATGGATGACGATAGCGCCTTTGTGCGTCCTCCCGATGCGCCGCGCTATCTGGGGGATATTGCCATTTCCTGGGATCGGGTGGTGGCGCAGGCAGCGGAGTACGGTCATTCGCGCGAGCGTGAACTTGCATTTCTTGTTGTTCATGGCGTTCTGCACCTGTTGGGCTATGACCACGAGCGTGGTCCGGATGACGAAGCCGACATGCGCGCACGCGAGGAGGCGATCCTCGGTGCGCTTGGTTTGAGCCGTGAGAGGTGATCATGGCGACCAATCATCAGTCTCCAGCAACGGATCGTCAGGTCGTCGCGGAGTATCGCACTGCCAGCATGCCGCGTATGCGTACCATGCGGGCGCCGCGCCGCCGGTCCATTCGCTGGGTACAGCGGCGTCTGCGTTCGTTTCCTTTCGCATTTGCAGGAATCAGCCATCTGTTGCGCACACAGGGGAATGCGCAGATCCACGTGGCGGCTGGCGGCGTTGCCATTGCGCTGGGCTTTCTCTTCAACATTGATCGCGTCGAGTGGCTGGCACTGGCATTGACCATCACGCTGGTGCTCGCGGCGGAAGGGATCAATACCGCTGTCGAAGCGGTAGTCGATCTGGTGACGCCCGGCTTCCATCCGCTTGCCAAGATCGCCAAGGATGTGGCTGCCGGAACAGTGCTGCTCACTGCGATTGGCGCCGTCGCTGTCGGGTTCATTGTGTTCCTGCCACGCCTTTGGGCGCTCGTCGCGCCCTGGCTCGATGGCGTGATCTGAAGCGCCCCATGAATCTCCTGCTGCTCGCGCCCTATCCGCCCTATCCGCCACACGGCGGCGGCACAATGCGCATCTACCAGATCATTCGTAGTCTGGCGCAACGTCATACTCTCACCTGTCTCACCTTCGCGCCCGATGCTGCGGCTGAAGCAGCGCTGGCGCCGCTCCGCGATCTGTGCCGGGTCGTGTCGGTGCGTGGACCTGCGCCGCGTTCCGCTCTGCGCCGCGTGTGGACGACCTTTGCCTCGCCTTTGCCCGATATGGCGCTGCGGAATGCGTCGCCTGCCTTCCATGCCGCATTGCATGATCTGATTGCCCATGAACGGTTCGATGTCGTGCAGGCGGAAAGCATTGAAATGGCGCCCTATCTGCTGAGTCTCTCATCTGCCGGCGGGAAGACGCAACCTGAGCGTCCCTTACTGGCACTTGATCAGTTCAATGCCGAGTATGTGTTGCAAAAGCGCGCGGCGCTCACCGATCTGCGCGCCATGCTTACCTGCTTCGATCCAGTGCGTCGCGGCGCCGGCGGCGTCTATTCCCTGATCCAGTGGGTGAAACTGGCATCCTACGAACGCGACGTGATGCGGAAGTGCGACGTGACGATTGTCGTATCCGACGAGGATCGCAGGGCGCTGGAGCGGATCGGCGGAACACGCTTTGTGGTTGTCCCAAATGGAGTGGACACGGCGTTCTTCAGCCGCGCGGCGCTCGCCCACGAGCGTCGTACACCGCTGTCGTTTGCCGCTCCGACCCTTGTGTTCAGCGGAACGCTCGACTTCCGTCCCAATGTCGATGCGCTCGTCTGGTTTGTTGATGCCGTTTTGCCGCAGATCCACATCCGCCGGCCCGACGTCCGCCTCCTGGCGGTCGGGAAACGTCCTGCGCCTGCACTGCGTCGCCTTGCTGACCAGGGACGCCTTGTGCTTACCGGTGAGGTGGCGGATGTGCGCCCCTATCTGGCAGGGGCGACGGTCTATGTCGTCCCTATGCGCATCGGTGGGGGGATCCGCCTGAAAGTGCTCGAGGCATTCGCCCTGGAAGCGCCGGTTGTCAGCACCTCGCTCGGTGTCGAAGGCATTGTCGGGTTGCGCGATGGCGTGCATTGTCTGCTGGCGGATACGCCGCAACAGTTCACCGAAGCGATCCTGCGCCTGCTGGACGACCCGGCGACCGGATGTGCACTTGGCGCTGCCGGTCGGGAACTGGCGTGCGCAGGGTACGACTGGAACGTGATCGTGCCTTGTCTGGAAGCCGCCTACCGGTAGCGAAGGCGGTTGCCATACCGGCATTCCCCTGGGCATCACCCGCGCACATCGAGATGTGTCCCCTCACCTCCGACCCCCCTGCTCCCACGCGGGGAGCGGGGTTACACCGCGCCCCTCCCCCCTCCCACTCCCTCCCCCCGCTGGGGGGAGGGCGGAGCAGCAGGTGCTGTTCGGCGGCTCATTGGCGACCCCCTCCCCCCGCTGGGGGGAGGGCGGAGCAGCAGGTGCTGTTCGGCGGCTCATTGGCGACCCCCTCCCCCCGCTGGGGGGAGGGCGGAGCAGCAGGTGCTGTTCGGCGGCTCA
>CALGYB010000167.1 GCA_937935075.1 uncultured Roseiflexus sp. | reverse complement strand
GTGAAGGTGCCCGCGACGGGCGACAAAAAACCAGGCGGTCGCGCCTGCTGGTCTGACCGGCCTGGCGACAGCGGCAATTGCTCCTCTGTCGCGTCCTCGGTTGTCGCTATCGCTTCACGTCGCGCGTCTCTCCAGAGACGTATTGTTCCGTACAGAAGAGTATACTACGCAGACTTGCATTTGTCAAGCCCGTTTCTCTTCTGTTTTATCTCTGAGCGTCGCCGCCATGTGGCGTTTCTCGTAGCAGGGGATACTATAGCACGACATTAAGAGCATGTCAAGTCCCGTTCCGTTTTGCACGTTAGAGAACGGTATGGTACGATGATGCCGAAACGAGACGCACAGTGATAACGCGCTGGTGATCGCGAGCCTTCGAGATGACCGGCGCCCCCGGCGGCAGACAGTATGTCCAATGCACATGGAGAGTCATCAACCGGCGGTGTACCGCGGATTCTGTTCGCCATCTCTGACACCGGCGGCGGTCATCGCTCAGGAGCACAGGCGATCGCCGCTGCGATCGAACAACGCGTTGGTCATGCGGTCGAGACGTATATCATCGATATCTTTACTCATACCGGCGTGCCGGTTGTGCGGGATGCGCCGGTGGTCTACGATAAACTCTCGACACGCTGGTTGTCGCTCTACGATACACTCTATCGTCTGACCGACGGTCGGCGGCGTATCGATGCGTTGACGAAGGTTGTCTATTTCGCGGCGCATCGCAATATTTTGCGCGTGCTGGAAGCGGTTCGCCCGACGCTGGTGGTGTCGGTGCATCCGTTGCTCAACCGTCTGATCGGCAATGCACGCCGCACCTACCGCCTTTCGTTTCGTTTCATTACTGTTGTGACCGATCTGGTGAGCCTGCATGCATCATGGGCCGATCCGGATGCAGAACTATGCATCGTTCCTACTAACGAAGCCTATGAGCGGATGCTTCGCCTGGGTATGCCGGAGAGTAAACTGGTGCGCACTGGTTTCCCGGTCCATCCCAAATTCGCTGCGTACCATCAGTCTCGCGATGCCGCACAGTCGAGCCTCGGTCTTGCGCCGGAGTTGTTTACCGTGCTGGTGACAAGCGGCGGGGTTGGCTCTGGTAATATCGAGCAGCTGGTGCGCAACATTCACACGGCGTATCCGCAGTTGCAGTTGCTGGTTGTCACCGGACGCAACACGGCGTTGCGCGAGCGCCTCGAGCAGAGCGGTTTCGGTCCGAATGTGCATATCTTCGGCTTCGTGACAAATATGGAAGAGTTGATGGCCGCCAGCGACATCGTGATCTCGAAGGCGGGTCCCGGCACACTGATGGAGACGCTGGTGATGCGTCGCCCGGTTATCGTGACACAGGCGGTTGGCATGCAGGAGCGCGGCAATATCGATTTCGTGCTGAACCATGAGTTGGGGTTGTTCTGCCCGACCATTGATCGAATCGTGCCGGTGCTGGCGGAGTTGATGGAACCATCTGCCTACGCTGCGGTCACGGCGCGTCTGATTGATGCGGTTCCACGTGATGGCGCTGCGCAGATCGCATCTATTCTGCTGGAGCAATTGCATCTGGCGCCACCGGTTCGTCGCCGTCGTCGTCTGCGTCTGCCGTCGGTGCGTCTGCCCCGCCCGCGCGCGATTGTGCGGCGATTGCGCTTGCCGCGCATCAGAGCACTGGGACGCTGGAAACGACCATTGTCGATCAGGCGCCGGTAGGACGAGGCCGCCTCGCCTGCACCAATATGCCGATGCTCATAATGGGAGATAGAACTCATCCTCATGCGCGGTCATTTGCACGATGCTACCGATATACGTTGCTCGTTGATCCAGGCCAACCGGGTGTCTGAACATTTGACTGACCGCGATTTGGTATTGCGAGCGCGCCGAAAAACCTGCCCCCGTAAGGAGACGATCAGGCGCATGCGCAAGGCGAGGCCGCAGGACGAGGGGCCAGGCGCAAGGCGGCGCAGGACGAGGGGTAACTCGTGAGACCGGAGCGCAAGTCGAGAGGCAAGGCGCAAGGCGCGAGACGCGAGTGACGAAGAGTCCAGCGCGCACGCACGAAGGACGAAGGGTTGGGCGCGAGGGGAATGATGAGCGGATAGAGGGAAGGCGTAAAAGGTTTCAGGATAACCCCTAAGCCCTGCTGAACGATATGGATGTCGTTGGAAACCGCATGACCGAAGGTTCATCCAGATCATCGAATCGACGCTGGGGAATTGCAGGGCTGGTTGCCGCCGCAACGCTTTTGTGCCTGTGGTGTGGGTTATTTGCTGGCATCGGCGGTTGGATCGCCGGACGCGACATTGGTCGGCGTGAGGCGCGCCTCGAACTGAGCGCAACTGCGGCGCTGCAACCAGTTCTACCCGATCTCGGCGTGCTGGTGACGCGCCTTGATCGCAGCGGTCCGGCGGCGCGCGCAGGAGTGACACGCGGTGATGTCATTGTGGCGATTGAAGGGGTGTACGTCCAGGACGCGCGTGATCTGCGCAATGAACTCCTGCGCTACCGCGCGGGTGATACAATTCGTCTGACCATTCTCCGTAATCAGGGCGAGCAGGCGCTGAGCGTGGTGCTCGGCGCCTTCCCTGGCAATCCGCGGCTGCCGTATCTTGGGGTGTACTATACCGCTCGCGGTGAAGAACCGGCTGATCTGTGAGGCGCCATTCTATGCGTGGCGAGGAAAGTGGAAGCAGAACGGCCACATCGCCTTTCTCGCAACGAGTTGTGTTGCTGCTTGCTTCGCTTGCCGGTCTCTGCTGGGCCGGAGCGCTGGCGATGCTGATATGGGGGGTCGTTGATCGACAGCAACCATATGATGCGCCGGAACGCATGGTATATTATATAATAGTCACGGTCGCCGCTCTGCTCACGTTTACACCGGTAGAACGCCAGTTTTGCCTGACAGGTCTGACCCTCGAGGGCGTATTCGGAACGACGTTGCTCCTGTACATACTGGCATTCGTTCCACCGCCAACCGGGTGGTTGCTGTCGTTGCCAGAGGCGCCGGTGTATGCGGTGATGGCGCTCGCGGCCTTCTGGTTCTTTTCGTCGCTGGCGATGCCGCTGCTCTATGCAGCGGGGCAACGTCTCTTCCGGCAGCGTGCGCGTCGCTATGATCGCCGCCGCGCGCGACGCCAGGCATACGAGATTGGCTTGCTGGCCGCGTTGATCATTGTTCTGGCGGGACTGAGGACGCTCACGCCGGTTGCGGTTGTCCTGGTTGCATTGATCATCGGAGTTGCTGAATTGTTGTTTCTGTCGTTTGTCGAGCCTGAATCATGATCCAGATTGCTATCATCGGCGTTGGATTGATCGGCGCTTCCCTCGGCATGGCGCTGCGTTCCGCGAATGAGCGTGAGTCACCGTTGGGCGCCATCACGGTCATCGGTTTCGATACGGATGCGCGTGCACTTTCCGAGGCGCGCGGTCGCCTGGCCATTGATCGCGAGGCGCGCACGCTGGCTGATGCCGTGCGTGACGCGCATCTGGTCATCGTTGCGGTTCCGGTGCAGGCGATCCGTACCGTATTCGCCGATCTCGCGCCGCTGTTGCCGTCTGGAGCGACGGTGACCGATGTAGCAAGCACCAAGACGCAGGTCCTTGCATGGGCGCGCGAGATCCTGCCCGCCACTGTCGATTTTATTGGCGGGCACCCGATGGCGGGAAGCGAGAAGTCCGGTCCTGCCGCCGCCTCGCCGGATCTGTTCCGCAACGCCATTTATTGCCTCTCGCCACGTGAGCAGACTCGTGAGACTGCCATGCGTCTCGTTGAGGCAATGGTTGAACAGATCGGCGCCAAACTCTACTATATCGATCCGGTCGAGCATGATGCGTATGTGGCGGGCGTCTCGCATCTGCCGTTCATGCTCTCAACGGCGCTCATGGACATTGTGAGTCGCAGCCCCGGCTGGCGCGAGATGGCGCCGCTGGCGGCAACCGGCTTTCGCGACGTGACCCGGCTGGCGTCGGGCAGCGCTGAAATGCACCACGACATCTGCCTGACCAACCGCGAGGCGCTGGCGCGCTGGCTCGACGAAATGTCGCAGCGCCTGGCGGAATTGCGCGATCAGGTCGCCGCCGGCGATGGCGAGGCGCTGCTGGCGTGGTTTCGCCAGGCGCAGGAGGCGCGTGAACAGTGGCTGGCAGAACGCCCCAATATGCGCCCCGGCGAGCAAGAGTTCAACGAGATGATCGATATGGCTTATGAACGACCGGGACTCTTCGGGCGCTGGGGTTCCGGTTCACGTCAGCGCAAACAACCGTAAATGAGGTTCCCATGGATCGTCCAATCCGCGTACTGATTGCAAAACCAGGTCTCGATGGGCACGACCGGGGCGCTAAAGTCATCGCTCGCGCATTGCGTGATGCGGGTATGGAAGTGATCTATACCGGCATTCAGCAGACGCCGCAGATGATCGTTGAGGCGGCGCTGCAGGAAGATGTCGATGTGATCGGTCTGTCAATCCTTTCCGGCGCTCATATGACCCTGCTGCCGCGTCTGATGGAATTGCTGCGCGACCACGGGATGCACGATGTACTGGTGGTGGCAGGCGGCATCATTTCCGACGATGATGCCCGGATATTGAAAGAACAGCACGGCATTGCCGAAGTGTATGGACCCGGCGCTCCGACCCATGAGATCGTGCGTTTCATTCAGGAACGATGCGAGACGAGGACCTGACCGCGTGGATCTGGCCCAGGCATTGTTGGACGGCAATCGGCGCGCCCTGGCGCAGGCGCTAACCCTGGTTGAAACCGGCGGCCCGCAGGCGCGCTCCCTCCTGAGCGCCCTCTTTGCGCAGACCGGTCGCGCGCACATTATTGGCGTGACCGGCGCTCCCGGCGCCGGTAAATCGACGCTGGTCGCCGCGCTCGCGGCGTACTGGCGACGCGCCGGCCGCACGGTAGGCATTATTGCGGTCGATCCCACCTCACCATTTACACGTGGCGCCATTCTGGGTGATCGCATCCGCATGCAAACGCTCAGCGGCGATCCTGGCGTGTTCATTCGCAGCATGGCAAGTCGCGGGCGGTTAGGCGGCATCGCCCGTGCAACTGGCGATGCCGTGGCGCTGCTCGATGCCGCCAATTTCGATGTGGTGCTGGTCGAGACGGTCGGCGCCGGTCAAGGCGAGGTCGAGATTGCCGCTGCTGCTCATACCACGATTGTGATCGAGACTCCCGGCGCCGGAGATGATATTCAGGCGATCAAAGCCGGCATTCTCGAAATCGCCGATCTGCTGGTCGTCAACAAAGCCGACCGCGACGGCGCTGAACAAACGGTTCGCCAGTTGCGCGCCATGTTGAGTCTGGCCGATCCGCCGGCTGACGGCTGGACGCCGCCGGTGCTGACCGCTGTGGCAATGCGCGGTGAAGGCATTGAAGCGATTGCGACCGCAGCGGAGCGGCATCTGGACTATCTGCGCAACAGTGGACGCTTCACGGGGCGCGAACAGGAACGCGCCGCTCATGAACTGCGCTTGATCCTCCAGGAGACGGCGCTTGAGCGGGTGCGCGCGCGAGTGTCACCTTCCGAATGGGAAGCGTTGATCGCTCAGATCGTTGCGCGCACGCTCGATCCGTATGCCGCTGCGGATCACCTGCTCGAGCGGGGGCTATCACATTCGGGTGAATAAAATCAGTACCCATGGGGAATGCCATTCCCGCTGCCGGCGTGGTATAACCAACACTGGCATTGGTGAGACGCCATTGACGCATCGTTGTTTCAGGAAGAGGTCTGCATGGAATATCACGCCGCCTTCGATTACATCCGCGATCTCCTGAACCTGCCGGAAGTCGTCGAAACCCGCCATCACATGCATCACAGTATTCCCAAACACGATCATCTGACCCGTTCAGTACGACATGCGTACTATCTGAGCCGGTTGCTGCGCGCCGACACGCGGACCTGTGTGCGCGCCGCCCTGCTTCACGACATCAACTCGCGCGCAGGCACATTGACGACGCATGGGTATATTGCAGCACGCTGGGCTGCCGCAAAAGGCGAGGACCCGGCCGTCTGTGCGGCGATCGAGAGTCATATGTATCCGCTTGGTCCCACGCCGACCTCGCGCGAGGCATGGGTGCTGGCGCTGGCGGATAAAGCCGCGTCGCTGGGGGATATCAAGCAGTTTCTGGCGGGATTGATCGACGGGCGCAGTCTGGAAGAGCGTCGTCGTCTGAAAGAAACCGATCCCTACTATCGTCATCGATCACGGCGACGGCTGTTCCGACGATGGCGCACACGGTATACACCATAGCCCTGTCACACGACTGTCGCAATGGCTTCTCCCAGGCGCCGCGCCGCTTCGACGAGTTGATGCGGCGCATACAGGCTGAATGCCAACCGCAAGGTGTTGCGGTGCGGTGCGTCGAGATAAAAACGTGATCCGGGAAGGTACGAGACGCCTGTCTGTTCGGCATGCGGCAGCAACTCCCCGGCATCGACCCCTTCCGGCAATTCCACCCACTGAAAGAACCCGCCGCCCGGCACGGCAAAGCGACACTCCGGCGGCAGGTGTTCGCGCAGCCCACCGGCCAATGCATCACGTCGGGCGCGGTATGTGGAGCGTAAGTGCGCAATCGTCGCATCGAAATCGCCGGACTCACAGACCTCAGCCACAGTCAACGCGACAAACGGATTGAGGCCGCCGCCGCTATCGAGCAATCCGCTGCCGATCAGACGTTGCGCCAGTGACGAGTCAGCGGTCAGATATCCCAGCCGCAAGCCAGGCGCCAGCGATTTGGAGAAGGACCCGATGCGCGCAACCGTGCCCGGCGGCGCTATGCTCCACACTGATGGCGGCGCCGGATCGTCGTAACTCAGTTCGCGGTAGACATCGTCCTCGACCAGCAGTATGCCATGCCTGGCAGCGATCATTGCCAGCGCTCTGCGACGTTCGAGACTCAGACAGACACCGGTGGGATTATGGTGCGTAGGCACGAAATAGAGCAGACGCGCCCGCTGACCGCGCCGCGCCATGCGCGCCAGCAGCATCTCCAATGCATCGACATCGATGCCGCCGGCATCGGATGGAACCGCGACTAAGTTCAGCGGATGATCGCGCAGGATGCGCACCGCCAGATGGTACGTCGGCGACTCGACGAGCACCGTATCGCCGGGGGTCGTATAAATCGTGCAGAGAAGGTCGAGCGCGTGTGATGCGCCGGCGGTAATCACAACATCGGTTGGCTCAGGCGCGCGCGCATCGGTATGCGCAAGGCGCGCGCAGATCCACGCGATCAGCGGTCCGGGTCCGCGTTCGGCGCCATACGCCAGGGCGTCGGCGCCGTAGCGCGCGAGCACGGCTGCTGTGGCGCGTCGCAGCGCCGCTACCGGCAGCACGGCAGGATCGGGATGCCCCCAACCAAGATCGAGAATGCCGGGGCGGTGAACAATTTGAACAACAGGGAACATCGGAGTCTGGCGCCTCGGTTGAACCTATAAGTCCACTGCACAAAGGCTTCACCACCAGGGACCCGAAGCGCACGAAGGGGAAGAACCATGAAGCGCATGTCCTTTGTGTCCCTTTGTACCCTTCGTGGTTTCGTGGTTACCGCTTTTTGCAGTGAAGTCACCTATGTATTCTACTCCAGGCTTGTGGCAATGCGTTCGATCAGTTGGTCGTGGGTAAACGGCTTGTGGAGCACGGGCAGTCCGGTGCGCTGAAGAAAGACGCTACTCCGTTCACCCATGGTATCACCGGTCAGGATGAGCCAGCGCAGAGATGGTTTGAGCGCCCGCAGTCGTTCGTACAGTTCAACGCCGTCCAATCCGGGCATCTGGAGATCGGTGATCACCAGATCATAATCTCGCGCGAATACGCGAGCCAGCGCCTCTTCGCCACGAGAGACGGCATCGACGTTGCATTCGAGACGTTCCAGCGCACGTTGCGCCATGGTGCGCACCAGATCATCATCTTCAACGAGCAGAATAGAGAGGTTGCGCGGTATGGCCGCCGACGGCGTTCTTTCTTCCTGCGGATTCCCATGAGCCTGTCGCAGGCGCACCCTGAAGATGGTTCCGACACCCTGACTGCTCTCGACCCATACCTCACCGTGATGTTGCTGGACAATGCTGTACACGACGGCAAGTCCCATCCCCATGCCCTGCCCGACATCGCGGGTGGTAAAGAATGGCTCGAAGACGCGCGACAGGTGTTCCGGCGCGATCCCTGGTCCGGTATCCTCAATCGTCAGGACAACACTGTCCGCTTCCGTTCTGGCGCTGAAGCGCAGATAACGCGGCTCGCCGGGCAGACGGAAGGCGAGCGCCTGAATCGCGTTCAGCGCAATATTGAACACCACCTGCTCGATCTGATGCAATTCGCCGAGCACATGCGGCAAATCAGGAGGCAGATCGACCGTTACCGTCACATGTTCGGCGGCGATCCCGGATGCCAGGCGCTGCAACGTTTCATCGACGACCAACGATAGATCGACTGGAGCAAGTTCCAGCGTGCGAGGTTGCCCAAATGCGCGCAGTTGATGGACAATTGCCGCAGCACGGCGCGCAGCGCGTTCGATCTGCTCAAGATCGGCGCGCACGGCTGGCGGAATATCCTCACCGAGTTGCAGTTGTGAAAGCCCAAGAATGACTGCCAGCGGATTGTTCAACTCGTGGGCGGCGCCGGCGATCAGCCGTCCAAGCGCCGCCAGTTTTTCGTGCTGACGCACTTGCGCTTCCAATCGCCGCAGTTCGGTCACATCCTTAATAACGATCAACACCTCGTTATAATCCGGGATCAGATCGAACGAAACCAGCGCCATAAAACGGCTGTCATCGGCGCGCAGCAGATCCATCTCGAAGCGTTGCGACTCGCCCTGCCGCACCTGAAGCCAGGCGCGCGTCAGCGTAGTACGATGATCGGAGGGGACGATGCGCAGCAACGATTGACCGGCGAGTTCGTGACGCTGGTACCCAAGCGCGGTCAACGGCTCCTGGTTCAGCGGCTGCATCGACATGTCGGGCCGGCAGACGATCAGCACATCGGGGGCATTCTGGATGATGGCGTCGAGATACGCGCGCATCGCCTCCGCTTCACGATAGAGGCGCGCGTTCATCAGCGACGTTTCACGCATCTCCTGGTTGGTCTGCGCATTGCGGATCGCCTGCACCAGTTGCGTTGCGATTGCTTCCATCAGTTCCATATCGCGCATCTCAAATGGACGCTGCGTGCTGAGACATTCGAGCAACCCGATGACCACACCGTCAATCAGCAATGGGGTGATCAAAAGATAGACAACATTGTCCGGCAACCGTTGCAGCGCCGGTTCATCGGGCGTCTGAATGCGTAGCGCCTCAACGTTGACCACACGGGACGCGCCGTTTGTCAACGCCTCACGCTCTTCGGCGAAGAGATGGCTGAGCCATTGATCGCAGTTCTCGATTGTAGCCGGCGACATGTCACTGCAATACTTCAAGCGTAGATGACCATCGGCGTCGTGCAGAACGATGGCGGCAGCGCGAAGATTCAGCGCCTGCACGATAATGTCGAGCGTTGCCCGCAGAATGTTCTCAAGATCGGTCGTGCGATTGATTGCCTGACTGACGCGCAGCAAGGTGGTCAGCTCCAGGTGCAGTTGTTGCATTTCCTGTTCGGCAGCGCGGCGCGCAGTGACATCGCGACAGATCAGATCAATTTCGGTCACCGCCGGGTCGAGCCGGACCACCTGTGCAGTTGTTTCGAGGAGGAGTGGTTGCCCCTGAACACCGATCATCTCGAAGGTCCATGGAGGAGACGACTGGCGGAAGGCGCCGGTTTCCTGAAGATGTCGCCGGACCTGATCTTCACAGGCAGGGGTTACGAGGCTCCAGAACGACATGCCGGGGGCGGCGCCGACCCGCATGGCGGCGGCGTGATTACAGCGCAGAATCGTGCCATCCTGCGCCAGACCGAATATCAACTCTTCCGCCTGCTCGAACAACGGACGATGATACGTCGTATAGAACGATGTCTGGTGTATTTGCGCTCCGGCCACAACGGCTGTGACCAGTTCGGCGCAACGGCGGATGATAAGATGATCATCGTCATTTCGTTCAGGCGCTTGGCGCCATCCGACACTGAGCACACCGATAATGCTTTCGTGATGGCGCAACGGTTGATTCAGCGCCGCCTTCAGTCGATGTGACTCCCAGAAGGGACGGTACATTTCCGCTTCCGCTGCGAGATCGGTGAAAAACATGGTCGAACCCGTGCGAAAGGTGCGCCCGAGCAGGCTGCTGAACACCGGCAGCGTCCTGCCGCAGAGGTGTTCCGCGACGCCGGTTGCCGTTACACACACAAGCAGGCCGGGATCGCCGGCGGGAAGATAAATGCTGGCGTGATCGGCATCGAGCATGATCTGCGTTCGGCGACAGAGTTCGCGCAGCGCGTCATCGACAGTCCGATGCGATACCATTGCCTGTGCTGCCTCCCAAAGGGCATCGAGACGCCGCTGGTGACGTGTTCTCTCCTCGCGTTCGATGATCTGCGCCAGCAGCGACGCGATCAGTGCAGCAATTGCGCCGATCAGCATCGTCTGGTCCGGTGAAACGCTGCTGCCCCACAGATGCAGCATGTGTTGCCGATGTCCGCGTCCCGGCAGTAACAACGCCACATGCCCGCGCGCTCCCGCTGCGCGCGCAATCTGATTGATCGGGGCAGGGGAGATGGACTCAAGAAACAGTGGGGACGTCGGCTGAAGCGCCGGGTCCAGAGCGCCTGCATCGAGGACGATGCGCTCGAATGGCGGCGGTGCATACCGGAGAACAGGCGATGAGCCATCGTTCTTCCAGGCAATGACCGAAAGGCTGACGCCTGACGGAAGGAGGTGTGCACTCACCTGATCGCACGCTTCGCGGAGCGATGCTGCGCTGTGGAGTTGGTGCAGGCGCTGCTGAAGGGTGGTCATCAGCCGGTGCAGCACCGCCTGGCGTGACGGTTCGTACACCGTGACCGACACCCATCCAGTGTCGTCGATCACAATCGGCAATGCTTCGATTTCGGCAGGTGAAGGTTCGAGCCGTTGGAATACCCATGGAGCGCCAGAAGTGCGCTCATATGCACAGATAAGCGTTTGGTGAAAGCGCGCTTGCGTCAATTCATCGATACCGGCGGGCAGGATGGCAGACGCAGGCGCGTCAGCCTGGAGACCGAGGAGGCGACGCGCCGCCGGGCTGATCGCAGCGATCATGCCCGAAGAGTCGATCAGAATGGCAGACCACGGCGATTCATTTACCAGACTGCATAAAAAAGATCGCCTGGACGCCGCTTCGTTGTCTGCCGCTTGTAGTGCGGCAACTGCTGCCATAGTTCACCCAGGAAGAGCCGCTTCAGTGCGCGCCTGATGGTTCCCAAACTAATGCTGCGAGGATATTTAATCCCGATGTCAAGGCATTGTAACACAGGAATGCAATGTCAAAACGGTCATATGTGCATCGGGTGACGCTCGACACGATCACTGCTCGTGGAGTACAATATCGCCGATGCTGTACATTGTCGCCACCCCCATCGGCAATCTGAACGATATTTCGCTGCGGGCGCTGGACACGCTGCGCCTGGCGGACGTGATTGCGTGTGAAGACACCCGCAAGAGCGGCATTTTGCTTCAACACTACGATATTCGCAAACCGCTGGTTTCTTTTCATGAACACAACGAACGCGAGGCGGGCGAACGTCTGATGGGACTGTTGCGCCAGGGAAAGACGGTGGCGCTGATCAGCGACGCCGGCACCCCCGGCATCGCCGATCCGGGGTTCACGCTGGTGCGCAGCGCCATTGCCGAAGGCATCGATGTGACCATGATCCCCGGTCCAGCAGCGCTCATCATGGCGCTCGTCCTTTCCGGGCTGCCACTCCACAGTTTCACGTTTCGCGGCTTTCCGCCGCGCAAGCCCGGTCCGCGTCGGCGCTTTCTCGAGGTGGATCGCGACTCGCCCCATACGCTCATCTTTTATGAAAGTCCCTACCGCATCGTGGCGCTCGTTCAAGATGCGCTGGCGATCTACGGTGATCGACCGGCTGCGCTGGCAAATGATCTGACCAAGAAGTTCGAGCATGTCGAACGTGGAACTCTGTCGCACCTGCTGACGCACCTGGCATCGGCGCGAGTCCAGGGCGAATATGTGCTGGTGATCGCCGGCGCACCCACACGCGCAGCGCGCGACGATGACGATGTAGACGTCGGATAGCGATCATGCTACACTGCACATAAGTCGTCTTCTGAGCGTCGCGGAGGCTTGCATGAAATCGGCTCTCTGGCGTCTGTGTTCGCTTATTGGGTTCGTGCTGGTCGGAATAGGATCTGGCGCATGCGCCAACCCGTTCGCCGGGCAACCATCGCCGACCGGCGACGTCTCGATCCTGGCGGCTGTGACGGCGTATCCGGCGCCGGTCACCGTTGCGCCGCCGACTGTATCGCTTCCTGCCACCGTTGCACCCACCGTCCCGCCGCCGCCCGCCACGCGCCCCACGCTGGCGCCCGGCGCCGAGTCGCTGGTCGGTCCAGAATGGACGATTGCCTACAGCGGCGATCTGAATGCCGATGGACGGGCAGATGTTGTGGCGTACAAACCGGCAAGCGTCACACCCGGTCCCACCTTCGGCCGTCCCGGCTACACCGGCTACATCGGCAGCGTCAGTGAAGCGGTGATTGTGCAGGCGGACGCTGCCGGGCGACCGCAGACGCTGGTCAGCATGGGGCGCTCCGGCGTGGCTATCGGTCAGCGAATGGCGGTCGGTTTCCCGCCATCGAATGATGCCAGGAACAATCCGGTTGCGATCATGCTCCTCATCGAAACAACCCAGCCGCCGGTAGTGGCAGTGCTGCCGATCAACAGCAGCGGCGAGCCATACACCCAGGCGGCAGGAGTGCGCTGGAACCGCAGCCGGGCGGCATATGAACTGATCACCGGCGGAAAGTAAGAGTGTGTCTGAAAACTCGCTTCAAGAAATGGGTGGGCGAAGGCAGTGCCTTCGCCCACCCATTTCACTTTTTCAACCGCACTCGAAAACTCATCCCAGCATCAATTCGCGGTGCAATGCACGCACGACGCCACTCATCTCCTCTTCCGGGACGATGAACGAGAGATGGTGCGAGGCGTTGCCATAGACCATCGCCAGCACTGTGGCCGACACACGCGCCAGCGCTGCCAGGGCGCGCGGCGCCAGGTGCGCACTCCCCGGCGCACTGAGCACTGCCACCAGCGCCACCGGCGATCGCAGGCTGAGCGTGCGAAGCGCGCCGTTTTCTCGTTCTGGCAACAGACACGTCTCAATACGCTCGTATGCGTACTCGACATCAGCCGTGCGCACCGCCAGGAGCAGGCTTCGTTCGCTGAAACTTTGGGCAAAGGTCAGCACCTCAATCCCGCAGTTCGTCAATTCGGCGAGCACCCGCGCCGCCAGTTCCGGCGCCCAGCCGAGTTCCGCCGCAGCCAGTGGACTCATATTGATCTCGATCAGGCTGATGGATGGAGCGGAAATGATCGTCCGCGCCGTGTCGGACGACACGCGCGGCTCAGCGACCACCCACGTGCCCGGCATGTCGGGCTGCGCCAGATTGCGGATGTGCAGCGGAATACGACGATGAGCCAGGGGCGTGAGGGTATGCGGATGGAGCACCTCTGCGCCCAGGGTGGCGATCTCGGCGGCCTCGATGTACGACAATTCCGGCAATGTGCGCGCTTCGGGCACAATCTTCGGGTCCGCCGTCAGAATGCCGGCCACATCCGTCCAGATAACCACCTCATCGGCATCGAGAGCTGCCGCGATCAGGGTCGCCGAGTAATCGCCGCCGCCGCGCCCCAGGGTCGTGATGATATTCTGGCGCGTAGCGCCAATGTAGCCGGTCACGACCGGGACGATACGCGATTGGGTAAGCGGCAGCAGGCGCGTCCGGGCGCGCGCAGCGGTTTCGTCCGGCAGCGGACGGGCATGACCAAAATGATCGTCGGTCACAATCAACTCGGCGCCATCGATCAATTGGGCTGCAACGCCGGCGCGTCGGAGCGCCACTGCCAGCAGCAAGCCAATGAAGCGTTCGCCAATAGCGGCGACGGCGTCGCTGCTGCGCGGCGAATGTTCGCCAAGCGTCGCCAGCGCGCGCACAATTCGGTCGAACGATTTGAGCAGGTCCGCCCAGGACTGATAGAGCGTTTCGCGTTCCCAGTCATCGGTCACCAAACGTTCGGCAAGCAAGCGATGGCGCTGCCACAACTCGTGGCGCGCCTGTTTGGCGGTGGAGAGGTTGCCGCGCGCTGCCGCCCGCACCGCGCTGATCAACAGGTCGGTGACCGCCGGAAGCGCGGTGCAGACAACGACGAGCGCCTGCCCCTCATCAATCGCGTGGCGAACGATGCGCACCAGATCATTAATCCGGCTGGCATCGCTCACCGCCACTGCACCGAATTTCATTACCACCATAGGCGCATTCATGTCTGGTTGCTCGCGTCTGACGGGGGTAATGGCGGGCGTGGCAGCAAGCCCGCGCGTTCCACGACCAGCGGAATGGCTTTGGTCCATCCGACCGACATGACATGCACGCCGCGCACCCCTTCGATAGCGAGCAATTCGCGGGTCAGTTCGGCGGCGATGGCGATCCCCTCTTCTTCGGGAAGATGGGCGCGCTCCATCCGCTCGATGACCCATTCGGGCACGCGGGAGCCGGGCAGATGATCGCGCAGGAACCGCGCCGACTGCGCCGACTTGACGACCATGATGCCCGCAAGAATGTACGCCTGCTGATGCAGGCCAGCGGCGCGCACATCCGCCATCCACTGTCGGAAGCGATCAAGATCGAAGAGGATCTGCGTCTGGATGAACTCAGCGCCGAACTGAACCTTACGTTCGAGACGGGCGACGCGCTCGATATTTGGGTTGGCGACGCCGCCAAGGAAAAAAAGGGGCGGTTCGGTCAGCGCGACGCCGGATTGAAATTTTCCCTCATCGCGCATGGTGCGCAGCATTTTGAGCAACTGGAACGAGTTGAGGTCCAGCACATTCTTGGCATCGGGATGATCGCCAATCTTCGGGTGATCGCCGGTCATCGCCAGGAAGTTGGTGATACCGCACGCTGCGCCGCTCAGAACGTCCGCCTGCAATGCGATCCGGTTGCGATGCTGGCATGTCATCTGCACGATCGGCTCCAGTCCCAATTGACGGACGATAATCCCGGCGCCGAGCGCCGACATGCGCCCCAGGCCGCGTTGGTTATCCGTCAGGTTAATCGCATCAACAGCATCATGCAGACCGAGCGCCAGTCGTTCGACGGCAGCGCGGGATGCGCCGCGCGGCGGCGCGATCTCGCCGGTCACGACGATCTGCCCTGCCTGTAATCGTCGCTGGAATTGACTGTAGCTTTTCATGGTTATTATTGTAACAAATGTTCAATCGTGAGCGGCGCGCCGGGCAACCAGCACCGTGCGCGGGCAGCGATCCAGCAGATCGCCGGTCAAATCTTCGAGCAACACGCGATCCAGCGGACCGGCGGCGTGATGGGTTCCAACCGCGAGGATGTCGTAATCTCCCTCATGCAATTCTGCCAGAATTTCGTCCAGCACCAGACCGAAACGCACCCGTGTCGCAACCATAACGCCGCGTTCACGCAGCCAGGCGGCGGACTGACGCAGCGTGTTCGCTTCTGGCGTTTCACCTGCCAGGAACGTCGCCTCATCGGCAGCCAGCGGCGCCAGTGGTTCGAACACGACCGGTTGCTGCGAGACGACGTGCAGCAGGGTGACGGATGCCTGCAATGGCGTTGCCAGCAGCGCCACATATCGAGCAGTGGCAAACGTATGCTGATCGCCGCCGCTGGCAAGCAGCAAGCGCCGTATGGAGCGCGCCGGCCCGCTGACGCGCAACACCGCCGTGCGCAACTGGCGCGTCAATGCGTCGCTGCGCCGCAGAGGCAGCAAGCGTTCCAGCGGACGCTGAAAGCGACCGAAGATCACCAGATCATACATCGTTTCGCCGGCGACCGTCAGAATCGCTTCGTGCGGCGTGCCTTCCACCACCCGGCGCTTGATGACCACATCAGGCGGAAGCCCCAATCGCGCCACCGCGTCGTCGATCAGTTCTGCATTGCGGATGCCGCCGCCCGTCACCAGGGTAATTGACGTCGCAACCTGCCCGGCGAACTGAGCGGCGACGGCAAGCGCTTCATCGCGCCAGGGACCAGGACCGGCATAGATCAGCAGGTTCATAGTTCAGAAGATGAGCAAGACGACCGGCACGACGAACATCACTGCCAGAAAGATTGCCAGGGTCGTTCGGTTGCGCACAATGGCGTCTTGCAGACGCAGGATTGATCGCTGAAACGTCTGATAGAAAAACAACAGCACGATCAGTGACAGAAGCGCTACGCTGACCATTTCCACCAGCACAATGGTAAACGCTGCGGCGCCGCCGACGATCAGCGCAGCCACCAGCGTATCGATGAACGTTGTGATGTTCGCTCCCATGATATACGGCAATGTATTCTCGCGTCGCACCAGGCCGCGCACCGACAGCGGCACCAGGATCGAAAGCGAGACCGACACCGACATCGTGACCGATGTCACCGCCATGCCGAGCGCAAACATCACCATCGGGCGATACACCACCCGACCTATGCGACTGAACGCATTCGACTCGGGATCCACCTGCGGCAGCGCGCGATCCAGCAGCGTGAAAGCGACCAGGAGCGCCGCAATGCCAGCGACGAATTGCGCCCATCCCGGAACACCGAGCGCATCGATTGCTGTCAGCACCGGTTCATACAACCAGTCGAACACCGACCTCAGCGGCGCGTCCGCGTCAGCCTGAACCGTTTGCACCAGTCCCGATGTCAATGCCCAGACGCCAAGCGCCATTGCCGGCAGGTAAATCGCAGCAGTGGTAATGAGCGCCTGCACGCCGATGGCAATACTTGCCGCGCGTCGGTGCCCACGAAGATAGTACAGAAACCCGACCCCCAGCACAATCAGCGACGCCCCCAGACGCGACCCTGTGATCATGGTAAACGTTTGCAGCGCATCGAGGGTTCCGGCAGCAAAGAATGTGACCGCGATCGCCGCCACCGGTGAACCGCTGAGAAACATGTATGCCAGCAACCAGCCGAAGCCGAGCGCACTGATCGGACCGGTCACATTGAAAAACGCAACCATTGCCCGCCCATACTCACGCGCCCCCTCTTTGAGCAGGTCGAGCGCCAGCACAAAGAGCAAGACGCCCGCCATTGCCGACGTAATCCGCAGCATCCAGCCGGGAATCAACAACATGCTGCGCACCTCGTCGGGCGTCTCTGTCACTGTGCCGACTTTGACTATATCATCGTCGTTCATGACCCGCTGCGCCACACTGCGCCCTCGTCGGTCATAACCAGCGTTACGTCGCCTTGCATCTCAAGGTGGCCGAGGTGCGCCGCCACCGCCGAGACAAAAATGGCATACTGCGGCAATCCAGTAATCGTCAGACCCAGCGCCCGCTGCACCCGACGCGCCACAGCCGGCGTGTCGCCGGGTTCGGCAAGTGCGTCGCGTACTGCGTGCATGGCGCGCTCGATGGCGTGCCGGTTCGCCTGGAGGGTCGCGGACAGATCACTGCGCTGCGTCAACCTGCCATGACCGGGCAGGAAAAACCGCTCGTCGCGCGCCGCCAATCGCTCCAGTGATGCCATCTGCGCAGCGACATCGTGCGCATATGGAATACCGTGCTTCGCCAGCACCTCAGGTCCAAAAAATCCGTCCGCCGCAAAGCAGACGCCATCGAACGCCACGCCGATCTGTCCCAGACTATGCCCCGGCAGCGCTATGATTTCCAGCGTCAATCCGGCAATTTCGGCTATGTTGCCATCGATGAGATGATCAACCGGCACGCCTTTTGCCATGAGCCATTTGGTGCGAAGCGCAGCCGGCGGGCTTGCGCCGAGCGCCAGGTAGATCGGTTCGAGCAGCGGATTCTCGATCAGGGGCGCCTCGATACGTGGCGCATACACGGACACACCGGGAAGATTGCGCACCAGATAATCGTTTCCGCCAATATGGTCGGCATGATGATGAGTACTGACGATTGCCCGCAGGTGAAGCCCCGCCTCATCGAGCGCTCGCCGCAACAAGCGACCAGTATCCTTGTCGAGACCGGTATCAATGGCAATCGCGCCGCCATCACCGGTCAGAACAACGCCCAGATTATTGGCGCCCGGAAGATAGGCGGTATGGGTGGTGATCGAGTGTAATAATGGCATATGATCGGGATTGAGACGTTGCGACGCAACGTCTCAACGTTGGGCAAGGCAGCGCCGCACGTTCACCCCTCCTCCTAGCGTTCTCTTCGTTTTTTGAACTCTTCGACCATTTTTGCGGCTGATTCCTGTCCACGGCGCATTTCACCGGCGCGCGCACCCATCAGCAGCGATGCCACGGCGTAGAGCAGGAGTCCTACGGCAAGGGCGCCCAGGATAATCTGGATAATACCGAACCCGGCGCCGGTCGCCAACGCCAGATTGAGCGCGGCAAGCGCGAGAAACGCTGTCGCCCCCAGGGTATAGGCGCGGCGCGTCATTGGCCGACCAACAGCAGCGCGCGCCTGATATGCCAGAATGCCTGCGAAGATGAGCGCGACGATCAGACGAAGGACCCACTCATTCATGCGTGCTTTTCTCCTCTGGAACGACTGTCTATTCCCATTCCGTCATGCGCGATCTCCTCCTCACACCCGCATCTTCGCATTGATACCCGGTCTTTCGCATGCTCCTTTCACGAACGCACTTTTGCGTGCAGGCGCGCAAGCTCCTCGGTCACGATCGCTTCATCGAGTTTCTGGAACAGCGGCGTCGGCGCCTGGATCGGTTGCCCTGGCGCCAGCACGCTAATCCCCCAGGCGCCAGCGCTGGCGGCATAGTCACCGGTCAGAATGAGACGCGGCGATCCATCCGGCGCTTGCGTTTCTTCGACTTGCGGCTGTGGCGCAATAGTTCCGGTGTAGCCGAGCAGTTCGTGCAACCGCTGGCTGCTGAACGGCAAAAACGGACAGAACAACATCTTGAGCGTATCGACCGTGCGCAGCGCCACGAACAGGACGGTTGCGGCGCGTTCCTGATCGCTCTTGACCAGTTTCCACGGCTCCTGTTCGCTGAGATACTGGTTCGCCGCCTGTGCCAGCGCCATCGCCTCGTTCAACGCCGCGCGCAGTTTCACTCCGTCGAGCAGCGCCGTCACACGCTCGAACGTCTGCTGGGTTGCGGCAATCAACTGACGGTCAGCATCGGTCAGGGCGCCGGGTTGCGGCACAACGCCAAAATTGCGATGGGTGACGCTCAGCACCCGGTTCGCCAGGTTGCCCCACGTCGCCACCAGTTCACTGTTGACCCGCTGGACGAAATCCGCCCAGCTCCAGTTGCTATCGCGCGTCTCCGGTCCATTGGCGATCAGGTAGTAGCGAATGGCGTCGGGTTGATACCGATCCTCAATCTCCGGCGCCCACAGCGCCCAGTTGCGACTCGTGCTCATCTTGTCGCCTTCGAGATTGAGGAACTCATTGGCCGGCACGTCATACGGCAGCGCCAGATTGCCATAGCCGATCAGCATCGCGGGCCAGATGATCGTATGGAAAGGAATATTGTCCTTGCCGATGAAATAGTACGACCGCGCCGGCGCCGATCCATCAGGCAGGCACACCCACCACTCCTTCCAGGCATCAGGCGCGCCGATGCGTTCCGCCCATTCAATCGACGCCGAGAAATAGCCGATCACGGCATCGAACCAGACATAGATGCGCTTGTCTTTGAACGTCGGGTCATCAACCGGCACCGGCACGCCCCACTCCAGGTCACGGGTGATGGCGCGCCCGCGCAACCCTTCACGCAGCCAGTTCTGGGTGAAAAGCAGCGTATTCGCGCGCCAATAACTCCGGTCAACACTCTCGATCCAGGCGCGCAGTGGTGGTTCGAGTTTCGCCAGATCGAGGAAGAAATGCTCCGTTTCGCGGAAGGTGACCGGCGCCCCATCGAGCACCGACCGCGGCGCAATGAGGTCCTGCGGGTCGTGCAGATGCCCGCAACTGTCGCACTGATCGCCGCGCGCGCGCGGATACCCGCAGTTCGGGCAGGTTCCCTCAACGAAGCGGTCGGGCAGAAATCGTCCCAGCGTCTCGGAATACGAGCCGACCATGGTGTCCTTGTAGAGGTAGCCATTTTCCAGCAACCGCAGGAACATATCGGTCGTCACCCGATAGTGGTTGTCGGTATAGGTCTGCGTGAACAGGTCGAACGAAATGCCGAGCGCCTGGAACGTTTTGAGGAAAGTGGGATGGTAGCGCCGAATGACGTCCTGCGGCGAGATGCCCTCACGTTCGGCGGCAATCGTGATCGGCGTGCCATGGCAATCGGAACCGGAGACCATCAGCGTCCGGTTCCCGCGCAGGCGCTGGTAGCGCGCAAAGACATCGGCAGGCAGGTACGCGCCTGCGATGTGACCGACGTGAAACGGGCCGTTGGCGTAGGGCCAGGCGACTGCAACCAGAATGGCGTCGGGCATAGAGAACCTTTACCTTTCTATGCTCTGTGCAAGGATAGGCGAAATCTGGCGAATATGCAACCCTCAATACAAAAGCCGTGGGCGCTGCTGCTGCCCACGGCCCGCATTCGTCGATACCGATTGGCTTACTCTGGCGACATGCAGACCGCAGGCGACGCCATACGCATCCCCAGAACGCGCATTGCGTCGGTAGTGTGCATGTCTCGCGGAGTATGCATGGGTTTCAACAGGTTACGATGAGCAAATACGTGTAGCAGGAGTATAGCACGTCCGGCAGAGAAGAGTCAATTGATGTAGTGGCAGCGCGTTTGAAGGAATTCGATCCGATCCCTGGTGACGACATACACCAGACGATGCCCTTGCGTGATCCGCCGCGACCATACATCTGCACCCGGACACTTGAGCGATCCCGGCTTGCCAATACCCTGGAAAGGATTGTGCATAACGGCTTCGATCAATGATTTCACTGCAAAAAGCCGTAAACCACGAAGGTTACAAAGGAACACAAAGGACATGCGCTTCATGGTTCTTCCCCTTCGTGCGCTTCGGGTCCTTGGCGGTGAAGCCTTTGTGCAGCAACCACGAAGGTCACCAAGGGACACGAAGGACATGTCATGGCGCTTCCCCTTCGTGCGCTTCGGGTCCTTGGTAGTGAAGCCTTTGTGCAGTGGACTCATCAATGTCATACTCATGCGCGGTCAGTAACCACGAAGGTCACCAAGGGACACGAAGGACATGTTATGGTTCTTCCCCTTCGTGCGCTTCGGGTCCTTGGCGGTGAAGCCTTTGTGCAGTGGACTCATCAATGTCATACTCATGCGCGGTCAGTCGTACAATTCCGCCGGGGCGCTGCGAGCGAACGCCCTCGCTGAAGACGCGGTTCGACGGCGCTCACCACAAGTGAAAGCCTCGCCGGGGCTGCTGATGCCACTGCGCAGTGATGCGCGTCCACGCCACTGCTGGTGCCCGTTGACTGTCGCGCCTTGCGCAGCGGGCGCTTGAACGTCTTGTCTGACTGACCGCCACTTGGTGTACCGCCCTTGCACTCGCTATTGCGCACACCACCATTTGCTCAACGTCAATATGAGTGGCGTTCTCTGGTGACAGAGAGGCCACTTTCGGCTCGCGGGAATCGTTCGCCAAGCAGCGCACCCGCCGTGGTTGCACATCACGTAGCGAGGTTTCGGATGGCCTCGGACCCGAAGGTGACAGGGCTTTGTTGTGCATTAGCGCCGGAACTGATAAACTATAGCACTAACCGTGAATAACGCGGTTGGTATCCTGAGAGCCTGTTATGTACTTCGGAGATAAACGTGGTATGCTTTCAGCATGACACGCACACCCTATCCAAGCGATGTGAGCGACGCGGAGCGCTGAGCCGGTCGAAGCGAGGCTACGGTGAACATTCGATCAACGACAATCCTTGAGGCTGCCCGTGATCGCAATTGAAAAAGCCCGCGACCTGCTGGCCGCTCACGACTTCATCGAGTTCGCCCTTCTGTTCGGTTCCTTTGCGCGGGGGAAGCCGAAACCGTGGAGCGATGTGGATATTGCAATTTTTGTCGCGCGGCCCGTTGACCTCTTGGAGATCGGG
>CALGYB010000166.1 GCA_937935075.1 uncultured Roseiflexus sp. | reverse complement strand
GTGCAACGAACGCAACGCGGCAGACGTCACTGTTTCAACGGGACGACGACGGTGGACCGCAATTCGCTGGCGTTCGGACATTGTTCAACCTGCAATCTGCTTGTAGGCGTTGCGGTGCAACGCCCCTACCTGCTGCAACCTGTTTGTAGGCGCCTCGCGCCTCACACCTCGCGTCTCGCGTCTCGCGTCTCGCGCCTCGCGCCTCGCGCCTCACGCCTCGCACCGCGCACCTGCCGCGTTCAACGTGCAACGCAGCACCGCTACGGTGCAACGGTGCTACTTTTGCACCTTCAACCTGCAACCTTTCACATGTTTACGCCGTCCGTTCCGCCAGCAACCGCAGACCGTTCGCCACCACGATCAGGGTGCTGCCTTCGTGCCCGACGACGCCAAGGGGCAACGGAATAGCGCCGAACATGGCGAACACCATCAGGACTGCCATGACGCTGAAGGCGAACGCCAGGTTCTGCCGCACAATGCTGCGCGCGCGCCGCGCCAGGCGCAACGCCCCCGGCAGGCGGCTCAGGTCGTCGCTCATGAGCAGCACATCGGCGCTCTCCAGCGCCACGTCCGTGCCCGCCGCCCCCATCGCCACGCCAAGGGTCGCGCTTGCCAGCGCCGGCGCATCGTTGATGCCGTCGCCGACCATCGCAACCGGTCCGTACCGCTCTTCGAGTTCGCGCAGCACGGTCACTTTCTCTTCCGGCAACAATTCAGCGCGCACTTCATCGACACCGAGCGCCTGCCCGAGCGTCTGCGCCACCCGCTGATTGTCGCCGGTCAGCAGCACCACCCGTTCGATCCCGGTTTGCTTCAGGCGCGCAACCGCTGCCGCCGCTTCAGGACGAACAGTATCGGCAATGGCGAGAATGCCCCACACAACGCGCCCGCATCCGAGCGCGACCACGGTGCGCCCCTGTTCCTGCTGCGCCGCAATCTGCGGCGCAATGTCCGGCGTCAGGTCGAACAGCGACGGACGCCCAATCGTCAACCGGCAGCCGTTGATGTTCGCAGCCGCGCCGGCGCCGGTCAGCGCCTCGAAGCCGGTTGCAACCGGCGTCGGCAGCGCGCGCTCATCCGCGCCGCGCACAATGGCGCGCGCCAGCGGGTGCTCCGACGGTCGCTCGATGGCGGCTGCCAGTGCCAGCAGGCGTCGCTGGTCGGGCGAGAGCGGTCCGAGCAGGTCATCAGGAATCGGCTGCGGCGGATGGGCTGGCGCCTCCGCCTCGGCGACCGCCTGCTCCAGTTCCGCGGCTGCGCCATCGACCGGGATCACCGCCACCACACCGGGACGCCCGGTGGTGAGGGTGCCGGTTTTGTCGAACGCCACGACCCGCACCTGTGCGGCGGCTTCCAGGTGACGCCCGCCCTTGAAGAGCACACCGCCGCGCGCCGACGCCGCCAGCGCCGAGAGGAGCGCCGCCGGAATCGAAATGACCAGCGCGCACGGCGACGCCACCACCATCAGCGTCATCGCGCGATAGAGGGTCGTGCTCAGGTCCCACCCCAGGAAGAGCAGCGGAATGATTATTGCCAGCAGCGTCAGACCGACGACCGCATAGGCGTAGTACTGACCGATCACCCGGTCGGTAAAATCCTGACTCTTTGCCTTTTGCTCACGCGCTTCGCGCACCACCTGCACAATCCGCGCCAGCGTCGAGTGTTCCGCCGAGGCGGTGACGCGCACCTCGAGCGCCCCCTGGCCGTTGATCGTGCCGGCGAACACCTTCGCGCCAGGGCGTTTCTCGACCGGCATCGACTCGCCGGTGATCGAGGCTTCGTTCAGCGCCGACTCGCCGCGCACCACCACGCCATCGGCGGGAACCTGCGCACCGGGGCGCACCAGCACCACCTCACCGACCCGCAATGTTTCGACCGGCGCGCGCACGAGCGTTCCGTCGCGGTACACCTCCGCTTCCTTCGGCGTCATATCGAGCAGCGCACGGATCGAAGCGTGGGTACGACCCATAGCATACGTTTCGAGCGTACCGGAGAGCGAGAACAGGAACATCAGAATGGCGCCTTCGCGCGGCTGACCGACAATCGCCGCACCGACAGCCGCCACAATCATCAGAAAGTTGACGTCGAACTGCCGCTTTTTGAGCGTCTCCCACGCCTCCTGAACACTGTAGAACCCGCCGCTCGCATACGCGATGGCGTAGAGCAGCCAGGCGACCCAATGCGGCAGCGCCATGAAATCCTCGACGACCCATCCGGCAACGACCGTCGCCAGCGTCAGCGCCGTCAGACGGATCATCCAGGGCAACGCCGCAAGTTCCGCCTCTTCCGGCGTCAGCGGGCGGGTTTCGGCGGGGAGCATACGCAGCGTCGCGCCAGCGCTGCGGGCAAGCGCCTCAATATCGGCGACATTCACGCGCCCGCCATCGTAGCGCAACGTCAGCACACGTTCCTGTTCGTCGTAATGAACGGCAAGCACCCCAGGGCGGGTGCGAAGTTGCGAGATCAATTCCTGGGTTGACATTTATGCATGCTCCTGATGCTGAAGAATACGGCGATCTTCGGGATCCAGGCGCGCCAGCAGATCCTCTCCCAGGCGCGCAAAAATGCGTTGAGCGAACAATTCCATCCAGACAAACTGATGGGCGAGCGACACCAGGTTCGGGTTCGTCGTGACGGTCGCCGATGTCGTCGCGTGACCGCTGGCAATCAGGCACTCACGATCGTCCGCCACGATAATCAACGTCTCCTCCATTTGATGCAGCGTTGTTTCGAGGTGCGGATGGCGCACCACCTGACCGAGATCGAACGGCGCCTGACCGGTCAGAATGACGCCGAGCCGAACACCGCGCGCATGTGCAGCGGTCAACGCATCGCGCAGCGCAGCAACGTCATCGTCGGTGAGCACAAGCAGCAATTCGATCTGCGCGCGTTCAATCATTTCGCGGGCATAGTGCAGCGCCTCCCGGCGACCGCTGAACGTCCATAGCCGCCCTTCATCGTGGCGGCGGTAGAGCGGCGCCAGGCTGCTGCGCAGATCCGCGACGCGCTGCTGCACCTGCTGCTCATACCGGTCGAGCAGGATGTCGGGCGACACGGGGCGATAAAGGGTGGCCTTCTCGTCGAAGCTTTTGAGCACTGCGCCACGCGCCTCAAGCCGCCCAAGCGCCTCGTAGACCATCGAGCGCGGCACGCCGGCCAGTTTCCCGATCTGATAGCCGGTGGCCGGGTGCTCCTGTAACAGCGCCAGATAGACCTTTGCCTCGTACTCGGTAAACCCGAGCGCCGTCAATTGTGCGAGAATGTCCATAGTCGTTTGCTTTCAC
>CALGYB010000165.1 GCA_937935075.1 uncultured Roseiflexus sp. | reverse complement strand
GGGCGCGCGCCTGCGCGCTTCGGCAGGCTCAGCGCATCGCACGGGAGCGCCCTGGCGCATGATGCCCAACGCTCCGCCGCCGTGGTACACCGTCTATCAGCAAACCCAGCGCTGGCTGAAGGCCAGGGTCTTTGCAACGCTCGTCCATGATCTGCGCGTGCCCCCCCCTGCCCCCCCCTGCCCCCCCGCAGGGGGGGAAAGGGGGGGGCGCAGCGCGCGCCGGCTATGACGGGCATCAACGTCCCCCCCTTTCCCCCCCCCCTCGCATGCGGGGGGGGAAAGGGGGGCAGCAAGGTCCACGTGGCTGAAGCGGTTCATTACCTTTACGCTCGAAAGTACATAACAGGCTCTAACCCCTAACTCCTGATCTCCTGCAACGCCTCCAGCAACTGGTCGATCTCCTCGGCAGTATTGTAGTGTACCAGCCCGATCCGCAGCATGCCGCCGTCCGCTTCGACGCCCAGGCGCTCGGTCAGGTTGATCGCATAGTAGTTGCCGTCCCAGCAGAAAATGCCGCGTTCCCCAAGGCTCTTAGCGAGTTCGCGCGGGGTGCGCCTCGCCATACGCACCGCGACGGTCGGGGTGCGCCACGCGAAGCGCGCCGGATCGCTGATGCCGTAGAAGATCAATTCCGGAATAGCGAGCAGGCCAGCGATCAATTTCTGCGAAAGACCCCGTTCATACGTCTGAATGGCTTCCATCGCCTGCACCAGCGCTGCTCGCCGTGTCGCCGCCGGCGCCACACGTCGCCCCAGTTCTGCCAGATAGTCGATTGCCGCGGTGATCCCTGCCAGACCTTCGTGATTTTTGGTGCCGGTTTCCCAGCGGTCGGGAACGACATCGGCGGAGGGACGCACCTTGTAGGGATGCAAGTGCGCCAGGCGCTCACGCTTGCCGTAGAGCGCCCCCATATGCGGTGCGAAAAACTTGTACGGCGAGCACGCCAGAAAATCACAGTCGAGCGCGCGCACATCAATTGGACCATGGGGCGCATAGTGCACGGCATCGATGTACACCAGCGCGCCGACATCGTGCGCCATGCGCGTGATGGTTGCCACGTCGTTGATGGTACCGACCGCATTCGACGCATATCCGACGGCTACCAGTTTTGTTCGAGGACTGATCGCGCGCGCCATGTCCGCCATATCGAGGGTGCAATCCTCTCCATCGATATCGACCATCCGAATGATCGCACCGCGTTCTTCGAGCGCCTGCCAGGGCGCTACGTTCGCATCGTGATCCAGGCGGGTGACCACAATCTCGTCACCGGGTCGGATCTCGCGCCCGAATGCCCGGCTGATCGCAAAGGTCAGCGTGGTCATATTCGGACCAAAGACTACCTCATCAGCATCGCATCCCAGGAAGTCAGCCATTGCGACGCGGGCTGCATCGATGATGGCATCGGTCTGGCGGCTGGTTGCAAAAGCGCCGTGCGTATTTGAGTTATGAAAGGTCAGATACTCAGCCATTGCATCGATCACTCGCTGAGGAACCTGCGTTCCTCCGGGACCGTCGAAAAACACGACAGGAGTACCGTTCATCTCCTGCGCCAGGGCAGGAAACTGAGCACGGATCCAGGTCAGATCGAGGGCGCTCATGCCATTCTCCTTTCAGGCTGCCGAATGCAGTCTATAGTAGCATAGAGAAGCCGCCTGAGCGTCGCTCAGGCGGCCTCTTATTCCGATATGCGCCTCCTCACCGGGATATCAACGGAAGATAGACGCGCAGTTTCGCCCAGAGCGCGGTCGATGCCGTCGCCGTGTTGTTGCCCGGATCTCCGTCGGTGACAGGTGAAGCGATAGTGGCGGTGTTCGTGATCGTTGCATCCTCTGACGCAGCATTGGCTGTGACCGTGAGGACAAACGTATCGGTCGCCACGTCGAGCGCAGCAGTGGTGCAGGTGATCGGTCCGGTTGCGCCGACCGCCGGCGTGGTGCAGTCCCACCCCGGCGGTCTGGTCAGCGACACAAAAGCCGTACCATCCGGCACTGCCATGGTGAGCGTGACGTCATTGGCAAATTCGGGTCCGCTGTTGTTGGCTTCGACTGTGTAGGTCAGGGTCTCTCCAGGGCGAATGATCGGTTTGTCGGCGCTGATGCGCACGCTCAGATCGGCATTCACTGTGACCGTCGTCGTGCTGCTGGCGGGGTTGTTGGTCGTATTCGGGTCGGACGTTGCACTGGCAATGTTCGCGTTCAACGACAGGGTCGTGCCGACAGGCGTGCCCTGCTTGACCCGGACGCGCAGGGTAAAAGTTGCATTACCAAGGCCGAAACTGGGCCTGGTGCACGTGATTGCACCGATGTCGCCGACGCCTGGCGTCGTGCAGTTCCATCCATCCGGCGCGGCAAGCGAGACGAAGGTGGTATTGGTGGGAATAGAGGTCGTCAACGTGACGACGCTGGCGTTACTCGGCCCGTTGTTCGTGGCGACAATCGTGTAGCTTAGTTGGGCGCCGGCGCTGACCGGATCAGGCTCATCCGAGACGGTCAGCGCCAGATCGGCGAGAGTGGTAATGTTTGTGGTCGCCTGTCTGGTATTATTGGCGGTATTCGGATCGGTGGTCTCTGATGCAACGGTTGCTGTGCTGTCAACTGTCGCCCCCGGAGCGACGTCGGGTTTCACCCGCACCGTCAGGCGGAATTCCACACTGGTCAGGGTAAAGGTTGCGATGGTGCATGTCACTGTGCCGGTCTCGCCGACGTTGGGAGTAGTGCAGTTCCAGCCGTCGGGCGATGTCAGCGCCACGAATGTCGTATCTGTGTCCAGCGGCAGCGATACGCTGGCATTGGCGGCAAAACTGGGACCATTGTTGCGCACCGTTGTGACGGACTCGACGTTCTCACCGGCATTGACGCTGGCGGGCGCCGTCAGCGACACAACCTCCAGATTTGCTGAAGTGGTGACAGTAACCGTAGCGGAAGACGTATTATTCTCCGTATTGGCTTCGGGTGTGGCGGATGAAATGGTTGTAGAGAGCGGCAATGTCGTGCCCGGCGCAGTTGCCGGATCGACATTCAATTGCACAGTGAAGGTTGCGCTGCCAACTGCAACGGAAGCAGCCGTGCAACTGAACGTCGACGCGCCAGCCGCCGGCGGAGGGCAGGTCCAGCCGGCAGGCGGCGTCACCAGACTGAAGGTGGTGTTGGCAGGAATGGCGCTGGTCAGGGTGACATTCGCCACCGGATCGGTGCCTGCATTGGTTACCGTGATGGTGTAGTTCAGCGGATCACCGGCGTTCACCGATGATGGAACAGAAGTAAGCGTTGCCTGAAGGTCAATCGTCACAATCTCGAGTTGCCAGGACGTCAGCGAACCACTCGAACCGCTGTCATCTTCGGCAATGTACAGGCGCCAGATGCCGTTGGGATTTGCCAGATTGTACACCGACAGCGCCGTTCCATACGGTCCTGCAGGCAGATTCGGGTGGGAAGGCATCGGGTCGTTTCCACCGACGTTCGTCGGTCGATAGGTTCCGCTGGTGATTGGACCGGCATCGGGAAGGTTGGCTGTCGCGCTCGCGCTAAAGACGAGATTTACGTTGGTTATCGGGGTCGCGCCGCCGACATCGGACATAAGCATGACCGCCTGACCGGACGGACCGACCAGAACAATGTCAAGATCGTCGGGAAAGGTGTGCGACAAGCCATTCAGTCGCACCACGACGCTCACAATCGAACCGCTCAACCCGCTGACGTCGATCGTCGAGGGGTATGGCGTCGCAGCGCCTGCCTCTGATGAAGGAGACATCGTCACCGGTCCACTGATCGGGCTGGTGTACACGGCGCGCACTGATGTTGCGCCTGCAATCGCCAGGATCAAGGCAATAACCACGAGACCGGTTGTAAGCACTGTGTGCGGATGGAATTGCGCAATGCCGGTGTATAATCCGGATGCACGAGAGGCGAAGCGTCGAAGCACAGATCCCTCCTTCCTTCGCAAGCATTGTCTGCCGGATTAGTGGCGACTTGTCCGCAGTTCAGCCTGATATATCAGGTGAGAACAGCCTATGTACTGTAATCCAGACCAGTGATGTCTATCAAGACGGGAATGATTGCAATATTGAATCAAAACAGGAACCATTTATCAACGAATCGCCTATGACCCCATTTCCACGACGCAGCGGGTTGATCCTGCACCCGACATCGCTCCCCGGACCATACGGCATCGGCGATCTGGGGGATGAAGCGTACCGCTTCGTTGATTTTCTGGCGGCTGCCGGTCAAACGTACTGGCAGGTTCTGCCGCTCAGCCCGACCGGATATGCCGACTCGCCCTACCAGGGAACTTCGGCATTTGCCGGCAATCCATTGCTCATCAGTCCTGATCGTCTGCTTGCTGCCGGACATCTGACCCCTGACGATCTTGCCGATTGCCCGGCATTTTCTGATGAGCGGGTCGATTTTGGTCCGGTCATTGCCTGGAAGTCGGCGCTGCTGGATCGCGCCTTCCGGCGCTTTCAGATGTTGCCGACCGCCGATCATGCGCCATTCGAGCGATTCTGTGAAGAGCAGGCAGCCTGGCTCGATGATGCGGCGCTCTTCATGGCGCTGAAACAGGCGCACGGCATGCGCGCCTGGACGGAGTGGTCTCCGGCGCTTGCGGCGCGTGAGCCGGACGCGCTGGCGCGGGCGCGCGCCGGGCTTGCCGATACGATTGAGGCGCACAAATACTTTCAGTGGATGTTCTTCGTCCAGTGGCGGGAACTGCGGCGCTATGCCAGCAATCGCGGCATCCGGATCATCGGCGATGTGCCGATCTTCGTCGCGCTCGACAGCGCCGATGTCTGGGCGAATCCGCACCTGTTCCACTTCGATGCGAACCTGCGCCCAACCGTGGTCTCCGGCGTGCCGCCCGATTATTTCAGTGAGACGGGGCAACTCTGGGGGCACCCGCTCTATCGGTGGGATGTGATGGCTGCCGATGGGTATCGCTGGTGGATCGACCGCTTTCGCGCCGCCTTCACGCTCGCCGATGTCGTGCGCATTGACCATTTCCGCGGGTTCTACAACTACTGGGAAATCCCGGCAGGCGAGACGACTGCGATCAACGGTCGGTGGGTCGATGGTCCGCGCGCCGATCTGTTTACGGCAGTCGCGGCGGCGCTCGGCGAGGTGGCGATCATCGCCGAGGACCTGGGCGATTTCACGCCCGAGTCGCGCGCCGGACTCGATGCGCTCATGGCGCAGTTTGGGTTTCCGGGAATGCGCATTCTCCAGTTTGCCTTCAACCGCCGCGAAGGGGATCGTTTCTTCCCCCACAACTACCCGCGCACCTGCGTCGTCTACACCGGCGCCCACGACAACGATACGCTGGTTGGCTGGTTCACGAACAGTTCGACCGATGCCGAGCGTCGTGATGCATTGCGCTATCTCTGCGGCAGCGCCGATGACATCGCCTGGGCATTCATCCGCACCGCCTGGATGTCGGTCGCTCACACGGCGATGACGACGGTTCAGGACCTGCTGGGTCTCGGGAGCGAGGCGCGGATGAACCTGCCCGGCACCCTGGGGTCGCACAACTGGACCTGGCGTATGCCATCGGGAGCGCTCGATCAACGTCTTGCCGCGCGTCTGCGCGATCTGACGGAGGTTTATCAGCGATTGCCTTGAGCAGGCAATGAGTGGCGGCAGGTCTTCAGCATATGGGCATTGGCTGTCGGCTTCGACCGACTCAGCCAACCCCCGGTGTCAGTCGTGGGAGGTGTTGAGCATATGAGCATGAGTCTGGGTGACATCCCGACGCAGGCGCGCATCGAACGCGATCTGCGCTGGCTGCTGGATCGTTTCTATGAGGTGCTGGATGCTGCGGGCGCCGCCGATATTCATGCACTATTGCCCTGGACGGGGCATCCGTCCTGCCCGGTGCAGTTGCCCGAACGCGCCCCGCAGGCATATGCGATTGCCTTTCAGCTGCTCAACCTGGTCGAAGAGAACGCCGAGGCGCAAGCGCGTCGCGTTGCTGAAACGGTTGAAGGACCTGCCGCGTTGCGTGGTCTCTGGGGGCAGATCCTCGTGCAGTTGCGCAACGCAGGATTGAGCGATGCCCAGATTGCCGCAGCGCTGCCGCGCATTCGAGTCGAACTCGTCCTGACGGCGCATCCCACCGAAGCCAAACGCGCAACCGTGCTGGCGCACTATCGTGAACTCTACCTGCAACTGGTCAAAGCCGAGAACCAGATGTGGACGCCACTCGAACGGCAGGGCATCGCCGACGATGTGCGCGCTATTCTGGAACGCCTCTGGCGCACCGGCGACATCTTTCTCCGGCGGCCCGACGTCGCCTCCGAGTTACGCAACGCTATTCACTATCTTCGCAATGTCTTCCCTGAAGCGCTGGCATACCATGATCAGCGACTGCGCCAGATATGGCAGGCGGTCGGCAACAATCCGGCTTTGCTGGACGATCCCGACTCGCTGCCGGTCATCACCTTTGGCACGTGGGTTGGCGGCGATCGCGATGGGCATCCGCTCGTGACCGCCGATGTGACCCGCATGGCGCTGCTGGAGTTGCGCTCGAACGCACTCGACCTGCTGCGTGCGCAGTTGATTGTGCTGGTACGGCGCCTGAGTCTGTCCAACCTGCTCCAGACCCCGCCTGATTTCCTGATCAGTGCGTTGCACCACTACGCCGATCTGCTGGGAGAAGCCGGGCAGCACGCTCTGGATCGCAACCCAAACGAACCCTGGCGCCAGATGGTCAACCTCATGCTGGCGCGTCTCCCGGAACCTGCCGGAGCGCCTGCCCCTGGTCGCTACACCCGCGCTGCCGAACTCATCGCCGACCTGCGCATTCTCGATGAGGCGCTGGTTGCCGTGAGCGCAACACGATTGGCGCAATCTGATGTGCGACCGCTTATTCGGAGCGTGCGCACCTTTGGCTTTCATCTGGCGGCGCTCGACATCCGGCAGAACAGTGCGTTTCATGATCGAGCGCTCGCGCAACTCCTCACAGCAGCCGGCATTGATGGAAGCGATTATCCTTCGTGGGACGAAGCCCGACGCCTGGCGCTAATCGAGGCGGAACTGGAGTCGCCGCGTCCCTTCACCAGAATGGGGATGCCGGTTGGACCGGAAGCTGAGGCGGTACTGAGTTGCTATCGGGTCCTGGTCGAACACATTCACGCCTATGGCGCCGATGGGTTGGGGGCGCTGATCGTCAGCATGACGCGCAATCTGTCCGATCTGCTGGTTGTCTTCCTTTTTGCGCGCGAAACCGGGCTGATCATCAGCACGCCGGAAGGTCCCGTCTGCCCGTTGCCGGTTGTGCCGCTCTTCGAGACGATCGACGATCTGGAGCGCAGCCCGGCGATTCTGCGCGACTACCTGGCGCATCCGATCGTCCAGCGCAGCCTGGAGTGGCAACGGCAGACGTGCGGTTTCGACGAACGGGTGCAGCAGGTGATGATCGGGTATAGCGACAGCAACAAGGATGGCGGCATCGGTGCAAGCCTGTGGGCGTTGCAGCGAGCGCAGCAGGCGCTTGCCGCCGAAGGACGGGCGGCGGGGGTGCGCATCCGTTTCTTCCACGGGCGCGGCGGAACGCTGAGCCGTGGCGCGGGACCGACGGGACGCTTCATCCGGGCGTTGCCGGTCGAAGCGCTGGCCGGCGACCTGCGCATGACCGAGCAGGGTGAAACCATTGCGCAGAAATACGCCAATCGTATCAGCGCGGTCTACAACTTCGAACTGTTGCTGGCAGGCGTCACCGGCGCCACCCTTCGCCCTCACCGGCCCCGCCCTCATCATCTGTCCATCGCGCTCGATCTGCTTGCCAGGCACAGCCAGCAGGCGTACCGCGCGCTGGTCGATCACGAGCGCTTCATTCCGTTCTTTCGGGAAGCGACGCCGATCGACGCAATCGAGGCGAGCCGGATCGGTTCGCGTCCGGCGCGACGCACGGGTGCACAATCTCTCGCCGACCTGCGCGCCATCCCGTGGGTCTTCAGCTGGAACCAGGCGCGCTTTTATCTGTCGGGCTGGTATGGCATCGGCAGTGGGCTGGCAATGGTGCAGGCGGAGGATCCGGCGCTTTTCGACGCTCTCTGTGCCGAAATGCGCGAATGGGCGCCGTTGCACTACCTGCTGGGAAATGCGGCAACAGGTGTGATGAATGCCGATGAGCATATCATGCGGGCATACGCCGATCTGGTGCACGATCCCGTTACTCGGACGGTCATCCTCGATACTATTCTTGACGAGTTTGCGCGCACCCGCACGATGCTCGAAGCGGTCTACGGCGGACGTCTCGAGGAGAAACGCCCATACATCGCCCGCCAGCTCGAACTCCGACGCGAAGGGTTGTATTCGCTGCACCGTGAACAGATCGCGCGGCTGCGTTCCTGGCGCACGGTGCGTCATCTCGACCCGGAAGCAGGCGAAGAGCAACTTCGCCTGCTCCTGCTGTTGATCAATGCAATTGCGGCTGGCTTGCGCGCCACCGGGTGATGTCCGGAGCGACCAGCCATGCCTGGGGCGGGCGAAGACGGAGATCCGAGGCGTAGAGCGCCTCGACCGCATCTGCCGAAAGGGTTGCCACAGCGCCGACAGTCGCATGCGCCACAGCATCGAGCAGCGCCATGTCCGCATCGCTCACCATCTCATCCGGCGGCAGCATGAGACCCCAACGGTCCCACGGTTGCATTTCGACGCGGTTGAGCGCTGCCAGATCGCGGATCAAGGTGCAGCGGATGGCATGCATGCCCCGATCTTCGAGGTGTCCAACGAGCGTGGGGTCGAGCGTTCCCGACCGACAGCGCTGCCAGGCTGCGCCGCTGCTCAAGAAGCGAGTCCGCGGCACGTCGAGCGGGTCGAATGAGACGTTGAGCGCTGCCCGCTGCACCTCGTCCATGTGTGGATCGACCAGCACCCAGCGATCCTCATCGACATCCCAGTATTCGACCAGCCAGTGATCTTCGTAGCGCTGCGGCGCCAGATAGGTGACAAAGCCGCACCGTGATCGTGCTGGGATGCCGTGATGTCGAAGCAGCGCCACCAGAAGCACGCTGTAGTCGCGTGATGTTGCTGGAAGGCGTCGATCCGACGGACGCGCGATGGTGAGCGGTCGGTCGTCTGACGACAGGATAGCCGCCAGTTTTGCAGCGGCGGATCGTTCAGACAAGGCGCGTCTGCGCTCATTATCGAGCGGTGTGGCGTCTGCTCCTCCCCAGAACACATGAGCCAGCACTCCCTGAATGACCCGGCAGAGATCGGCGATGGTCGTAGGGAGGCAGGCAAGGTGAGTTCGATACATCGACAGGTCGGTGAGAGGACCGGCCTGCGCGTAGATTGTTGCGACAGAGGTGGAATGGATGTGGATCATAATTGTCTCCCTGTGAACGATCACAGTTCCTTTTCTACTATACCGCGCCATGACGCGCTGCGCAACGGCGGGAGACGTTTCGTTGTCTATCCTCTACCAAAGGAGAAGAGGCGCAAGTGAGGGGCGCCGACGAGGGGCGCCCCTGCCGTGCTACGGGGGCGGTTGTGGGGGGCGCCTCTACCATTCTGATAGCAATCAACCAGATGTTGCCCAATCATTGCCGGTGTTGACCGTCGTGTGGCGGACGTTGGCTTCGACAGGCTCAGCCAGCGTTGGCTTCGACAGGCTCAGCCAGCGTCCGCCGCTCTGCGATTGTCCAGGTTGCAGGTGATCGCTCTATGAGGGCGGCTGTGGAGGGCGCCCCTGTACAGGTGCTCGTGGTTTAGTGGATCAACGCCGGGCGAGGGTGATAATCGCCGGCACGCGGTCGAACATCCAGAATGCGAGGACCATGCCGATGACCGAAGCGCACAATGCCCAGGCGAGCGTCAGCCACAGCGCGCTCAGCCACCAGCCGACGAACACGAACCAGACGGCGCGCAGGAGAAACGGTCGCTGTGGCACATCGGCGTAGTAGGCGCGACCGTTGGCGAGCACCAGATCATTGCGTTGCGGCGCCAGCGTGACGACCTGCGGCAGCCGATTGAGCATCCATAGACCCAGCGGTAAACCAATGATTGTGACGCACAGCACCCATGCCACGGCAGCCCAGATGCTGCTGAACCACAACCCAAAGACAATGAAATACAGCGCGCGGATCAGCAGATTGGGACCGCTGCGCTGTTCGATGATAACCGGTTGATTCTGCATCGTTTCTCTCCTTTCTCGTCTGATAGTAATACGCAGACTTTGGAGCGATGTTGCAGCGCAGCGCCCTGAAAGCGCGTCTGAAAAAGTCAATATTCAACTCCATTTTGTTCGAGCGGCAGCGGGCGCTGATCGCCTTCGCGGAACGTCTGGGCGGCGGCGGCGATGAAGTCGCGGAACAGGGGATGCGGCCGGTCGGGGCGTGACTGAAACTCCGGGTGAAACTGGACGCCGACATACCACGGATGATCGCGCAGTTCGATGATCTCGACCAGGCGACCGTCGGGTGACTGCCCGCTGATGACCAGTCCTGCCGATTCGAACAGGCGGCGGTACTTGTTGTTGAACTCGAAGCGGTGGCGATGTCGTTCGACCACCTGATCGGCGCCATACGCAGCGTGAGCGCGGGTGCCGGGGAGCAAGCGGCACGGATACCCGCCGAGGCGCATCGTACCGCCCTTATCGGTAATATCGAGTTGATCCGGCATAAAGTCGATGACCGGATGCGGCGTATGCAGGTCGAACTCGGTGCTGTTGGCTCTACTCTCCGGTCCGATGACGTGCCGCGCGAACGAGATGGTTGCCACCTGCATCCCCAGGCAGAGACCCAGGTACGGAACGCTATGCTCGCGCGCATATCCGGCGGCTGCAATCTTCCCTTCAATGCCGCGGTCGCCGAAGCCGCCGGGCACGACGATGCCATAGACATCGTGGAGGAGCGGTTCGCATCCTTCCTCTTCGATCTGCTCGGATGAGATCCAGCGGATATCGACATCGACCCCCTGGTGGACCCCGGCGTGCCGGAGTGCTTCGACGACGCTGATATACGCATCGTGGAGTTCGACATATTTACCAACCAGTGCGATGGTGAGTTTGCGCTTAGGCGCCTTGATGCGCGCCACCAAATCGCGCCAGTCGTCGAGGTTCGGCTCGTGCGCGCCAAGCCCCAGGCGTAACGTCAGGTAGTTGCCGAGACCGGTTTCTTCCAGCACCAGCGGCACTTCGTAGATTGTCTCGACAGTATGGAGCGGCACCACGGCTTCGATATCGACATCGGCGAAGAGCGCGATCTTGTCGCGGATCTCATCGGCAATCGGATAGTCGGAGCGGCATACAATCACATCTGCGGTAATGCCAACGCGCCGCAATTCCATGACCGAGTGTTGCGTCGGTTTGGTTTTGACTTCTCCGGTTGCACCGATGTGCGGCAGCAGGGTGACGTGAATGTAGAGCACATTGTCGCGCCCGACATCCTTGCGCATCTGGCGGATAGCCTCCAGGAACGGCAACCCTTCGATGTCGCCCACCGTTCCGCCGATCTCGACGATCACCACATCCGCTCCGGTCTGACGTGCAACGGCGGCAATACGCGACTTGATCTCGTTGGTGATGTGGGGAATCACCTGAATCGTGCCGCCCAGGTAATCCCCCCGGCGTTCCTTCTGAATGACCGCCGAGTAGATCTGGCCAGTCGTCACATTACTGAGGCGGGTCAGATTCACATCGATGAATCGCTCGTAGTGCCCGAGGTCGAGGTCGGTTTCAGCGCCATCTTCGGTGACGAACACTTCGCCGTGCTGGTAGGGCGACATCGTTCCTGGATCGACATTGATGTAAGGGTCAAGTTTCTGCACCGAGACGCGCAACCCGCGTGCCTTGAGCAAGCGCCCGATCGACGCAACCGTAATGCCTTTGCCAACGGATGAAGCAACGCCGCCGGTCACAAAAATATACTTTGCCATGGATCTGTTGCTCCCAACTGTGCACTCTATCTGCGTTCCGGTTTATACAACGGTGATCATGGGGGAAATAGATTGAGGGGAAGGCAGTGCTGCCTTCCCCTCGAGAGGCTCGTATCTCATCGGCGACCCTGTACACCGTTGAGACCAGAGCGTTTGCCTGTACATTCCTGGTATCTTGACCATACTCGGCGTATTATAGCACAATATCCGTTGTTCAAACAGCAGGTCGCATGACGACGATGCGAGTCTGTTCACCTTCTCCTGGAAGATTACCTGCGTTGAGCGTCAGCCGTTCGTCTGGAGCATACTCCTTGATGCCCAGTTCGTGGAGGAATTTGTCGAGCGGCGCCAGATTCATGGCGGATTGCCCTTCGATTGCGTAGTGCATCGGGATCACGACGCGCGGCTCAATCTGACTGATCACCGATGCCGCCTCCGCCGGTCCAATCGTTTCGCCGCCGCCGACCGGCACGAACAGCACGTCCACGCTGCCGATCTCTTCGAGTTGCTGGGCGCTCAGTTCGTGCGCCAGGTCGCCGAGGTGGCAAAAGACGATGTCATCGAGGTGGATGACGTAGACGGTATTTCGTCCGCGTTCGGCGCCTTTCTGCTTATCGTGGAAAGTACGCACACCGGTGATCAGAATGCCGCCGACCTCGTATTCGCCCGGCCCGTCGATCACCACGACGCGGTCGCGCACCGGGCGCACGGCGGCGACGTTGTCATGATCGGGATGGTGGTGGCTGACGGTCACGATATGTGCTGTCGGGCGACCGAGATCACGTCCGACCGACCGGTCATATGGATCGGTAAGAACGATGCCGTCGCGTCCGCGCAGGCGGAAGCATGAATGCCCCAGATATTGAATGTCGGCCATAGGTATGCTCTGATTCGGGTTACTGCTCCGCGAGGAGCGATCGATCAACGGCTTCCGGGTCGCCGCCGCGTTCGTGCCAGAGGCGTTCGACAATCGGAAGGATGGTTTCGGCGCTAAAACCGCGGCGTTGCAGGTAGCCGCCGAGCCGGCGCAGGAATGTCTGGTAGTCGGCGGCAGCGATGTAGCGCCGCACTGCTGCGCGCGCCAGCGTTTCGGCGCGCACGGCTTCCTCATCGGTCAGCGCTGCGTCCAGTGTGCTGGCGACGAGTTCAGCGTCCACTCCCTTACGCCGCAATTCATCGGCGAGCGCGTGGCGCCCGCGTGGTCGGCACGTCTGCCGGTTCTCGATCCAGAAACGCGCAAAGGCGGCATCATCGAGCAAGCCACCGGTATGCAGCCGTTCAACGGCGGCGTCGATAGTCTCAGGCGCAAAACCTTTGCGTTGCAGGCGGTCGCGGATCTCGGCGACCGAGCGTGGGCGGGACTCAATGGCGCGCACTGCGATCTGCACCGCGCGCTCGACGCTTTCTGCCGCCTCGATGCGAGCATAGGTCGCAGCGTCGAGGTGCATGCCGACATACAGCCGTTCGCGTGCAACCGTTGCGAGGCTAACACCAAGCGCAAACGTATGATCGATGTAGACATTGACGCGCTGCGCATCGTGTTCCTGGGCGCGCAGCGCGGTAATGGTTCCTTCCGGCATGGAGGGTTATTCCTCGAACAGACCCGCATCTTCTCCGGCGTCATCGGCTTTAGAGGTTGCAATCGAGATCGGCGCAGCCATAGCGTGGGCGCGGATCAGGCGCTCGATTTCGTCCGCCAGCGCCGGATTTTCGTTCAAGAACTGCTTGGCGTTCTCGCGCCCCTGCCCCAGGCGGTCCTCACCCAGGTAGAACCACGCGCCGCTCTTGCGGATAATGTCGAGTTCCACACCGACATCGAGAATGTTACCGGCGCGCGAGATGCCTTCGTTATGCATGATATCGAACTCAGCCTGGCGGAAGGGAGGCGCAACCTTGTTTTTCACCACCTTGACCCGCGTGCGGCTGCCGATCGTCTCCTGGCCGTTCTTGAGCGTCTCGATACGGCGGATATCCATCCGCACCGAGGCGTAGAACTTCAGCGCCTGCCCGCCGGTTGTCGTTTCCGGCGAGCCGAACATCACGCCGATCTTCAGACGCAACTGGTTGAGGAAGATGACGACGACGCGCGATTTGCTGATGGCGCCGGAGAGTTTGCGCAGCGCCTGGCTCATCAGGCGCGCCTGCAAGCCGGGCAGCGAATCGCCCATATCACCTTCGATCTCGGCGCGCGGCACGAGTGCGGCGACCGAGTCGACCACCACGACGTCCACGGCGTTCGAGCGCACCAGCGTCTCGCAGATTTCGAGCGCCTGCTCGCCGTAGTCCGGCTGGGAGACGAGCAGATTATCGACATCGACGCCGCAGCGCGCGGCGTACACCGGATCGAACGCATGCTCGGCGTCGATGAACGCAGCGATGCCGCCCATCTTCTGCGCTTCGGCGATGATGTGCTGCGCCAGCGTCGTTTTCCCGCTGGACTCGGGCCCGTAGATTTCAACAACGCGACCGCGCGGCACGCCGCCGACGCCAAGCGCAATGTCGAGCGCAATCGATCCGGTGGGAATGACTTCGATCGCCAGCTTGGAACTGGCTTCGCCCATCCGCATGATCGAACCCTTGCCGTACTTGCGGTCGATCTGGCTCATAGCCGCCGCCAGAGCCTTTTCTTTCTCCGGAGAGAGAGCCATGATTTGCGCTCCTCCATTTGATGTGCTCACTCGTGCTTCTCCTTACGACTCTACCTGATCGCGCCTGCGCTGTCAAAGCGGCGTTGCGCACTATGCAGTGCATTATAGCACGAAGGTTCTTTTCGCACAAGTGGGCTATTTGGTTCGGCTCATCCATTCCCAAAGTTTCATTCCGTGGGCGATTCTGTGCCGGAAACGGTTGTGTGAGCGCACATCAGCGCACCGTCCAGCCGTCGGTATTCGTGGTTGGCGTGTCGGTGTCGGCGCCATAGGGCGTGGCGCGCACGATGATGCGGTACTTGAATTTGTCTGGACCACGATCGGGCCAGCAGGTGACGAGGGTCACCATTTCTTCGCTCGTCGGAGCGATGTAGAGGGCGTTCATCGCCTGCTGTTCGGGGGAGACCCCTTCTTCGTGAACCAGAACCTGCTCGCGTACCACATAGAGACGCTGCTCGCCGCCGGCGAACAGGATGATCTGGTCCCCTTCCCGGACATTGATCAGGTCTTTGAACACTTTGCCGTATCCGCCGACGTGACCGGCGAGCACGATGTTGCTTCCTTCACCGGGGTTGGCGGATCCACGATGGTGTCCGACCGCGTACTCAGCAACCTGCCACACTGCGACCTGCTGCCCATTCTGTTCTTTGACTTCCCAGCCGACTTCGACGACTTTCGAGTCGACGCCGATGCTCGGGATGATGATGCGTGAAATCTGTGACGGAACGGCAGACCTGGCAATATCCGGCACATCGCTGATGAGTTGTCCTTCGGCGGTGTTGAGGCGCGGCGCGACGAAGGGGAGCGGCGCGACGAACGGCGCCGGTTCTTCATCGGGGGCGCGCGGCGCGGCGATGGGCGCGGGCGGAGGGACGTCAGTATCGCCGCGTGCGGCGTAACGGTTGAAGTCGGCCTGGGCGTAGATTCCGCCGACATACGCCAGCAGGATGGCGCCGATCAGCATGAGCAGGTTGCCTAACGTCCAGTAGAGTTTTTCGCGGAATGTCGCCGGCGCTCCGGTACGACCGGGCTTGCGCTGGAATATCAACATGCCTTGAGTCTTCGGCGATGTCAGGAGGTTGATACGGTTGTTGCGGATGATGTGTTTCATGATGTTATCGAAACGCTCGCCCGGCGGGTGACGGCGCGGGCTCCGATGTGCGACGTCCGCCTGCGCGGGCTGGCTCTTGCCCGGCGGGTGGCGGCGCGGGCTATGTCGCTTCTCTCGTAATGATGCCGCTCTCTCACGGATTGCATCGGCGGCGCGTCATTGTTTCTCTTTAGTATAACGCACCTGCACCGGGTTGTGGATCTCAATTCAGCATCGAACGGTATGCGTGATGATACCGTTGGGCGATTGCCGCTTGCGTGAAATGTGCCAGCACACGCTCCCGTCCGCGTCGTCCGAGGTCGTCGCGCAGCGCCGGATCGTCTGCCAGGCGCCGCAATGCCGCTGCGAGTGCGACGATGTCGCCTTCGGGGTAGACGATCCCGGCATCGCCGATGACGTCGGGAATGGCAGCCGATGATGAGCCGACGACTGGAACCGCGCAGCTCATGGCTTCGACCAGGATGCGCCCGAACTGTTCCTTCCAGGTGTGCGTCGTGCGTGACGGCAGCACGAGCGCATCGAGGCGGCGCAGTTCTTCAGGGACGCGGGTCGAAGGGACGGCGGGGCGGATCTCGACACGTTCGCCCATGCCCAGCGTAGCAATCCGCGCTTCGATGACCGGGCGCAACGCGCCGTCGCCGATCAGCCGCAGGCGTATGGTCTCTGGCAGCCGCGCCACGGCTTCTACCAGATCGAGCACTCCCTTCTCCGGCACCAGGCGCCCGATGTAACCGACGACCATCATGGACGTATCGCGGTCGCGTTGCGTTGGGGCGTAGAGGTCGGGATCGACGCCGAACTGCGGCAGGATGGTAAGCGCTCCCGTGTACCCGTGGCGGCGCATGATTGCGGCTGCCTCGGCGCTGCACGCAAAGGCGTGGGAGGCATGGCGAAAGGCGTAGCGTTCGAAGAGGTTGAAGGGCGGCGGGTAGAAACGGTCGATATTGGCGTAGTTGTAGAAGCAGCAGCGCGCGCCGTGCTGCACCCCGGCGCGCAGCGCCAGGAAGGTCGCCAGGTTGAACGACTCCTCGTCGGCGTGCAGGATATCGGGGCGCACATGGCGCACCAATCGCTTGAATGTTGGGTAAAAGTGCAGGTGGTGACGACCGTTGAATACGATCGGTAGTGTGATGAGGTGATAGCCGCAGGTGAAGCGTCGTTCGAGCGGAATGAGACCAACACGCGGTTCACGCCAGGCAGGCGGCACAGCGACGATCAGCTCGACATCCGGCAGCGCCGCCAGTTCTTCGCACTTCTTCTGGTAAGCGCCGTTGACCAGCGCTTTGGAAAGCATCAGGATACGCATTCTCTACAGCGTTTCTCAAATAACGGGAGTTACGTGGTCGCCTCACAGGCGAGCGGCGTGACGGCTCGTTTTGCCTGCGGCAGAGCGGTACCTGTCTTATGTGGCACGGTGCGGCGGCATTGCCGCTGCACCGTGCCACCTTCATGGGGAGCGCCACGCTGCCGCGTAAGTCCTGTCAAATCAGGCGGACGCGAAGGCGCAAAGGCGCGAAGTCTTGCAAGAAATGCCGGATCTCTTTGCGTCTTCGCGCATTTGCTTCACCCTTTTTGAGCAACATTCTCACCCTATGAGTTCAAGGCGCGTTCATACACAGCCAGCGTTTCGCGCGCAAGGCGTTCAGGGCTGAAATGGGTTGCGCGTTCTCGCCCGCGACGAGACAGATCGACGCGCAGGGCGTCGTCCGCCAGCAGGCGCCAGAGCGCCGCCGTCCAGCCGGGCAGATCGTCGGGAGGCACTCGCAGCGCCGCATCGCCGACGACCTCGGGCAGGCTGGTTGCATCGGCAACGACCACCGGCGCGCCGCACGCCATGGCTTCGAGCGGCGGCAGACCAAACCCCTCGTACCGCGACGGAAAGGCGAACACGGTGGCAGCGGAATAAAGCAGCGGCGCGTCGCTGTAGGGTACATCAATTCGCTTCACAAAAGCGCATGCATTGGCGGAAGCAATGATCGTGTCCATATCGGGAAACATCCGCAGATCCGTCCCGGACGCGCGTCCGGTGATTACCAGGGTGGCGGGTGGTCCCCCGGCGCGCCGCATCCGCGCAAATGCATGCACGAGCATCGCCAGGTTCTTACGCGCGTCCAGCCCGCCGACATAATAGACGAATGGCGGCGTCACACCATAGCGCGCTGCAACTTCTCGTTCGGCGCACGCGCGGTCGTATGGACGGAACTGCGCGCCAGCCGCAAGCGGGGTCACTGTCACGCGCGCCGCGCGGCAGCCAAGATGACGAACGATGTCATTGGCGCTGTGCTGCGAAATGGCGATGATCTGCGTTGCGCGCCGCGCGGCGCGCGCTACCATGCGCATATAGAGGCGAACTGCGGCGCTGCTGCGGTATTCCGGCAGCAGGAGCGGGATGATGTCGAGAATGGTTGCGACTGTCGGCCGTGATGAAACGAGCAGCGGCGCAAAATAGGGAACGTGGAGGAGATCGGCGTGCAGGCGCGCTGCCGCGAACGGGACGGCGATCTGCTCGAACCAGACCTTCGCCAGGTTTTCGCTGCGCCCATCGAATGGCGTCTGCACATGCACTGCGCGAATGTCCGGCGGGAGTGGTTCAGTGACCGCGCGATACGCGGGCAGCAGCAGCGTCAGCCGAATATTCCGCGCAACGGCAGGCAGGGCGTGTACCAGCATGCGCAGGTATTGCCCGCTGCCGACTGTCGGTTGTGACCAGAACATGCCATTGATGGCGAGGTGCATCATCATCTGTTTTTCGCAGCGAAGAGACTCTTTCAGGCGCGCATTATATACGAGAGATCTGTTTATGCCCAAACCTCCGTTTCTGGTATACTGCGGCTGGTTGCAACAGTTGTGCAGGCTGAAAGGGCGCGCATATGCTGAACATCCAGGAGATCATGGCAATCATTCCGCACCGTTACCCCTTCCTGTTGATCGACCGTATTCTCGAACTCGAGCCGGGGCAACGTGCGGTTGGCGAGAAACTGGTGACGATCAACGAGCCGTTCTTTCAGGGGCATTTCCCCGACCATCCGATCATGCCGGGGGTGCTGATCGTCGAGGCGCTGGCGCAGACCGGCGCAGTGGCGGCGTTGAGTGTGCCGGAGAATCGGGGAAAGATCGCATTCTTTGCTGGGATTGACGGGGTGCGCTTCCGTAAGCCGGTCTATCCGGGCGACACCCTGCGGCTGGAGGTGCGGTTCGACAAAATGCGGCGCGGCATCGGCAAGGGGACGGGGGTTGCAACTGTGAACGGGCAGGCGGTGTGTGAGGGGGAGTTGATGTTTGGGTTAGGTGTTAGGGGTTAGGGGAAGGTGTTCTCCTCTGCGCGAACCGGACGCTTGAACATCTTGTCTGACTGACCGCAAGTTGATGAACGAGCGGAGTCACCCGCCGTCCGGTGATTGAACTCCCTTTCCTGCGTGTGTTATCATGAGCATAATGCCGGAGTGGCGGAATGGCAGACGCTTCGGTCTTAAAAACCGATGGGGGCAACCCCGTACGGGTTCGAGTCCCGTCTCCGGCACCAGTATCAGGAAGCATAAGACATCTTTGGGTCGGTTTTGGCGTCCGGCATCTTGTTGAACAGTCGGTCCAGGACATTTGTCGGCGCCAGTCGAACAGGAGCAGGTGCACCAGGTTTTCGTAGAGATCGATGCGATCGGCGGGATACTCCCCCGCGTTGAAGTACAACGCGGCGATGCGGGTCAACAGAAGCGGATTCCGCCCCAGATGCGCAGATCCGGCGATTGCATCGCTCGATGGCGCCCTGTTCAACGAGATGCCCCTGCCAGGACCGGACAAGGTGGCGGATTTGTCCCAGGCTGAAAGGCGCCAGCGTGACCGGCGCGCCCCAGGCGGCAAACGCTTCGGCGACGGCGCCCGTAAACGCGCGTGTTCTGCACGTCAGCGCCAGCCAGGCGCCGCTTTCGGCCAGGCTAGCGACCGCCTCCGCAACCTCTAGCCGCAGCGCCGGATCGACGATCTTGCCGAGGCCATCGAGCAACAGCAGCAGGCCGCCCTGGCGCAGGGCGCGCTCCAGCGGCTGATCGAACCCTTCGAGACCCTCCTGCCGGGCTATGCTCAGCAGATAGCGCCAGAGACCGGCTCCGTCGAGGGCGGAACCAGGCTGCTGCTGCACCCAGACGGCAAAGGTTCCCAGTGAGATGTACAGCAGCAACAGGCGCCGGCAGGAGGTCTGTCTGGCGCGGGACGCGCCAGGGCGATGGCGAGATAGCGCAGGAAACTGCGCTTCCCGCTGCCGGGATCGCTGAGCAGCGCCAGGCGTCGGCGCCGACTCAGCGCCTCGGTGAGTAACAGCGGGCGCTCCAGACGGTAGCATGGCCGGTCGTTGTCGCCCGGCAACTGCACTATGCGCCGCGCAACGTCGGGAGGAGTTCCAGTCGGGCTTGCCACCGGCGAGATCACGGGCGAATTCGTGGGCGCGCGGCCCCGCGCACCGGCGCCCAGGCGGGGGCGGCAAGAGTGACGTAGACGGCGCTGAGGGTCGGAGGCGGGCCGGCATTCCCCGGCAGGCGCACCGTTCCGGCGAGCGGCAACCGGTCGCAGCGCTGCGCCAGGCGCGTCAGATAGGCGGCAACCAGGCGCTGCTGATCCGCAGTCGAAGCAGCGATGCCGGCAGCGGTGAAAAACGGGTTCTCTGTCATATGCCCGGCTCGATCATGCCCATGGATTGACCGCACCGGTCCTTCGTCATGCGCTGTCCGCGCCGCGCTCCTCCCGATCCCAGGCCTCCAGCACCAGCCGCCGCGTCCGGTACTCCCCGTACAACTTCAACTCTTTCTCCTTCAGCACCCGGAACGTCTCGCCGGGGAAGTCGGGTCCGTAGATGTCCGCCGGGTCGAGGATGTAGCGCAACTCGTCCCGTGTCAGCCCGTAGAGTCGCGCGATGCGCGCGTCCAGCTCGGCGCGGGCGACGGCGCGGCGCGCTTCATGCCAGATGAAGGGGGAGAGCTGGTATTCACCACAACGGCGCAACGGACACGAAGATTCTTCATGCGGCCAGTCCTTTGTGCTCTCTGTGTCTTTGTAGTTGGCTTGCCAGCGCTCGTCGATCAAGGCCCGCAGCGCCTCGTCGCTCTCCTCCCGCACGTCTTCTGCAAAGGCCCGCATGTCCCACGCGGTGTAAACCAGTTCGAGCACCCGCGGCACGATAAAGGCGATGTCGGCGGGGGTGAAGGCTGACGGAGGGAGGACGGGGAGTTGGTTGAGATATGTGTAGGTCAGGTGCGTGCCACCGACTTTCTGGCGTGTGGCAAAATCAAAGACCAGGCTGTTGACTGTTGCCAGGAAACAGGCGATGTGAACTGAATTGACCTCTGCCGCAAACAGGATCAGTGGCGCTGTGTGCCCCACCCCCACGCGCGGGAGCAGGCTGAAGATCGCGGTGCGCTCATTGGTGGCGTTAGTGATGTCGCGGAAGCCGAGGAGCCACCGGCGCCGCCAGCGTCCGGCGAGGCGCGCTTCGACCTCGGCGGCGGCGACCC